>CAZNLW010000053.1:0-14004 GCA_964574205.1 uncultured Rhizobiaceae bacterium | reverse complement strand
TATTTATACTTCACATGCGACTGCGGCAGGGTGGATGTCATTCCTTGCCATCTCGTTCCTTGTCATTTGATGACGTGGCGGGGCGGCGCCGGCGACCGGCCAGTGTGCGGATGATGCCGCGGAAGGTGCGCACTTCCTGTTCCGAGAGCTCGGCGCGTTCCAGCATGTTGCGGATGTTGCGCACGATCACCGGCTTCATGTCCGGCGAGCGGAAGTAGTTGGCTGCCTCCAGTTCGCTTTCCAGATGCTCGAACAGGGCCAGGAGCTCCTGTCGGGTGGCGGGGCGGGAGCCGGGCATCTTCAGCCCGGGGGTGACGGGGCCGGCCTCGTCCGTGGCCATGCCGAGGGTATCCTCGTGTTCGTGGCGATACCATTCATAGGCCACGAGCAAGACCGCCTGAGCGATGTTGAGAGAGGCAAAACGCGGATTGACCGGGGCGGTGATGATGACATCCGCCAGAGAAATCTCGTCGTTGGTGAGACCCCAGCGCTCGCGCCCGAAGAGAATGCCCAGGCGCTGGCCGGCCCTTGCTCGGCGTCGCATGTCCATGCCGGCCTGGGCGGGGCTGATGACCGCCTTGGTCATGCCGCGCGGGCGGGCCGTGGTGGCATAGACGTGGTTCAGATCGGCGATGGCCTCTTCCAGCCGATCGAAGACCTGCACATTGTCAATGATCCAGTCCGCCCCGGCCGCGGCCTTGCGGGCTCGGTCACTGGGCCAACCGTCGCGTGGCTCCACCAGTCGCAATTGCGTCAGGCCGAAATTGGCCATGGCGCGTGCGGCCGTGCCGATGTTCTCGCCCAGTTGCGGATTGACCAGGATGACGACAGGGGCATCGCCTGGTTCGGCTGTACCGGTTGTGGCCTTGGTGTTCATCGGGGTGGTTGGCTTATCCGGAACGGTATCGACAGGCTTTCCATGCGATCAGGATCTAGCAGGGTCCCTTCGGGGCGTTCAAGGAGGTGCACCGGCCTTCAGGCCCGTGAAAATGGGCGCCTTGTGGTACGAATGCATGCTTTCTGCCTGTCTGCACTTGATGGTGAAATGGGGCAAGGTCTGCTCTTGTCAGGCCTGAAAAGCGGACCGCTTCAGGACCGGAAGATCGCCAAGGCCGTCAGCCAAAATGCCATCTCTCCAAATCATGGAGTTTCCGGAAGTGAACGATTGGCCCTCCAAACTCCGAAAGTGCCTTGAATGAATGCGTGGCCGGCGATTCTGGGCTGATTGTGAGGCGGTTTCTGCGGGTTTTGTTGTCGGCATTGCCCTGTTGTCGCGGGATGATGTGCCGTTTTTGCGATGGATGCGCTTCAGGCAGGCACACTTCTCCCTTTCCTGCCCACGCCGGCGCTTCATGTTGTGAACCGTGTTGGCCGGCAGACGCACGAAAACAACCGGCCCCGGTGGTTCAGGCCGCCGTGAGCTTCTTCATCACCTCGTCGGAAACCTCGAAGTTGGCATAGACGTTCTGCACGTCATCGTCATCTTCCAAGGCCTGGATGAGCTTGAGGACACTGGCGGCCTTCTCCTCGTCCACCGGTGTGGTGGTCTTCGGCTTCCAGATGGCTTTCACCGATTCCGGCTCGCCCAGCTTCTCGGCCAGAGCCTGGGAAACGGCGTGCATGTCCTCGAAGGCACAGTAGATGAGGTGACCGTTCTCGTCGGAAACCACATCTTCGGCACCGGCCTCGATGGCTGCTTCCATCACGGTATCGGGATCGGCCACGTCGGGCCTGTATCGGATCTCGCCGACGCGATCGAACATGAAGGACACCGAGCCCGTCTCGCCGAGACTGCCCCCGTGCTTGGTGAAAGTGGAACGCACGGAGGAAGCCGTGCGATTGCGGTTGTCAGTGAGGGCCTCCACGATGAATGCCACGCCACCCGGGCCGTAGCCCTCGTAGCGGATTTCCTCGTAGTTGGCGGCATCGCCACCACGCGAGCGGTTGATGGCGCGCTGGATGTTCTCCTTGGGCATGGACTGCGCCTTGGCGTTCTGGATGGCCAGGCGCAGGCGTGGGTTGCTGGCCGGATCAGGCCCGCCCAGCTTGGCCGCGACGGTGATCTCGCGCGAAAGCTTGGCGAAGATCTTGGAGCGGGCAGCATCCTGCCGGCTCTTGCGATACATGATGTTCTTGAACTGCGAGTGGCCAGCCATGGCTCCCGAATCTCCTGGCGTCGTTACCTTCGTGAAACCATTCCTCCGCCCGAGGTCTCCCGCCTCATCGATCGTCGCATCCATCGTCGCATGCGGCGGGTGCGGGCGGACAGCCTGCTTGCTGTCGATTTCCGTTCATATGACGCGAATTGCGGCGCAAGTCAAAAGGGGCCTTTTGCCTTGCCGATGCTCAGAAATCCGGCCAGGCCCCGGGCAGGTGGCCGCCGGTGCGCAATGGCGCAATGCGACGGGCCAGGCCCGTGGTCTCGTCCGTCTCCACCAGCACGCCGCAGAGGGTGACATCTCCCATGGCCGGGCTGAAACGGCCACCTGGGATGCGGCGGGTGAAGCGCTGCAGGGGCTCGTCCTTCTCCATGCCGATGACGGAATTGTAGTCACCGCACATTCCGACGTCCGTGATGTAGGCCGTGCCCCCGGGCAGGATCCAGGCATCGGCGGTAGGGATGTGGGTATGGGTGCCGGCCACCAGGGAAACACGGCTGTCACAGAAGTGGCCCATGGCCGTCTTTTCCGAGGTGGCCTCGGCATGCATGTCCACGACGATGGCATCGGCCCCTTCCTGCAGCGGACAGGCGGCCAACTCTCGCTCCACGGCGGCAAAGGGGTCGTCCAGGACGGGATGCATGCCCACCTGCCCCATGGGGGCGATGACCAGCACCTGGCGGCCGTCCGTTGTCTCGAACAGGCCGGCACCACGGCCGGGCGTGCCGGCGGGATAGTTGAGCGGGCGCAGCAGCCGCGGTTCGCGATCGATGAAGGTGAGGGCCTCACGCTGGTCGAAGGCGTGGTTGCCGGTGGTGATCACATCGGCCCCTGCCTCCAGAAGTTCCCGGCAGATGGCGGCCGTGATGCCGAAGCCGCCTGCGGCATTCTCGCCATTGACGATCACGAAATCCGCCCCGAGCGATTCGCGCAAATGGGGCAGGCGTTCGATCACCGCCCGGCGCCCGGCCCGGCCGACCACATCACCCAGCATGAGAATGCGCATGCGCTGTCGACTCCCTATCGTTGGCGCAAGGAGGAAAGCGGCAATGGTGTCACTGCTTGGCCATTTCTCCAGGCCTGTCAAGGCAAGGGGCGGGGCCTGCCGTTGTCTGGCCACGGTTCGTCATGCTGTAGTCATCTTGGTGGTGGCATTCTGGAACCGGGAAAAATCAGCGACAGGCGCTGCCTTGGCCCAGAGAGGCAAACCCATGAAGATGGCGATGGAGAGTCGGGAGAGCCGAAAGATCCATGGTCGGCGGATGATGCCGATGCTGGTGGTCCTGGCCGGGCTTCTCGTCCTTGCCGGGTCAGGTGGAGCCCAGGCTGGCGGCAGGAAGAGCGAGTGGGGCTACAGCGGTATCCACGGGCCGCTCTATCCCGGCAAGGTGATTGTCGGTGACCCCGGTATGCTGCCGCCCACATGGCGGGCCTATCCGCTCTCGATCATGACCGGAATCTTCGTCATCCAGCCCGACCGACGCAAGATTCGCACCAACTTCACGGCGCGGAAACATCAACGCGTGCGCCGGTAGGGAGGTGCGGCGCAACGCTTTGCCGCGCTGCCCACGCAACCAAAGACCATTGGCCAGCCGGTCCGGTATCGGCATAATGTCGCAGTCTCAGGCCGAAGCGCCGGAAGCGGGAGAATGACATGGGCTGGCATGGACGCATCCTGCACGTGGATCTCGATCGGCTGACCTGCACGGAGCAGGCGTTGCCGCTTTCCTTCCTGCAGGACTGGATCGGGCTGAGGGGCCTGGGCACGCGCCTGCTGTGGGAGCACGAAGCCTGGCGGCATGATCCGCTCTCTCCCGAGAATCCTCTCGTGTTCGCGGCCGGGCCGCTGACCGGCACCAGCGTTGCCACGGGCGGGCGCTATGCGGTGATCACGCGCGGCGCCCTTACCGGAGCCATCGCCTGTTCCAATTCCGGCGGCCACTTCGGCGCGGCCCTGCGGTTTGCAGGGTGGGATGCGGTGCTGATCACGGGACGGGCCGAGCGGCCGGTCCATCTGTGGATCGACGACGGCGAGGCCAGTCTCTGCCCGGCTGACGACCTGTGGGGGCGCACCTTCTGGGAAACGGAGCGCGTGCTGAAGGACCGCCACGGGCATGACGTGAAGGTGGCGGGCATTGGCCGGGCCGGCGAGAAGGGCGTGCGCTTTGCCTGCATCATGAATGATCGCGATCGGGCTGCCGGACGTTCCGGGGTGGGCGCGGTGATGGGGGCGAAGAACCTCAAGGCCATCGCCGTGCGCGGCACGGGAAGCGTGCCCGTGCATGACCCGGCGCGCCTTGCCGAAGCGGTGCAGCTCACCCATGCAAAACTGGCCGCCTCGCCGGGGCGGGAGCGGCTGATGGTCTATGGCACCGATGCGATGATGAGCAAGACCTGCGCCTTCGGTGCCCTGCCCACGCGCAATGCGCAGGATGTGACGTTCGAGGGCTGCGAAGAGATCTCGGCAGAAGGCATGCGGCGACGCGGGCCCGACGGCTGGCGCAACCTCGTCGCCAACAAGGCCTGCTTTGCCTGCACCATCGGCTGCGGGCGCATCGCTCACATCCGGCCAAACCATTTCACGGCGCAATACGGCAAGCGATATCTCGCACCACAGGGCGGGCTGGAATACGAATCCGCCTTTGCGCTCGGCGCCATGGTGGGGGTCAGCGACATCGACGCCTGCACCTTCGCCAACATGATCTGCAACGAGGAAGGCATGGATCCCATCTCCTTCGGCGGCACGCTGGCGGCGGCCATGGAGCTGTTCGAGCGCGGGGTCATCGGGCCGCAGGAGACAGGCGGCGTGGATCTCGTCTTCGGCAATGCGGAAGCCCTGGTGGCGGCCGTGCTGGCCACCGGGCGCGGCGAGGCGCCGCTGGGCACGCTGCTGGCCGATGGCGCCGCGCGCCTGGCCGCGCGTCTTGGCCATGCGGACGTGGCCATGACGGTGAAGGGCCAGGAAATTCCGGGCTATGACCCGCGTGGCATGCAGGGCATGGGGCTGGGCTATGCCACTTCGCCGCGGGGGGCGTGTCATCTGCGCGCCAACCCCTTTGCCAGCGACTTCGAGACGGCCGATCCGGCCGTTAAGCCGCCTATCGTCAAGCGCACGCAGGACGAGAAGGCGGCCATCGATTCCCTGGGCATCTGCACCTTTGTCACCGTGGCCTGGGACCTGGACGACATGGCCCTGCTCATGGATGCCGCCTGTGCGGGCGAATGGACGGCCGAGACCCTGCGGGCAAAGGGCGAGCGCATCTTCACGCTGGAGCGGCTGTTCAATCTGGCAGCCGGCTTCACGGCGGCGGACGACTGCCTGCCCGAGCGTTTCCTGAAGGCGCCCGCCCCTCATGGGGTGCATGCCGGGCGCACATCGGCCTTGCCGGAAATGCTGCCGGCCTACTATGCCTTGCGCGAATGGGATGATCAGGGACGGCCCACGCCGGCGTTGCTGGAGCGTGTGGGCCTTGTTGCGGAAGGCCGGCGCATCGGCCTTGTTTCCTGAGCGGGCGGGTGATGGTGCGCGGTCCCGTCAGCGAGCGGCTCGAGGCCGCGGTGGCAGAGGGACGCATCGAACCCGATGCCGGCCAGCGCACGGTTGCCGAACGCCTGGACCGTCTGGCGCGGGAACTTGCCCACTATCGCCCGGCTGCGGCCGGCGGGCAGGGGCTGCTGGCCCGCCTGTTCGGCCGCAACGCGCCGCGGGAGATTCCGCGGGGAGTCTACATCTGGGGCGAGCCCGGCCGGGGCAAGACCATGCTCATGGATCTCTTCTTCGAGGCCGTGCCGGTGGACCCCGAGTACCGACGGCGTGTGCACTTCCATGCCTTCATGCAGGATGTCCACAAGCGCATCCATGACATCCGTGCCAAGCAGGCCGAAGGACGGATCTGGGAGGATGCGGATCCGGTGCAGGAAGTGGCCAGAATCGTTTTCTCCGATGCCTGGCTGTTGTGTTTCGACGAGTTTCAGGTGACCGACATCACCGATGCCATGATCCTGGGGCGGCTGTTCGGTCATCTCTTCGACATGGGCACGGTCATGGTGGCTACTTCCAACGTGCCGCCGGATGCGCTCTATGCCGACGGACTGAACCGGGGGCTTTTCGAGCCCTTCATCCTGCAGCTGTGTGCCCGCTGCGAGGTGGTGGCACTGACCGGCGAGACGGACTATCGCCTGTGCGGTCCGGTGGGCGATGAGGTGTGGATCACGCCGCTGGGACCCGAGGCGGCGGCGGCCATGGACCGGATGTGGCTTTCCGCCATCGGGCCGCTGAAAAGCCAGCCGCGGCCTCTGGATCTGGGGGGGCGGGTGCTGATGGTGCCGCGGGCGGCGGGCTCGGCGGCGCGCTTCACCTTTGCCGAGCTGTGCGAGCGGCCGCTGGGGGCAGCAGACTACCTGGCCATCGCGCGGACCTTCCATGTGGTGTTCATCGACAACATTCCCATTCTCGCACCGGAACAGCGCAACGAGGTGATGCGGTTCATCACGCTGGTCGATGCGCTCTACGACAATCGCGTGCGGCTGGTCGCCTCGGCCGCCGGTGCGCCAGGCGAGCTCTATCCGGAAGGGCCGCTGCATGTCATGTTCCAGCGCACGGTCTCGCGGCTGGAGGAAATGCGCCGCACATGCTGGCCTCCGCGGGAATGAGCGCGACGGCATGACATGACGCCACAGGCCTGCCGGGATGGCTGGCAGCACGGCAGGCATTCTTTCGGGGAATGCGCAGCGAGCCTCTTTTCGCCTGCCCCATCTGTCGCTAGAGTGCGCGGAAAGGCGAAGCGGGGGCTCCTTTCATTCCCGCGAGCGGAGACAGGGTCCGCTTCCTTTCCGCGGGCCGGGCAACAGTTCTGGGGAAGATCGGCATGAAGATAGCGATCCCTGCTGAGACGCTGCCGGACGAGACGCGCGTGGCGGCCACGCCGGCCACGGTGCGCGACTACGTGAAGATGGGGCTGGATGTGGTGGTGCAGGCCGGTGCCGGCACGCAATCCTTCATTTCCGATGCGGAATACGAGGACGCCGGAGCCTTCATCGCGCCGGACGGGCCGAAGACGGTGGCGGAAGCGGATGTGGTGCTGACCGTGCGGCGACCGGATGTCTCGCTGGTGGAGGCCATGAAGGAATGTGCCGCGCTCATCGGCATGCTTGATCCGTGGACGGACGGCGACTTCTTCAAGGCAGTGAATGCGCGCAGGATCATGGCCTTCGCCATGGAGCTCATTCCACGCATCACGCGCGCGCAGAGCATGGACGTGCTCTCTTCGCAGGCATCACTCGCCGGTTACAGGGCGGTGATCGAGGCCGCCAGCCTGTTCTCCCGGATCTTTCCCATGATGATGACGGCAGCGGGGACCATTCCGCCAGCCAAGGTGTTCGTCATGGGGGCCGGCGTGGCGGGGCTTCAGGCCATCGCCACGGCGCACCGGCTGGGGGCGGCTGTCTCGGCCACGGACGTGCGGCCGGAAGCCGGCGAGCAGGTGCGCTCGCTGGGCGCGAAGTTCATCTTCCTGGAGGCGCTGGCAGCGGCCGGCGAGGGCGGCTATGCGCGGGAGCTGACGGAAGAGCAGAAGGCCCTGCAGGCGGAGCTGGTGGCCAATCACATCAAGGACATGGATGTGGTGATCACCACGGCCAACATCCCCGGCCGGCCGGCGCCGCGGCTGATCTCTCGCGAGATGGTGGAGAGCATGCGGCCCGGCTCCATCATCGTGGATCTGGCGGTGGAGCGTGGCGGCAACTGCGCGCTGTCGAAGCCCGGCGAGGTGGTGGAGCACGCGGGCGTGAAGATCATCGGCCATACCAACATGGCCGGGCGCGTGGCAGGCAACGCCAGCGCCATGTATGCCAACAACCTGCGCAACTTCCTGAAGCTCCTGCTGATGGAGGAGGCGGATGCATTGAACATCGACCTGGAGGACGAGATCATCGCCGGCACCCTGGTGACGCGCAACGGCGAAATCGTCCATCCGGTGCTGAAGAACGAGGGGTGAGCGGATCATGCAGGATGCAGCGACACTGATGGAAAGGGCGCGCCTGGCCGCGGAAGCCGCGCGCCAGTCGGCCGAGGAGGCGGCCGAGGCCGCTGGAGCCGCGCAGGGCTATGCCGAACAGGCCCTGCAGGCGGCCCAGCAGATGGCGGCGGCCGGCAGCCCCGCGGCGGGCGGCAGCGAGTTCATTTATCTGTTTTCCATCTTCGTTCTGGCCGTGTTCGTGGGCTATTACGTGGTCTGGTCGGTGACGCCGGCCCTGCACACGCCGCTGATGTCGGTGACCAATGCCATCTCCTCGGTGATCGTGGTGGGCGCGCTGCTGGCCGTGGGCGCCGGTGCCATGCTTTCCGGCGCGGCGGTGGCCTTCGGGTTTGTCGGCCTGGTGCTGGCGGCCGTGAACATCTTCGGCGGCTTCCTGGTCACCCAGCGGATGCTGGCCATGTACAAGAAGAAGGGATAAGGGGGCGCCGGCATGTCGCAGAACCTCATCGTCCTGCTCTACCTGATCTCGGGCTCGCTGTTCATCCTGGCCCTGCGCGGGCTGTCGCATCCCGATACCTCGCGCATGGGAAACTACCTGGGCATGGCGGGCATGGCGATTGCCATCGTCACCACCTTCTTCGCCATGCCGGCCTTCAGCAGCCTCACGTGGGTGCTGATCGTCCTGGGGCTGGCCATTGGTGGCGGCATCGGTGCGGTGATCGCGCGGCGCATTCCGATGACCCACATGCCGCAGCTGGTGGCAGCCTTTCACTCGCTGGTGGGCCTGGCGGCGGTGATGGTGGCCGCGGCCGCCCTCTACGCTCCCCAGGCCTTCGGTATCGGTGTGCCGGGAGCCATCCGCACCGCCTCGCTGATCGAGATGAGCCTGGGCGTGGCCATCGGCGCCATCACCTTCACCGGTTCGCTGGTGGCCTTCGCCAAGCTGCAGGGGCTGGTCTCCGGAAAGCCCACGCTGCTGCCCATGCGGCACGTGATCAACGGCGCCCTCGGGGTGCTGTTGCTGTTTCTCATCATCATGTTCGTCAAGACGGAGAGCCATGCCGCCTTCTGGCTCATCGTGCTCGTCTCGTTCGCGCTGGGCGTGCTGCTGATCATTCCCATAGGCGGCGCGGACATGCCGGTGGTGGTGTCCATGCTCAACTCCTATTCGGGCTGGGCGGCAGCCGGCATCGGCTTTACCCTGCACAACGTGGCGCTGATCATCACCGGCGCGCTGGTGGGTTCCTCCGGTGCCATCCTCTCCTACATCATGTGCCGGGCCATGAATCGCTCGTTCTTCTCGGTGATCCTGGGCGGCTTCGGCACCGAGGCCGCCACCAGCGCCGGGGAGGGTGAGCAGAAACCTGTGAAAGCGGGTTCGGCGGAGGATGCGGCCTTCCTGCTCAAGAATGCACGCAAGGTGATCATCGTACCGGGGTATGGCCTGGCGGTGGCGCAGGCCCAGCATGCCCTGCGCGAAATGGCGGATCTCCTGAAGGACAAGTATGGGGTGGAGGTGAAATATGCCATCCATCCCGTGGCCGGCCGCATGCCGGGGCACATGAACGTGCTGCTGGCGGAGGCCCAGGTGCCCTATGACGAGGTGTTCGAGCTGGAGGACATCAATGCCGAGTTCGCCGATGCGGACGTGGCTTTCGTCATTGGCGCCAACGACATCACCAACCCGCTGGCCAAGGAGGACCCCAATTCGCCCATCTACGGCATGCCGGTGCTCGAGGTGTGGAAGGCGAAGACGGTGATGTTCGTCAAGCGCTCCCTGTCGCCGGGCTATGCGGGCATAGACAATCCGCTGTTCTACCGCGACAACACCATGATGCTCTTCGGCGACGCCAAGAAGATGGTGGAGGAGATCGTCAAGCAGCTGTGAAGACCCGATTTCCGTGTGAACTCCATCACGAGGGCTGCGTGTATCCCTGAACCGGCTGCAAGGACCGGGCCCGGCCGTCTCTGGCGGTGCCGGGCCTTCCTGCGTTCCGGAGACGGGCCCGTTGCCTGCATCACGTTGTCTTGCAGGGTGCCTTGACATTGCTGCCAAAATGGCTTTCCACACTCGGCAATCCAATCTTGCTGGCAATCCCGCCTTTGTCATGGCCCGGGCGATCTTGTGCCTGTGAGCCTCAGCAGGGGAAAGGACCCCATGGCCGAAGACCGCTATCGCCTGGACGTACTGGCCCGACTGATCGACACGCTGGAACAGCGCCGTCACGTCTCGCCCAAGGAATCCTACACGGCCAAGCTGCTCTCGCAGGGGCGGCACAAGTGTGCCAAGAAGCTGGGCGAAGAGGCGGTGGAGATGGCGTTGGCGCTGGTGGACGGCAAGAAGAAGCACGTGCGGGCAGAGGCTGCGGATATGATGTATCATTTTCTCGTGGCGCTCATGGCACGGGACATACCCTTTGCCGACATCATGGCTGAACTGGAATCGCGCTTCGGGCTCTCGGGCCTGGCGGAAAAGGCATCCCGCAAGGAGGATTGACCAGCCGGGCCGCCGGGCACGGTCTCGTGGCGGCCGCGGACAGCAGGAGACGATGCGGCAAGGGAGCCGTGATCATCTTTCGACCGTGCCGGGGATGTGAGTCATGAACGGGTCCTCTCGCTCTTTCCGACATGACGTTCATGCCGATGCAGCCGACGCGCCAGTGGATGCGCAAGCGGAAACAAGGGCAATGGACGACCTTTCGCCCTACCGGCGCTTTTCGCGCGAGGAATGGGCGCGGTTGCGGGCGGATACGCCGCTGACGCTGACAGCCGAGGACATCGAGGAGGTGCGGGGACTGGTTGACCGCATCGACCTGAAGGAAGTGGAGGCCATCTACCTGCCGCTTTCGCGCCTGCTGAACCTGCACGTGGCCGCCACGCAGAAGCTCTTTGCGGCACGCAAGGCCTTTCTTGGCGGCAACGGGAGGAAGGTGCCCTTCATCATCGGCATGGCCGGATCGGTCGCGGTGGGCAAGTCCACCACCGCGCGCATCCTCAAGAAACTGCTTTCGCGCTGGCCGGATCATCCACGGGTGGAACTGCTGCCCACGGACGGCTTCCTGCTGCCCAATGCGGAGCTGGAAAGGCGGGGGCTCATGGAACGCAAGGGATTTCCCGAGTCCTACGACCTGCCGCGGCTTCTGCGCTTTCTTTCCGACGTGAAGGCCGGCCGGCGGCATGTGAAGGCGCCGGTCTATGATCATCTCACCTATGACATCGTGCCCGGCGCCTTCATCGAGATCGACCAGCCGGACATCCTGATCGTGGAAGGGCTGAACGTGCTGCAAACGGGCCGACCGCCCCGCGACGGGCGGGCCATTCCCTTTGTTTCGGACTTTTTCGATTTCTCCATCTTTCTGGATGCGGACGAGGATCTGCTGCGGGTATGGTATGTGACACGCTTCTTTCGCCTGCGCGAGACGGCCTTTCGCGACCCGCGTTCCTACTTTCACCGTTACGCCCGTCTCGACGATGCAGAGACCGCGCGTGTCGCCAATCGCCTGTGGGAGACCATCAATCTGGTGAACCTGCGCGAGAACATCCTGCCCACGCGGCAGCGGGCGGATCTCATCCTCCACAAGGGGCCGGATCACCGCATCACCCACGTGGACCTGCGCAAGATCTAAACCGGCCCCGGGGCAGTATGCGTCAACCGTGGCTTCATGCCCGGAGCGGGGAGACGTGCGCCGGAACGCGCCGGTTTTCCGAGTCGCGGACCCGGGTGTCTTGGGTTGCGGTCTGCTCTGGCATATCCTGTTCGCAAGGCTGGCAAGTGCCGATCACCGGAGAGGAGCGCGCCTGGTCATGACCGCGGCTGGCAGTTTCACCGACGAGAGCGGCAAGGATATCCGTGTGGGCACATCGGGTTGGGCCGGCAAAGGCTGGCGCAAGGCCTTCTATCCGCCCGAGTTGCCGGAAGAGGAATGGCTTCGTCATTACGCCCGGCATTTCGATGTCGTGGAGCTGACAGCCACGTTCTATCGCCTGCCTGATGACCGTCAGGTGGCGACATGGGCCGGCATGGTGCCAGAGGATTTCCGTTTTCTGGTGCGGGCCCCGCGGCGCATCTGCCATCGCCGCAGGCTGGCGGGATGCGAAGCGGATGTGGCCGCCTTTCTCGAGTGCATTCGCGGGCTGGGCGAGAAGCTGGCGGCAGTGGTCTGGGAGCTGCCGCCCACCTTCAAGTGTGATCCGGCCCGGCTGGAGGCCTTTCTGCCCCTGCTGCCCGATGACATGGTCCATGTCATGGAATTTCGCCATGCCAGCTGGCACCGGGCAGGGGTGCGGGAGCTGCTGGCGGCCCATGGCGTGAGCATGAGCTTTCATGATCATGGCGGGCGGCGCACGCCTTGGTGGATCACAGGGCCGGCGGTGGTGTTCCGTCTCAACGGGATGCAGGCGCAGAAGCGGTGTTACGGACTGGCAGGACTGACGCCGTTCGTGGAAGCGGTCGAGCAAGCCAGAGAAGAGACCGATGGGCCTGTCTTCGTGATCTTCGGCGATGATGCAGAAGGCTGTGCGGTGCGTGATGCCTCCATATTGCAGCATCTGCTGGGGCAGCCGCCGGCACTGCCGGCCATGGTGGAAAAGGCACAGGAGGCGCACACGCCGGTGGCCATCGCCATTGCCGGCATGGACTGAAAGCGGCTGGCTTGCGACCTTCCTGTCAACTGATTGATGGCTTGTGCGCACCGGGAGCGGCAGGATCATGGACCGGAAGGAAGAACATCCCTTTGCGAAATTCGTGGCCATCCTCGGCCGCGGCAAGACGAAGCAGCGTCATCTCACGTTCGAGGAGGCGCGAGAGAGCATGGCCATGCTGCTGCGTGGCGAGACGGAGCCGGAGCAGGTGGGGGCCTTTCTGATGCTGTTGCGGCTGAAGGAGGAAAGTGCGGACGAGATCGCCGGCTTTGCCGCTGCGGTGCGGGACGTCATCGCTGACCGAATTCCCGCTGCCATGCCCCGGCCGGATTTCGACATTCCGTCCTATGCCGGCAAGCGTCGGCAACTGCCCTGGTATCTGTTGGCCGCCTTTGCCCTGGCCGCGCAGGGACGGAAGATCTGCATGCATGGTGCGGAGGGGCACACGACAGGGCGGCTCTATATCGGTGAGACGCTGGCTGCCCTGGGGCAGGACATGGCGAGAAGCTGGGAGGATGCCGCGCGGCAACTGGACCGCAGGCATTTCACCTATATTCCCCTGTCCGTCCTGCAGCCGCGGCTGGATGCACTGATCAACCTCAAACCCATTCTCGGCCTGCGTTCGCCGGTGAACACCTTTCCACGTCTCGTCAATCCATTGGGGGCGCCCGTCCTGATCAATGGCATTTTCCATCGCGGTTTTCTGGAGACGCATACTGGCGCGGCCCTGCGCCTGGAGCAGGAGCGCTTTGCGGTATTCCGGGGCGAGGGCGGCGAGCCGGAACGGCGCGTTGGCAAGACCTGCGAGGTGGCCTTTGTGCAGGGCCCTCGGGAATGGCGGGAGCGCTGGCCGGCAATGGTGGAAGAGCCCCGCGTGCCAGCCGAGGAAGGGCGGCTGGATGCGCGCCTGCTGGCGGCCGTGTGGTGCGGCGAAGCCACGCATGAATATGGCGAGGCGGCCGTGATCGGCACATTGGCGATCTGGCTGCGGGCTGCGGGTGATGCGGAAGATGCGATGACTGCGGAAACACTGGCCCGCGACATCTGGCAGGCACGCCCCCGCCGGATGCTGGCCGCTGCCTGAAGCAGGAGCAACCGGGCAGGCGCTCGAACGTGAAAACCGGGTGTCCTGTCAGCGCGAATTGTGGTCTGCGCCGGAAGAAAAGCATTTCCGGATCTGGATGTGGCAAGCCTCCTGAACCTGAAGCCTGCCTTTTCCGACCTGC
>CAZNLW010000052.1:0-14095 GCA_964574205.1 uncultured Rhizobiaceae bacterium | reverse complement strand
AAATCGCCATTGGCGCCTCTCTTGGCCAATATTCATCAAAATGGCAAAATGACAAATCGTTGCAGTGGAAGCTGTCAGGTTATCCAGGACAGCCCCAAAAACAATGCGTGATGCTGGCTCAGGGCACGGCCCGGCGCCAGCAGGACAGCATTTCCGGCTTGAGTGAATCGCAAGGTTCTGAGAATATATTGCCAGAACCTTGTGATTCACAGTCATCCAACCATCCGCAAAGTTCTTGCAACGCAATACCTTGCATATAGTTCACATGCGACTGGAAGAGGAAGACGGTCCCCTTTCGTCGGACCCTCCGGGATCATCGTGACAAGTGACCGTGTGCCGATGCCCTCTGCCGGGCGGATGCCGGCGCCGGCGCCAGGAGCACCTTCGTGCATTGCTTGGGCAGCGCGGCGAGCGTCACGGGCGGGCGCGGCTTCCGCTTGTGCGGACGCGGGCGGGGCAGGGGGATGCCGTTGACGAATTTCGGTCGTGCCTTCTTGCGGCCGCCGCCCCAGGGTCTGTCGGAATACCAGTAGGCGAGCTCGGCACCGCAGCCGGTGCCGTCCTTCGGGCGCGGATCGCCCTGATCCTTGCACCAGCGGGCGCCCTGCGGGCAGCGCAGGCGGATGTGGAAGTGGTAGTTGTGGCCGTAGTATGGGCGCACCTTGGCCAGCCAGGACCGGTCCCGGTCGCCGATGCGGCGGGCAAAGTCGCACAGATACTTCTTGATCGGCGGATGCACGAAGATGCGCTGCACTTCCGGCTGCAGGGCCGCGCGACGGATGAGGCGCGCATGCCTTTCGGTGAAGCGCTGCGGGTTGATGCGCCTGCGGTCTAGCGTCATCAGCACCGCGGACATGGTGTTGCGCTCATCGATGGTGAGCACGCGCGCCGGCATGGGCGTGAGCCAGATGTCGGCATCCAGCCCGATCTGATGCGAGGCGTGGCCGCTGGTCATGGGTCCGCCGCGCGGCTGCGAGAGATCGCCAATGAGCAGCCCCGGCCAGCCGTCCTTCTCATGGGCCATGCGGGCAAAACGCTCGAGAAAGTCGATGAGCACCGGCTGACCCCAGTAGCGGTTGCGCTTCGGGCGCATCACCTGCCAGTAGGGGCCGGTGAGCGGCATGGCCACGTTGCCGGCCGCGCAGCCCCTTGAATAGAACCCATAGGGCTGTGGGGGGAGGGCAGCCGGCAGCTTCGCGCTGCCGAAGAGCTCTTTTGCCGGTGCTGTGCGAAGGGCCGTTTCCGCCAGCCCCGCCAGCGAGGGCAGGGCTGCCGCCTGCGCCTCCGCCGCCCGGACGCGGGCGGCGTCAGGCAGAACAAGAGCGGCCCAAAACGCCAGGGCGATCGCGGTCCATGCGGAGGCCGGTGTCTCCTGTCCGAATCGCCTCTTCATGCGCAGGGTCTGCTCATTTCTTGCGAAAGGCATCGAGGGATATCACCTTCGTCTCGCTCTCTTCGTTCCCACTTCCGGCTTTCTTGCCGTCGTGCCGGGCCTTGTCGGCACCGGATGCGGCCGGGGTCGCCTCTCCTGTCTCGCCGGATGCAGCGGCCTTTTCTGTCGCATCGTCTGCGGCTGCCGTCTCTTCGTCGTCACCGGGCACGAAGGCGGCCTCGTCCTTCGATTCGATGAACTGCAGGCCGAACTGCACATGCGGGTCGAAGAACCCCTTCACCGCGTCGAAGGGTATCTCGAGCGTCTCCGGAACGCCGCCAAAGGAGAGGCCGACCTCGAAACTGCGCGGGTGCACCTTGAGGTTCCAGAACTGGTGCTGCAGCACGATGGTCATCTCCTCCGGATACTTCTGCCGCAGCCGTTCGGAGAGCTTCACGCCCGGATGGCGCGTGTCGAAGGCAATGAAGAAATGGTGTTCGCCGGGCAGCCCCTCCTTCTCTACACGCTTCAGGGCCATGCGCACCACCTGCCGCAGGGCCGCCTGCGTCAGCAGGTCGTAGCGCATCAGGTCCACGATCTGGCGCCCGCCCGAATCGCTCCTTTCGTTCATCGGTATCTCCCTGCTCGGGTCTCTCCCTGCTCGCCCGTTGCCGGCGATCGCTCGGGCACGGCTGGCCGGCCCCTTGCCACGGCAAGATCATGCCTGACATTTCCTTAAAAAGGATAACCAGCCCTCCCTGCACCGCAAGGGGAAAGGGCGGAATCGGCATGCGTGAGCGGAAAAAGCCGGCGGATGCGGGCCATCCGGTTCTGGCCGCGCTATTGACCGTGTGGGCGGCGCGCCGGCCAGGCGGGACGAGCGGAAGGCGAAAAATCCTTCCGACACCGGTCGAACCCCTGTCCTTGATCGGAAAGTGAGGACGACTTGCAGTTTTGCAGGCTTGTCGGTGTCAGTGCAACATGACGAGATCCTGCAGCCGACAGGCCGGTGGCGAAGGAACATTTTGTGATGATGTCACCGTGACAAAGTGAATCCATGTATAGGTAGTTATTTATACTTCATCATGGAGTGTTTCTTTCTTCTTGTTGTATTTTATTAGATGTTTCTAATATGAGACTTTTCTCATATTTTGCGGAATCTCTTGCATGATGGCCGTCTTGTCTTTATACGGAAGGCGGAACGCCAATGAAAAAATGTGAAGGCAAGCCGCAAGAGGAGGGAGGCCAGGCCCTCCGGTCGCGGCAGGGGGAAGGAACGAAGCGGGGGAGGTTCTGCGTTGCGTACGCTAGACTCCGGCAAGGTGTGGCTGGCGGCAGTCATCTTCGCGGCCGGCGTACTGTTCACCGCCATGTTCAACATGGGACTGGCCTATACCAACACGACCGAGTTCTGCACATCCTGCCACTCCATGAAGTGGAATCTCGAGGAGTTCGCCGACTCCGACCACTACGAGAACCACGCGGGCGTTCGCATCGGCTGTGCGGATTGTCACGTGCCCAAGCCGTTCTTCCCGAAGATGGCGGCCAAGATCATGGCGGCCAAGGACGTGTGGCACGAGATTCTCGGTACCATCGACACCAAGGAGAAATTCGAGGCCCGGCGCTGGGAGATGGCCAATCGCGTGTGGGCCAGGCTGAAGGCCACAGACTCGCGCGAATGCCGCAATTGCCACTCCTGGGAGGCCATGGCCTTCGACCTGCAGGACAAGGTGGCGCGCAAGAAGCATCAGCGTGCCCGTGACGAAGGCAAGACCTGCATCGACTGCCACAAGGGCGTTACCCACGATCTGCCCGACGAACCCGAAGAGGGATAGCCGGAAGGCTGCCGGCCGGGGTGGCACGAGGCCCGGCCCCTGTGGAGGCTGGCCGGATCCGGAACGCCCTTCCCGAAGGAAGGGGCTGATGCACGCAGAAGCGAAACGAGACAACAACGGAAAAACGGCACGGACCATGCGGGAAGGGGAGGACAAGCGGACACAGGCTGCCGGCTCATCGGGGCGTTCGGCCATGGAGAGTGGTCGTCGTTGCCGGGGCTGCTGCCTGCTGGCAGTGCTGGTGGCCGTGGCCGCCATGATGATGCCAGGCGGGCGTGGGCAGGCCATGGAGGTGCCGCCGGAGCAGGTGCTGGACGAGAAGGGCACCGAAAAGGCCTGGAAGCAGCAGGCCGAGAAGTATGTGGACACCTCCGAGGCGGCCCGAGAGCTGCGGATAGCCGCGTCCATCGGCGATACGGATCTCGTTCGCGAGCTCGTCGAGAAGAAGGGCGTGAGCCCCAACGCCGCCAACGAGTTCGGCAAGACCCCCCTGATGATGGCCGCGGAGAATGGCAACGTCGATACCGTCGTCTATCTGCTGCGCAAGGGCGCGGACGTGAACGCGCGCACCGTGGCCGGCTGCACGGCGCTCACTTTCGCCGCGGAGAACAACGAGCCGCGGATCATGGCCATGCTGCTGGATCGCGGGGCAATGCCGGACGTGCAGACCCGCGCCGGTTGGACACCCCTGATCTATGCCGCCCGTCACGGCAACGCCAAGGCCGTGGAGATGCTGCTGCAGCGAGGCGCCTCGCTGGAGATCCGCGACCGCGAGGGACGCACGGCCCTGGCGATGGCGGCCGAGCGCGGCCATGCGGAGGTGTGCGAGCGGCTGATCAGGGCCGGGGCCGACATCGAGGCGCGGGATGCCCGCTCCAGGGCCACGCCGCTGATGCTGGCCGCCGACAACCGGCACATCGAGGCCGTCAAGGTGCTGCTCAGGCACGGAGCGGATGTGAACGCGCGCGACACGGATGGCGAAACGCCCCTCATGCGCGCCGCCGAGGAAGGACATCTGCCCATCGTGCGCCTGCTCATCGCCCATGGTGCGGACGTCAACGCGCAGGACAACGAGGGCGAAACCGCACTCATGAAGGCGGCGCGGGACAATTCCGCGCGCATCGTGCGGGCCCTGCTCAAGGCCGGGGCCAATCCCCGCATCAGGGACAGGAAGGGCCGCACGGCGCTGGAGATCGCGCGGGCGGCAGGAGCAGAAAAGGCCGCCCGGCTCATCGCGCTGGCCCTGGCCGGCAAGCTGGAGAGCGGACAGGTGCCGGCGGCGGATGCGGAAGCGGATGATCCGGCCCTCGGTCAGGCGGAGGCGCCCGCAGCCGTGCATGAGGGAGGCGCGGACAACGGCAAGTGACCCGGTATTCCCCGATCCGGCCGGCGGTCTGGATGATGCGGCCGCCGACGGATCATGAAAACCACCGACACCTGGCTTGGCGCACAAGCGCCCAGGAAGGGTGGGGAACACGGCGGGGGACGCCGGCATCGACCCCCGTCGCTCAAGGCGACAGCCAAAGGCAAAGGAGGAAACAGCAGATGCCAGGCAAAACCACAGGACTGCTTGTCGCGATCGGGCTGGGCATGGCATTGGCGGCCGCGCCGGCCTCGGCCCAGAACAAGGAGCTGATCACCGGCGCGCCGGCCGAGATCCTGGCCATGACCTGTGCCGGCTGTCACGGGCCGGATGGGGCTTCCGGCGGCCCGGCCACGCCGAATATCGGCGGCCTTTCCAAGGAGTATTTCCTGGAGGTGATGGAGGGATTTGCCTCCGGCGAGGTGCCGTCCACCATCATGGGCCGCATCGCCAAGGGCTACACCAAGGAGGAAATTGCGCTCCTGGCCGACTACTTCTCCAAGAAGCCCTATGTTCCGGCCAAGCAGGCATTCGATGCCGAACTGGCCAAGAAGGGCAAGAAGCTGCACGAGAAATACTGCGAGAAGTGCCACTCCGAAGGCGGCAAGAAGCCCGAGGAGGATTCCGGCATCCTGGCCGGCCAGTGGATGCCCTACCTGCACTTCACCTTGACCGACTTCCTCAACGGTGATCGCGAGATGACCAAGAAGATGAAACGGAAGGTGGAGAAGCTGAAGGCCAAGGAGGGCATGGCCGGCTTCGAGGCCCTGCTGAACTACTACGCCAGCCAGCAGTGACCGGCCGGCAGCCTTCGGGCACTTGTCGAACGCGGATTTCCTGCAAGAGGAGCACGGAACAATGAAAGGCACTTTCGATCGCAGACAGCTGCTGAAGGCCACAGGCGCGGCCGCGGCCGTGGGTGTGGTGGGCATGCCCGGGCTTGCGCTTGGTGCGTCGAAAAAGGTTGTGGTCGTGGGCGGCGGTCCGGGTGGCGCCACCTGCGCGCGCTATCTCAAGATCTTCGATCCGGGCATCGAGGTCACGCTCATCGAACCCAAGACGCACTACTACACCTGCTTCATGTCCAACGAGGTGCTGGGCGGTCATCGCAGCATCGACTCCATCAAGTTCGGCTACGACGGCCTGAAGAAGGCGGGCATCAACGTGGTGCACGACACCGTCACCGCCATCGATCCGGAGAAAAAGGTCGTCAGGACCAAGGGCGGTCAGGAATTCGCCTATGACCGCTGCGTGGTCTCGCCGGGCATCGATTTCCGCTTCGAGACCATCGAGGGCTATGACGAGGCCGCCACCAAGACCGTGCCCCATGCCTGGAAGGCCGGCGAGCAGACCATGATCCTCCGCAAGCAGCTGGAGGAGATGAAGGACGGGGGCGTGGTGGTCATCTGTGCCCCGCCAAACCCCTTCCGCTGCCCGCCCGGGCCGTACGAGCGCGCCTCGCAGATCGCCAGCTACCTGAAGAAGGCCAAGCCCAAATCGAAGGTGATCATCCTCGATCCCAAGGAAAAGTTCTCCAAGATGGGGCTGTTCACCGCAGCCTGGGAGAAGTTCTACGGCTACAAGACCGACAACGCCATGATCGAGTGGCATGGCGCGGCCGAGGAGGCCGGCGTGGTGAAGGTGGACGTGGCCAATCGCACCGTGACCACCAAGTTCGGCGAGGAGGTCAAGGCCGACGTGCTCAACGTGATTCCGGCCCAGAAGGCGGGCAAGATCGCGCACGATGCCGGCCTGACCAACGATTCCGGCTGGTGCCCGATCGATCTGCACACCTTCGAATCGACGATCCACAAGAACATCCACGTGATCGGCGATGCCTCCATCGCCAAGGGCATGCCCAAGTCCGGCTACGCCGCCAACTCGGAGGCCAAGGTCTGCGCCGCGTCCATTGCCGCGCTGCTCAACGGCAAGACCCCGCCACCGCCCTCCTACGTCAACACCTGCTATTCCATCGCGGCGGAGGACTGGGGCTTTTCCGTGGCGGCAGTGTATCGCCTGGCCAAGGACGGCTCGAAGATCGTCAAGGTCTCCGGTGGCCTCACGCCCAAGGATGCGCCGCCCGAGTACTACAAGCGCGAGATGTTGTATGCCCACAGCTGGTTCGTGAACATCACGCGCGACATCTTCGGCCTCTGATGGCCGCCCGACCCGACGTCCCGGGACCGGCACGGCAGGTGCCGGTCCCTTTCGTGTGCGGGGAGGACCGAATAGGCCCGCAAGGCCGTTCGCTGAATCGGGAGCCTGGCATCATGCGCAGCTTCTTCAAGGAGATCGTCATCGACACAGGGCCGGAGATCAGCGTGCATGACATCACGGTGGAAGTGCGCAGGGCGGTGGCGGAATCGGGCACAGCCGAGGGCATGGTCCTGGCCTCCACGCCGCACACCACCTGTGCCCTCACGGTGAACGAGCACGAGGAGCGCCTGCTGATGGACATTCGGGCCTTCTTGCCCGCGCTCGTGCCGCCGGCGCGGCCCTGGAAACACAATGACCTGCATCTGCGCGCCAACATTCCGCCCGATGAGCCGAAGAATGCCCATGCGCACATCCTGGCCATGATGATCGGCTCGTCCGCCACGCTGGCGGTGCACGAGGGAGCACCGGTGCTGGGACGGTATCAGGCCGTCATGATGCTGGAGCTGGATGGGCCCCGCCAGCGCCGGGTTCATCTCCAGGTGCTGGGATGGTGAAGCTGCGCGCGGGCCTTCATTTTTTCAGCCAGTCGGCGCAGCGCGGGGCCGGCTCGTCGCCCCAGGGCATGATGGGGACGGTGGAGATGGAATTCTTCGGGCTGCCCTCGATCAGCTTGTCCGTATAGGTGAGATAGACAAGCACGTTGCGCTTCTCGTCACAGCCACGCACGATGTGCAGCTTCTTGAAGAAGAGCGAGCGGCGCTCGCGATACATGTCCTCGCCCTGCGCGAACTTGTCCCGGAAACGAATGGGACCGATCTGCCGGCAGGCCAGCGACACATCGGAGCGTTCTTCCGCCAGGCCGGCCCAGCCCTTCCATCCGCCGATTTCCGGCACCGCGAAATGGCAGGCCACGCCCTCCACCAGCGGATCGTCGATGGCATGCACGCGGATATAGGCATCGGGCGAGAGCAGACGGAAGACGGTGCGCTTCTTGAATACCAGATCCGGATCGTCACCGGCCATGACGGTGCTGCCGGCACCGATCCCGGCGAGAAAAGCGGCAGAAAGGACGACAGCCAGTCGGTCCCTGGCCATCATGAGAGCCAGAAAGGACATGGCGCCCTTGCGCATTGTCGTGTCCCCCGTTTGCGAACCGTTGTCGTCATCCTGCAATGGCTCAATCGCGGCCATGGATCAACCGGCCTTGTGCAGGCGCGCGAAACCGGCCTTCAGGTCGGCAATCAGGTCGTCCGGATCCTCCAGCCCGATGGACAGCCGCACCAGCCAGCCCTCATGGGGAAAGGGGGTGGTGCGCAGCTGCCTTGTGTTCTTCAGCATCACCAGGCTTTCGTAACCGCCCCAGGAGGCGCCGATGCCGAACAGCTCCAGCCCGTCGATCATGGCTCGGGCCGCGGCCACGTCATGGCGCGGATCCAGCACGAAGGAAAACAGGGACGCGGCTCCCGAAAAATCCCTCTTCCAGATCGCGTGGCCATGGGCACCGGGCAGGGCCGGGTGCAACACGGCGGCTACCTCCGGCCGTTCGTCCAGCCAGCTGGCGATCTTCAGGGCATTTTCTCCCTGCTGCTTCAGCCGCAGGGGCAGGGTACGCAGGCCCCGCAGCACCAGCCAGGCGTCGTCTCCCCCCACGCACTGGCCCAGCATAAGATGCGCGGCTCCGATCGCCTCGGCACATTCCTCCCGGCACAGCACCGCTCCCATCAGCACATCCGCATGACCGGCCTGATACTTGGTGAGCGCATGCACGGACACATCGCAACCATGCCGGAAGGGATCGAACAGCCAGCCGGCCGACCAGGTGTTGTCGATCACGGTGACGATGCCCCGTTCGCGGGCCGCGGCCGCCAGCGCCGGCACGTCCAGCACCTCGAGCGTGTCGGAGCCCGGGGATTCGAGAAACAGCACCCGGGTCTCGGGGCGCATCTGGTTCACGATCTCGTCCACGCCGGCCCGCGGGTCGAAATAGCTGGCGGCAACGCCATAGCGGGCCAGCAGCGCGTTCATCAGCCGTCGGGTGGGATAATAGAGCGCATCGCACAGAAGCACGTGATCGCCGCTTTTCGTCAGTGCCAGCAGTGCACCCGCGATGGCCGCCAGTCCGGAAGGGTAGAGGAAGCAGGCATCGGCGGATTCGATGGCGAGCAGCGCCTCCTCGAGCGCCTTGGTGGTCTCCGTGCCCTTGGTGCCATAGGGAGCCTTCGTCTCCAGGGTTTCCACGTCCGGCACGAGGATGGTGCTGGCGCGCACAACGGGGGGATTGACCGGCCCTATCTCCTGCCGGAGAGGATCGAAACCGCGGCCGGCATGCAACAGCCGGGTCTGGCGTGCCTGTGCGTCCCCACTGTTGCGAAGGCCCGCGTTTGCATGTTGCGTGTCCGTGCTCATGATGCCTGTTCCCTTGTGCCTGGGCCCAACTTGGTGCGATGCCTGATGCTTCCTTTCCATTACACGGAATTTGATCCCATTAGGTGGCGATCGAAGGGTGGCGCGCCGGATCCGGCGAGTCCACCCGCTGGAGAGCGCTGTTCTTCCATGTGGAATGTGAAGGGACAATGGATCCTTTGTCGGCATGTGCAGAGCGTGCAGCGAAACGGGTCTCGGGACGCGAGGACGGAGTGAGAGGCTGCCGGGTTCCACGGAAGCCAAATCTGGTCAGTTTCGAAAACCTCTTGACGGTTGCACGGTTTTGATGCTCCGATAGGAACCACGGGCGCAACACGTTGCCCGGGAGGGAGAAGAAACCGTTCCAGCTGCAACCCAGCCGGGTTCAGGGAGGCATCAGCTCGGACATGTCGAATGTCGGAAGGCGACGGGGCCGGCCTCTTGAGGCGCGCTGCGCAAGAGGTGTTGCGGCTGTCGTCCGCATGTCCGGTGCCCCACGGCTCTCCCCGTATCCGGCCTCGAGGAAGGAAGGAAAAAGGATCATGAAACGCACGCTGCTCTCGCTCGCACTCGGTGCTGCCGTGTCCGTGGCCGCGGTGTCGGCGGCTTCTGCCGGCACCCTTGAGGACGTGAAGGCCAAGGGCTTTGTCCAGTGCGGTGTCTCCCAGGGCCTGCCCGGTTTCTCCAATCCGGACGAGAAGGGCAACTGGACCGGCCTGGACGTGGATCTGTGCCGGGCCGTGGCGGCGGCCATCTTCGGCGATCCGAACAAGGTGAAGTTCACGCCGCTGTCGGCCAAGGAACGCTTCACGGCCCTGCAGTCCGGCGAGGTGGACCTGCTCTCCCGCAACACCACCTGGACCATGCAGCGCGACACGGCTTTGGGCCTGAACTTCGCCGGCGTGAACTATTACGACGGGCAGGGCTTCATGGTGCGCAAGAGCCTGGGCGTGACGTCCGCGCTGCAGCTCAATGGCGCAGCCGTGTGCACCAACACCGGTACCACGACCGAGCTGAACGTGGCGGACTTCTTCCGCTCCCACAAGATGCAATACGAGGTGGTGGCCTTCGAAAAGGCCGACGAGGTGGTGAAGGCTTATGACGAAGGCCGTTGCGACGTCTATACCACCGATCGCTCGGGCCTGGCTGCCCAGCGCCTGAAGCTGAAGAACCCGGACGAGCACATCGTGCTGCCCGAGATCATTTCCAAGGAGCCGCTCGGCCCGGTGGTGCGCCAGGGCGATGATCAGTGGTTCGATCTGGTGAAGTGGACGCTCTTTGCCATGATCAATGCCGAAGAGCTCGGCGTCACCTCCAAGAACGTGGACGAGATGAAGAAGTCCAACAACCCGGCCATCAAGCGCCTGCTGGGCGTGGAGGGCAATTTCGGCGAGAACCTCGGCGTCTCCAACAACTGGGCCTACAATATCATCAAGCATGTGGGCAACTACGGCGAATCCTATGATCGCAACGTGGGGCCCAAGACGCCGCTCGGCCTGTCGCGCGGTCTCAACGCGCTGTGGAACAAGGGCGGCATCATGTATGCCCCGCCGATCCGCTGATCGGCTGACGTGAACCCGGTCCGGAAGCGCGCAGCCTTCCGTCACAGGCGCCGCTTCCGGACCGTTTTCGCATCTGCCGGACACTCCCGCACGGTTGCCGCCGAAAGGCCTGTTGGCGGCCGGGCAGGGCAGGGGAACATCCTTTCGGGGAGCTGCACGCGATGTCCGCCACGGATGTCCAGGGCGCCACGACGGACGCCCGCACGCTGCGTCTGGTCCTGGTGCTGGGCCTGACGCTGGCTTCCTATGCCACCTTCTACTGGGCGGCTTCCGCCTTCTACTACCACACGGGTGGGGGCCTCATTGCCGACATCGGCGCGTATCTGAAAGGCATTCTCGCCGCGCTGGTGGACTTTCGCAAGGGGCCGCTGGGCTGGATTGGCGGGATCCTCCTGTCGCTGGCCAATTTCGCGCCCTTCTTCGCGCTTGTCTATCTGGTGGGGGTGGGGCTGCGCGTGTTCAACTGGGTGCTGACCGAGCACCACCGACCGGCCTCGCCCAATCCGCTCACCGACCGCCACTTCCGCGGCATCGTCTTCGAGCTTCTGCTGTTCACCGCCCTGGCCGTGTTCCTGTGGTGGATCATCGGCAACACGGTGACCAACCTGCAGGAGCGCAAGATCGCCTCGGGCTTCGGATTCCTCAACACCACCGCCGGTTTCGGCATCAACCAGGTGCTGTTCATCGACTATACCGAGGCTTCCACCTACGGTCAGGCCTTTCTCGTGGGTCTGTTCAACACGCTGGTGGTGTCGCTGGCGGGCATCGTGCTGGCCACGATCCTGGGCTTCATCATCGGCATCATGCGCCTTTCCCACAACTGGGTGATCTCGAAGCTGGCGGCCGGCTACGTGGAATTCTTCCGCAACATTCCGCTGCTGCTGCAGATCTTCGTGTGGTACAACGTGGCGCTGAAGCCTTTGCCGCACCCCCGTCAGTCGATCGTGCTGTTCGATTCCATCTATCTGAACAACCGGGGCATCTACAGCCCCAAGCCGATCTTCGGCGAGGCCTGGTGGTGGGTGGTGGCGGCCTTCCTTCTCGGCATCGTCGCCACCATCGTCATCGCCCGCTGGGCGAAGCGGCGGCAGATGGAAACGGGCCGGCCCTTTCCGGTGTTCTGGACCGGGCTGGGGCTGATCATCGGCCTGCCTGTCATCGTTTTCTTCCTGGCCGGCATGCCGGTGCATTTCGACTATCCGCAACTGAAGGGCTTCAACTTCACCGGCGGCATGCGCATCATCCCCGAGTTCTCGGCCATGCTCATGGCCCTGTCCATCTACACGGCCGCCTTCATTGGCGAAATCGTGCGCGCCGGCATCCAGGCCGTGCCGCACGGGCAGACAGAAGCCTCGCTGGCCCTGGGGCTGACCCGCGGGCAGATGCTCAGGCTGGTGATCATTCCGCAGGCCCTGCGCGTGATCATTCCGCCGCTGACCTCGCAGTATCTGAACCTCACCAAGAACTCCTCGCTTGCGGTGGCCATCGCCTATCCGGATCTCGTGGCCGTGGGCGGCACCATCCTCAACCAGACCGGCCAGGCCATCGAGATCATTGCCCTGTGGATGCTCATCTACCTGTCGCTGTCGCTGGCCACCTCGGCCTTCATGAACTGGTACAATGCCAAGATGAAACTGGTGGAGCGGTAGGCCATGCCGGAGACCGTCAGAGAGGACAAGCGCAGCTTCCACCGCACCGAGATGCTGCCACCCAAGCCGCCGCCTCCGGCCACCACGGGCGTGCTCGGCTGGATGCGCGAGAACCTCTTCTCCAACTGGTGGAACACCATCCTGACGTTCCTCGGCCTCTACATCATCTGGCTGGTCGTCAGCACACTTGTGCAGTTCGCCATCCTGGATGCCGTCTGGGAGGGCAGCGACCGCAGCGCCTGTCTGGCCACCGACGGGCGCGCGGTGGGGGCCTGCTGGGCCTTCGTGCGCGCCTGGTTCAACAAGTACATGTATGGCTTCTACCCCGTGGAGGAGCAGTGGCGGGTGCTGCTGGTCTATGCCGTGGGCGTGATCCTGCTGGTGCCGATGCTCATTCCTTCGGTGCCCTACAAGCGCCTCAACGGTCTGCTCCTGCTGGTGGCCTTTCCCGTCCTGGCCTATGTGTTCCTTTATGGCGCACCGTCGCTGCACCTGCCGATCGTGGAGACCACCAAGTGGGGCGGCCTGCTGCTGACGCTGGTCATTGCCACCGTGGGCATCGTGGTCTCCCTGCCGCTGGGCGTGATCCTGGCGCTGGGGCGCCGCTCCACCATGCCGGTGGTGCGTTTCCTTTCCATCGTGTTCATCGAGTTCTGGCGCGGGGTGCCGCTGATCACCGTGCTGTTCATGTCCTCGGTGATGCTGCCGCTGTTCCTGCCCGAGGGAGTGACGCTGGACAAGGTGATTCGCCCGCTGGTGGGCGTGGCCCTGTTCTCCGCCGCCTACATGGCAGAGGTGGTGCGCGGCGGCCTGCAGGCCATCCCCAAGGGGCAATACGAGGGCGCCATGGCGCTGGGGCTCTCCTACTGGCAAATGATGGGGCTGATCATCCTGCCGCAGGCTCTCAAGATGGTGATCCCGGGCATCGTGAATACCTTCATCGGCCTGTTCAAGGATACCTCGCTCGTGTCCATCATCGGCCTGTTCGACCTGTTGGGCATCGTTCAGGCCTCGCTGGCCGATGCCAAGTGGTCCACGCCGGTAACCGCGCCCACGGCCTATCTCTTCCTGGCGCTGGTCTACTGGGCCTTCTGTTTCGGCATGTCCCGATATTCCATCTTCATGGAGAACTATCTGCATACGGGCCACAAGCGCTAGCCGCATGCATGCAGGACACTGGATGGAAAATACGGACAGGGATGAAAGAGGCTACAGGCGATGACGGAAAACACTGCCAGGAAGATGGACGTCACCGACGAGGCCGTCGTCGAGATGATCGACGTGAACAAGTGGTATGGCGACTTTCACGTGCTGCGTGACATCAACCTCACGGTCTATCGCGGCGAACGCATCGTCATCTGCGGCCCCTCGGGCTCCGGCAAGTCCACGCTCATCCGCTGCATCAACCGGCTGGAAGAGCATCAGGCGGGCCGGATCATCGTGCTCGGCACGGAGCTGACCGAGGACATCAGAAAGATCGAGGAGATCCGCCGCGAGGTGGGCATGGTCTTCCAGCACTTCAACCTTTTTCCCCATCTCACCGTGCTGGAGAACTGCACGCTCGCTCCCATCTGGGTGAAGCGCATGCCGAAGAAGGAGGCCGAGGAGATCGCCATGCACTTTCTGGAGAAGGTGCGCATCCCTGACCAGGCCCACAAGTATCCCGGCCAGCTCTCCGGTGGCCAGCAGCAGCGCGTCGCCATCGCCCGGGCCCTGTGCATGAATCCGCAAGTCATGCTTTTCGACGAACCTAC
>CAZNLW010000051.1:7187-14123 GCA_964574205.1 uncultured Rhizobiaceae bacterium | reverse complement strand
AGTTGAAAGAACTTTGAGGATGATTGGATGACCGTGAATCGCAAGGTTCTGACGACATATCGTCAGAGCCTTGCGATTCACTTGAGCCGGAAAGGCTGTCCTGCTGGCGCCGGGCCGTGCTCTGAGCCAGCAGGACGCATTGTTTTTTCTGAAGAAAAGTTTTCCAGCCTGCTCGGCAGGCTGGAAAACTTTTCTTCACGTTCGACTAAAGGACAGACGCGGCTTCGGCTTCCATGGACTGCCGGATGGCATTGCCGATCATGGACCGGACCCTGGCAAGACGGGAAAAGTCCGTGCCCCCCGTATACCATCCTAGCACGTGATGGCCAATGGCCGTGCCCGGCCCCGGTGCAGTCACGGCTCGGAACCAGTATTCAAAGGCCTGTACCCAAGGCTTCTCCCGCTCCAGGGCCATGGCCCACGGCAGCAGCTTCTCGAACAGCGGAACGGACATGCTCGCCCCGCCCCTGCTGTTTCCGGCCATCTCGATGAACATCTTCAGTCCTTCCAGATCATCCAGCAGCTTGCGCCCCTGCGGTGTCGGACGTCTCAGCCAATGCTGCCAGATCACCATCGATGCAGTGATGGCCAGCACGGCCATGGCAACAAGCAGCATCATCGGAAATGGCATCTCCTGCAGGGACTTTGGAATCAGGTCGCGATACACCAGAGACAAAAGCCCCACGACGAGGATGGTTGCCGATGCAATGATGATCCACCAGATGGTGGAAGATGCCTTCACGAAAATCAGCAGGATGAGGGAAAGCACAATGGCCATGATCACGACCACGATCCCCGCCAGGGCATGAGGCATGTCCAGCATGAAGGCAGCCAACAGCCCGAGAACGGACAGGGCAATCACGAACAGCCCGCCCAGGAACCAGGGCATGTTTTCCTCCAGCAGCGGCCGGCTGTTGTGCCCCATGAACTCTTGCAGACGCGCGGGAAGCCTGGCCAGGGCCGCCTGATTTGCAAGCGAAAAGGTGAAAACGGGCCCTTCCTTGAACAGCTCGCGCATGAGAAAGCGCTCTTCTGCGGGCAGGTTCAGGGCAGGTTCCCTTGTCTTTTCCACCATCACGGAATTTCCCGCCAGCACATCCATGCGCAGATACCCTTTCACCGCCAGCGACGTGAGAATGGCGGAAAGGAGCCGCTCCGTTTCCGGCGCGGCGGCTGCGTGCGCCATTTCCCTGACCCACGCGGCCATGGCAGGCGAGATGTCTTGCGGCGGTTCCCAGCGTGGAGCGACGGGACCGGCGCGAGGATCGCGCCCTGCCAGCCACCAGACCAGGAAGAAATAGAGGTTGAGGGCGATGGCGCCTCCCACGACGGACACCAGAACCATGTTGTCCTGCAGCCAGTACCCCCAGCGCTGCCAGAAAGACGGGCGGGGCAGCGTACCCTGGGGAAAGGCCACGGCGATGCGAAATCCCTCTCCGGGCTCGAGCGTCCGTGTGGTTTCCGCCCTGAGCATGTCGTCGGTGGTCTCGACAAGGACAGTGTCCATGCCCGGCAAGTCGGCAGAGCCGACGAAAAGGTTCACATTCTCGATGCGCAGGCCCTGTGGCCATTGCACGGTGACACGTGCATGATCGATGGGAAACGGCCAGCGGTCTCCTGTAACGGTCCAGAAGAGCTCGTCTCGGTCGGGAAAGAAGCGCACTTGCCGTGTGATGCGATAGATGAAGGTGTATTCGTACGTCCCCCGGGAAAGAGCCTCGACCGAGCTGCCCGTATGGATATGGAGGAAACCGCCCCAGCGTCGGATGAACCACTTTTCCGGCATGCCGTCACGCTGCACGTCCAGCAGTTCGAAGCCCGCATATCCCAGGCTTCCGTCTGCGCGGCGGACCCACAGGGGAATGGAACGGCGGATACCCGTGAACCCTGCTTCCTTCTGCATGAGGATGTGTTCGGTGACCTTCAGCGCGCCATCGGGTTGCAGCTCGACGACACTGTCAAACGCCAGGATTCGCCCGTTTTCCAGTTTCGGCTCCGTGGCGCGCGCGGTGACAAGACCAGCCGAAAGGACCAGCAGCGAGAGCAGCAGCCGCAGGAAGGTCATGGTCCCGGCCCCACATTACAGCTGAACCGGGGGGACCTGTCGTGCCGAGGCGTCCTCGAGCTCGAAGTATTCGGCCTTTCCGAATTTGAAGATGCTGGCGATGAGGTTGGACGGAAAGCTCTCCACCAGGATGTTGTTCTCCCGCACGGTACCGTTGTAGTAGCGTCGCGCCATCTGGATGTCGTGCTCGATCTGCGCCAGTTGCTGCTGCAGATCCAGCACGTTCTGACTGGCCTTCAGGTCGGGATAGTTCTCCACGGCCACCATGATCTTGCCCAGCAGCGAGGAGATTTCCTGCTCCACGGCAGAGCGCTGCGCGGGATCGGTGTTCTCGCTCATGCCCATGGCCCGCGCCCGCAGCTCGGTGAGCTTCTCCAGCGTCTCGCGCTCGTGCTTCAGGTAGCCTTTCACGGCGGCAACAAGGTTGGGGATGAGGTTGGCGCGTTTCTTCAGTTGCACGTCGATGCCGGAATATCCTTCCTGCACCAGCTGCCGGGCCGTGACCAGGTTGTTGTAGACATAAACGGCATATAGGATGACGACAGCAACGATACCAAGCAGAATGAGCGATGTCATGAAAGGTGCCCCCATGCGAATCCGAATCACCTGTCCCATCTGATAAAGACTTGTGTTTTCATTGTCCACAGTCAAACATTCCCGAACAACGCGTTCGCCACGCGCGCCTGCGACCGGAAATCTTCCCCTGCCTCCGGGGATTGCCCGATACCTGCCCTGCACAGGGGAAAGAATTCTGTTCAGGAGAGAAGCCCCCGGGCGACGGTGAGACGGAACGGGGCATCGGCATGCCGCCCCTGATGAGGGAAGTCGTTCAGGGGATCCCCCTGTCACAGTCGCATGTGAAGTATGCGACAAGGTCTTGAAGCGCCAGGGCCGGTATCGTCATGAACAGGACGAGCGCCGTGGAGGTCAGTATCCACGCCGTGTCACCCGCATTGATCGCATTGGTCATGATCCCCTCCCGCAATCGTGCCCAAATCAAGGGCACATGCCATCCACCCCCATCATGATGATTTTTTGATCATATACTGCGGTTTTCTGACAAGCGATTGCAGGCTGGATGTCTCTGAAATGCACAACTTTCCGTCCTTGTTTGCATTGTTTCTGATCATAATGCGCGAATTTTGTGCATTCCTGAGACCATTCCGGAAGCGAGTGAGACAGGAGGATCATTGAGACCCGAGGCGTCATGGCCTAACCTGCAGCCTGCCGCACACGGCCCGGCGCCTTCGGCATTTCGCATGTGCGGCCCCGAAAAGGCCGGGAGAAAGGGGAATGAAGGTCATACGCTTTGACAAGACGGGCGGGCCCGACGTGCTGAAGGTGGTGGATGCCCCCGTGCCGGATCCCCGACCGGGAGAGGTGCTTGTCCGCCATCATGCCATTGGTCTCAATTTCATTGATACCTATCACCGCAGCGGCCTCTATCCGGTGCCGTTGCCGGCCGTTCCGGGACTGGAGGGTGCCGGCGTCGTGGAAGCCATCGGCGAGGGCGTCACGCACCTGAAACCGGGCGATCGCGTGGCCTATGGGGTTGGCCCGCTGGGGGCCTATTCGGAGTATCGCACCATGCCGGCAGGACGCCTGACAAGACTTCCCGACAGCATCGATTTCGAGACGGCGGCCGCGATGATGCTGAAGGGGCTCACGGCCTGGTATCTGCTGCGCCGCACATGGCGGGTGAAGGAGGGAGACGTGATCCTCTTTCTCCCGGCGGCAGGCGGTGTGGGACTCATCGCCGGGCAGTGGGCGAAGGCCCTGGGGGCCGTGGTCATTGGCGCCTGTTCCGGTGACAAGGCGGAAATGGCCAGGGCGCACGGATACGACCACGTGATCGACTATCGCCAGGAGGACATGGCGGCGCGCGTGCGCGAGATCACGCAGGGGCGCGGGGTGGATGTCGTCTATGATGGCGTGGGAGCGGCCACTTTCGAGGCATCGCTCGATTCACTGAAGACGCGGGGCCTGCTGGCCAGTTTCGGCAATGCCTCGGGGCCGGTGACCGGCGTCAATCTCGGCATGCTGGCCGAAAAGGGATCGCTCTACGTGACTCGCCCCATGCTCATGCATTACGTTCAGACGGACGAGGCGCTGGCCGAGGCCTCCCGCGCGCTTTTCGAGATGGTGGAAAGCGGCAGCGTGCGCATCACGGTGAACCAGCGCTATCCTCTCGCGGAAGCCGCCCGTGCCCATGCCGATCTGGAGGCCCGGCGCACCACGGGCCAGACGGTCCTGATCCCCTGAGGCCGGGCCCTCGCAGGCTCGGCAAGGGTGCATCCGGTCAGCCTCCCGAGGACGGCGCAGCATCGTCTGCCGTCATTTTCTGCCGGGCCGTCGCCGCCAGCGATTCGAGGCGGCGGGCAGCCGCTTCCAGAGTCTTGGCCGCACGCTCCTCGGCCATGGCGATCTGGCCCGCCACCTCCTTGCGGGCCGTGCGCAGCTCCTCCAGCTGCTCTTCCAGCCAGGCCACCTGTTTCTCCACTTCCGTGAGGCGATCGGCGATCACCAGCGAGGCCATGATGAGCAGGCGAAGATCGCCGATGCTGCCCACGGCATTGCGGATGCTTGCGATCTCGTCATCGATCATGCGGGCCAGGCGGCGCAGGTGTTCCTCCTGCCCGTCATCACACTGCATGGTGTAATTGCGCCCGTTGATCTGGATGATGACCTGCGCCATGCCGCCCCTTTCCTCAGCCCCTTTCCTCACATGTGCAACATGCCGTGGCCCACATGTGAAAGCAGGCCACCCGCTCCAGGATCCTTCTAGCACAGGCAACAGGCGGAACGCGATTGCCCGCCCCGATTCACGGCCCCACGGCCTCCCGTCGCAGCACGCAATGCCGCAACGGGTGCGGAGATCCGCTCTGCCGTAGGCAGAGCCCTGCGTTCTCACGCCTCGCCCAGCACCTGCCGGATGCGCTCCATGGCCGCATCGATGCGCACGATGGCCTGACGGTGCATCTCCGCCAGCTCGCCGGCGCGGTCCTGCAGCGTCTGCAGGCGGGTCTCGAGACGGGCAATGACGTCCTTCAGCCGGTCATTCTCCGCCTTCAGGGCCATGGCATCTCCCACATCGGCCAGGATGGCCGTGCAGGTTTCCTCCACTTCGGCAAGCGCCGATTCGAACTGGCGCAGCGCCTCTTCCATCCTGTTGCGGGTGTTCATGCAAAGGCCTCGTCGCCAACGCCCTCTTGACGATGTTCATCGCCGCCCCGAGACAGCCTGACGGACGCAAGCTTGTGCCAACCTTGCTGCCGGTTTCCAATCTATCATGTCAGGATTTCCCGCCAAGCCCTTGAGACTCCGACGCGTGAAAATGTCCACAGTTGTTTTTCGCCTCCCCTGCGCGCAACCCTTGGCAAAACGGCAGCGCGGCAGGATTGACAGATCGGGCCATTCATGATTTCTGGCCGCCACCGCGTCTCTGGCGGAAGGTCTGTTCCCCCGCCAGCGTATCGGCTACCATGTCTGGCCAGGGCGGCATGGGCTGCCCCTCCGCCGGCATGAGAGCAGTCAGGCACAGGATCCCCTTTTCCGGATCTCGCCATGAACGAACCTTCACGAAAATCCGGCAGTGCCGAGAACGCCTGCCGCGAGACCCTGGGGGCGGGCGAGCGCCACATCATGATGGCCAATGCCTTGCGCGTGCTGGCGGTGGACGCCATCGAGGCCGCACGGTCCGGTCATCCGGGGATTGCGCTCGGTGCGGCGGACATTGTCACGGTGCTGTTCACCGAGTTCATGACGTTCGATGTCAACGATCCGCACTGGCCGGATCGTGACCGTTTCGTGCTCTCCGCCGGGCACGGCTCGGCGCTGCTCTATGCCCTGCTGCATCTGCTGGGCTACGAGGACATGCCCGTCGAGGAGCTGAAGCGTTTCCGCCAGATCGGTGCACGCACGGCCGGGCATCCGGAACATGGCCTGGCCAGTGGCGTGGAGGTGACCACCGGGCCGCTGGGACAGGGGCTGGGCGCGGCCGTGGGCATGGCCATCGCGGAAGCGCACCTGCGAGCACGTTTCGGCGAGGATGTGGTGAACCACCGCACCTTCGTGCTGGCCGGCGATGGCGATCTCATGGAGGGCCTCTCCCAGGAGGCCCTGTCGCTGGCCGGACATCTGCGGCTGGGGCGTCTCATCGTGCTGTTCGATGACAATGGCATCACCATCGACGGGCCGGTGGGCCTGGCCGATTCCACCAACCAGCTGGCGCGTTTCGCTGCCTCCGGCTGGCATGTGCTGAGTACTGACGGGCACGATCCGGAAGCGCTGAAGAGTGCCATTGCCGAGGCCCTGGCAGAGGAGGAACGGCCCAGCCTGATTGCCTGCCGCACGGAGATCGGCCATGGCGCGCCGCATCTGGCAGGCACTTCCCGGGTGCATGGCGCCCCGCTGGGAACGGAAGAGGCGCAGGCGCTGAAGGCCGCATTGGGCTGGCCATGCAAGGAGCCGTTCGAGGTGCCCTGTGCCGTGCGCGATGCCTGGCGGCTGGCGGGCCTGCGCGGACGCAAGGCGCGCAAGGCCTGGCAGCAGCGGCTGGAGAAGCTGCCGGCGGCACGGCATGCGGAGTTCCTGCGGCGGATGAAGGGAGAGCTGCCCGAGGAATTTCGCCCGGCCATGCGCGCGCTCAGGCAGGAGCTGGCGGAAAGGGGGCCGGAGATGGCCACGCGCCAGGCTTCGCATCTGGTGCTGGAAACGATCAATGACGTGCTGCCTGAGACCATCGGCGGCTCGGCCGATCTGACCGGTTCCAACGGTACTTTCACGGAGACCATGGGCGAGTTTTCCGCCGCCAATCCGGCCGGACGCTACATCCATTACGGCATCCGCGAGCATGCCATGGGGGCCATCAC
>CAZNLW010000051.1:0-7177 GCA_964574205.1 uncultured Rhizobiaceae bacterium | reverse complement strand
GGCCGTGCACGGCGGTGTGATCCCCTATGGCGGCACGTTCCTGGTGTTCTCCGACTACGAGCGGGCGGCCATGCGCCTGGCCGCACTCATGCGGCAGCGGGTGATCCATGTGCTCACCCATGATTCCATCGGCCTGGGCGAGGATGGTCCCACCCACCAGCCGGTGGAACACCTGGCGAGCCTCAGGGCCATGCCGCGCCTTCTCGTCTTCCGTCCGGCCGATGCGGTGGAGACGGCGGAGTGCTGGCAGCTTGCCCTGCAGCAGGAGAACCGCCCCTCGGTGCTGGCGCTCACCCGACAGAAGGTGCCGCCGGTACGCACCACACCGGAGAAAAGCAATCTCTGCGCCCTCGGCGCCTACGAACTCGTGGGGGCCGATGATGGCCAGGCCGATGCGGTGATCTTCGCCACCGGCTCGGAAGTGCACCTGGCGCTGAAGGCCCGCGAGATGATCGAGGCGGAAGGTTTTGCCGTGCGTGTGGTTTCGGTCCCCTGCATGGAACTTTTCGATGAGCAGGATGACGAGCACAAGCGCCGCATCATCGGCACGGAAACAGTGCGCGCCGTCATCGAGGCCGGCGTGCGCGATGGCTGGTGGCGCTTCATCTCGCGCACGGACATCTTCATCGGCATGGAAGACTTTGGCAAGTCCGGCCCGGGAGAAGAGCTCTTCCGTCACTTCGGCATCACCGCCGAACGCCTGGCAGAGGCCGTGCTGGCGCGTTTGAAGAACGAGCCGGCGGCGGATGAGGGCGACGGGGAACAGCCCTGACAAAAACCTTTGCACCCCGGCCCGGCTTTGAGGATACTGCCGCCGATTCGCCGCAATTGATGGCCCTGATGGGCAGGGACAAGACCTTGTGAAAGGCCTGTCGTGTCCGGTTCGTCAGTTCCTGATCCTTGTCCGGTTGCATGCCCATGACCAATCAGCCTGCCAGACTGTTTCTCGTGGTGCCGGCCAGCCTTGCGCCTGAACGGGCTGCCGAATGCATTGTCGCGGCCTGCACGACGGGCGATGTGGCATGCATCCTCGTGCGACTGCGGGAAGGCGGCGCAAATGGCGAGGGCAAGGCCAACCACTCCCCGCCACGCCCCGGGGCAGCGGAAGAGGCCCTGGCGCGGGCCGTGACGGAAAGCGGCCAGCCGCTGGAGGCGGCCGTGGTGGTGGAGAACAGCGTGGATCTTTGCCGGCGGGTGAACGCGGATGGCGTGCATGTGACCCGGGGGCCGCGCGAAGCAGCCGCGGTGCGCCGTCTCCTCGGCCGCGGCATGATCGTGGGCGGCGAGGTGCATGGCAAGCGACACGAGGCCATGGAGCTGGGCGAGACGGATATCGACTATATTGCCATCGACCAGCGGCAGGAAGCCGGCGGCGAGAATCTGCTGTCCTGGTGGGCGGAGATGTTCGTGGTGCCAGTCGTGGCCATCGCCCCGGCGCGGCCGGCAGACATGCCGGCATTGGTGGCACGTGGTGCCGATTTCGTGCGCCCGCCGGACACGATGTGGCAGGACGAGACGACCGCGGCGCACGTGATCGAGGCCTGCATGGCGGCGCTGAAGGAGGCGGCATGAGCAGGGCGCGCATGACAAGACGGACGAAGCGGATGGCGCTGCCGGTCCAAAAGGCCGCGGAACGCCTGCAGGCCGCGGCCTTGCTGGTGGCCACAGGCCTGGCAGGCGTCTTCATGTCGCCGTCTCTGGCAGCCTCGTCTGCCGTGGCGGCGCCGGCGCAGGCTCAGACGTCCGGGTTTGCCGAGGCGGTGGCACTCTATCAGGCCGGACGCTATGCGGAGGCCCTGCAGGTGGCCCGGGCGCTGGCCCTGAAGGGCAATGCCGAAGCCCAGGCCATGATGGGCGTGCTGCTGGAGCATGGCCGCGGCACGAAGAAGAACCTGGAAGAAGCTGCCAGCTGGTACGAGAAGGCGGCACGCTCCGGTCACGTGGGGGCCATGTTCGCGCTGGCCATGATGCACCTGAACGGGCGCCTGGGCAGAAAGGATCTCGGCGCGGCCATCCGCTGGGCGAAACAGGCGGCAGAGAAGGGACACGCAGCGGCAGCCTACAATCTGGGGCTCATCTATTCCGGTGTGGGCGGGCTGAAGCCCGACTGGAAGGAAGCCGCCCGCTGGTTCCACCGGGCGGCGGAGCGGGGCTATCCGGCTGCGCAATACAATCTTGGCGTGCTCTATGCCACTGGCCGCGGTGTGGAGAAGGATCCCATCACGGCGGCCGAGTGGTTCAAGCAGGCGGCCTTGGGCGGCCTGCCGGAAGCGGCACTGGAGTATGGCGTGCTCGTCTTTCGTGGCGAGGGGGTCGTGAAGAGCGAGCGCATCGGCGCACAATGGCTGGCCATGGCAGCACGCAGCGGCAATGCCAAGGCCATGGTGCGCCTGGCACGGCTCTATGCCACGGGACGAGGCGTCGAGCGCAAGCCGGTGGAAGCCGCCAAGTGGTATCTGCTGGCGCGCCGGCAGGGCGAGAAGGACACCTTTCTTGATCTCTATCTCAAGCGCCTGAAGCCGACGCAACTGAAGGAGGCGGAAAGGCTGGCCCGGGCCTTTCGTCCCACAAAGATGCGGCGGGCCAGCAGCAGCACCAAGGGCTCCCTGCGCGTGGACACGCGGCGCCTGCGCCTGCGCATGCTCAAGCAGCGCAATGGTCGCACGGGCATCGGCAGCGGACGGGAGAGAAGCCGGAAAGCGCCGGAAGATTCCGCCAGGAAAAGCAGGACCGGCGGCAGAGGGTAGCAAGCGTCAGACCTGCCTCGGGCTGCTGCCAGGCGAAGGGAGGCATTCGCTTGCGGACGTGCCGCCGGCTTCATCCGGCGGAGTGGATTGCATCTGCGCGCGGTTTGTGCCAAGGGACCCACGGACACGGGCCGCGGCGGTCCTGCTTGGGGATCTGCCAGTGGCCGAATGCGCAGGTCTTCCAAGGGGTGGCAGAACGATGAAGATCCAGGGCAACGAGATCAAGCCGGGCAATGTGCTGCAGCACAAGGGCGAGCTTTGGGTGGTGACCAGGGTGGAACACGTCAAGCCCGGCAAGGGCGGCGCCTATGCCCAGGTGGAGATGAAGTCCGTGGTCGGGGGCACCAAGCTCAACGAGCGTTTTCGGGCCTCGGAGAGCGTGGAGCGGGTGCGGCTTGAGCAGAAGGACTATCAGTTCCTCTACGAGCAGGGCGACATGCTGGTGTTCATGGACATGGACACCTACGAGCAGATCGAGCTGCCCAGGGACTTTCTCGGCGATCGCGCCGCCTTCCTGCAGGACGGAATGGTGGTGACGGTGGAAAGCCACGAGGGCAAGCCGCTGGGCGTGCAGCTGCCGCTGCACGTGACGCTGGAGGTGGTGGAAGCCGAGCCGGTGGTGAAGGGGCAGACGGCGGCCTCCTCCTACAAGCCGGCCGTGCTGGAGAACGGCGTGCGCATCATGGTGCCGCCCTTCATTTCCGCGGGCGAGAAGATCGTGGTGAACACGCAGGACATCACCTACGTGAAGCGGGCCAGCGAGTGATCCGGCAAGTCCGCTCCGGCAGGAAACAGGCAGGCTCATGCTGCATTCGGCCATTCTGAACGTGATGGTTCGCGCCGCGCAGAAGGCGGCACGACCGCTCAGGCGCGACTTTGGCGAGGTGGAAAACCTGCAGGTCTCGAGAAAGGGGCCGGCGGATTTTGTGACCCGTGCCGACCGGCGCACGGAGGAGATCCTGCGCGACGAGCTGCACAAGGCCCGGCCCACCTACGGGTTCATCCTGGAAGAAGGCGAGGACGAGGCTGGAGACGGCGAGCACCATTGGATCATTGATCCGGTGGACGGCACCACCAACTTCATTCACGGCATTCCGCATTTCGCCATGTCCATCGCGCTGAAGCGCGGGCGGGAGATCGTGGCCGGGCTGATCTACAATCCCGTGGCCGACGAGATGTTCGTGGCCGAGCGGGGACGGGGCGCCTATCTGAACAACCGGCGTATCCGCTGCTCTGCCCGAAAAGGGCTGGCGGAAGCGGTGATCGTGAACGGCTGCCCGCATCGGGGGCGGGCGGATCTGGCCCGTTTTCGCCGCGAGCTGGCGGTGGTGCAGGAAGAGGTGGCAGGTTTGCGCCGGTTCGGTGCTGCTTCGCTGGACTTCGCCTGGGTGGCTGCCGGTCGCTTCGACGGTTTCTGGGAACGCGGGCTGAAGGTGTGGGACATCGCGGCCGGTGTGCTGATGGTGCGCGAGGCCGGCGGGCGCGTGGAAGACCTGGATGGCGGGCCCGACGTGCTGGCCACGGGCAACATCCTGGCGGCGGCGCCGGGGGTGTTTCCCATGCTGGCCACCATCCTGCGCGCAGTGAAATAGCCATCCGGCGCCGGCAGCGGAAAGGCGCGTTTGTGCAACCCCTTGCGTGGTTGCGGGAGTGCGCTATGCTGCCACGGCAGAGGGACGCCCTGCCGCCGAAACCGAGCAGGCCGACTGGCAGAGCGCCATCCGGTCCGGCAGCGCCCGGCCCCTGCGCAAGATGACAGAAGAAACCCCGGCCATGACCGACGAACTTGTCGCCCCTGTCGTTGCCAAGCCGCGCGTCTATCTGCTGCGGATGGTGGTCTTCATTCTGCTGGTGGCCATCGTGGCGGCCGTGCTGTTTCCGCAGATCAAGAGCGCCTTCATGGCCAACCCGGGGCTCAACGGCCTTATTCTCTTCACGCTGTTCCTGGGCATTCTCTATACCTTCCGCATGGTGGTTCGGCTGTTTCCGGAGGTGAACTGGATCAATCACTTCCGCATCGCCGATCCGTCACTGGACATTCCCTGGTCGCCGCAGCTGCTGGCGCCCATGGCAGCGCTGCTGGGGGCCAGGCGCGGCGCGGTGCTCACGCCCATGTCATTGCGTTCGCTGCTGGATTCCCTCTCTGCAAGACTGGACGAAGCCCGCGACATTTCCCGCTATCTCATCGGCCTGCTGGTGTTTCTCGGCCTCCTCGGAACCTTCTGGGGCCTGTTGCAGACCATCCAGTCGGTAGGCGAGGTGATCCGCAACCTGGACGTGGCCACCGGCCAGACAGCCACCATCTTCGAGGAACTCAAGGCAGGGCTGGAGGCACCGCTCGCGGGCATGGGCACTTCGTTTTCCTCCTCCCTGTTCGGTCTGGCCGGATCGCTGATCCTGGGGTTTCTGGACCTGCAGGCGGCCCAGGCACAGAACCGCTTCTACAACGAGGTGGAAGAATGGCTGGCCACGATCACCGATATCGAGGCCGGCGAGGGTGGGGGGCTGGAGACTCCGGGGTTCCTGCACATGGATCTCTCCGAGCTGCAGGCCGGGATCGAGCGCATGAACGCGGCGCTGGAAGAGACGCTGCAGGCCTTGCGGCAGCGGGAAACGGTACCGGGCGAGGCCATGGAGCAGCTGGCCGGGGCCATTGCCGGAGTCATCGAGCAGATGCGCGAGGAGCAGAAGATCATGCGCGCCTGGGCCGAGCAGCAGTCGCGCCAGCAGGCGGAGATCCGGGACCTGCTGCGTGGGCGCCCGGGCAGCCTGTGACGATTGCGCGGGCGATGATATTTCGGCCGGCAGCCACGGGCATGCAGCCACAGGTATCAGACTGAAGACGGAGGTCTTCATCACCCATGCCGGGACTGGCAAGCAGACGCAGGCGCGATGAGCAGTCCACCTACTGGCCGGGCTTCGTGGATGCCATGGCCCAGCTGCTTTTGGTCATCATCTTTCTGCTGACGGTATTCATCGTGGCGCAGTTCCTGCAGGCACGGGAGCTGGCCGGGCAGGACTCGGTGCTGGCCAGACTGCGCCAGCAGATTGCCGAGCTTTCCGAGCTGCTGGCGCTGGAACGCTCGACAAAGGCGACGCTGGAGGCCACGCTGGCGGCGCTGACCGACGACCTGAATGCCGAAAGGGACCGGGCGGCCTCGCTGGCGGCACAGCTTGCGGGTCTGAAGGAGAAAGAAGGGCGTGCGGGCGCCATGGTGGCGGCATTACAGGAAAAGCTGGCGGCGGAGAAGAAGGTCTCGGCCCAGGCATTGGCGCAGATCGAGCTGCTCAACCAGCAGATCGCGGCACTGCGGCGACAGGTGGCCATGCTCAATGCGGCCCTGGAAGCGGCGGAGGCACGTGACCGCAAGTCGCGGGCACAGATTGCCAACCTGGGCAAACGGCTCAATGCGGCCCTGGCCCGGCGCGTTCAGGAGCTGGCGCGCTATCGCTCGGAGTTCTTCGGCCGGTTGCGGCGCATTCTCTCGCAGCGTTCCGACATTCGCGTGGTGGGCGATCGCTTTGTCTTTCAGTCCGAGGTGCTGTTCCCCAAGGGTTCGGCGGAGCTGACGGAAGAGGGCCGAAAGGAGCTGGACAAGCTGGCCGAAGCCCTGAAGGAACTGGAGCACCAGATTCCGCCGGACATCAAGTGGATCCTGCGCGTGGACGGGCATACGGATACCGATCCCATCAACACGCCGCGCTTCCGTTCCAACTGGGAACTGTCGGCGGCGCGTGCCATCTCCGTGGTGAAATATCTGATCTCCCGGGGCGTGGATCCCCGGCGTCTGGCCGCCACGGGCTTTGGCGAGTTCCATCCGCTGGATCCGCGGGACACGGAGGAGGCCAAGGCCCGCAACCGCCGCATCGAGCTGAAGCTTACCGAACGATGAGCGGCACAGGGGCTGTTTTCACGCGGCACGCCCCAGAAGCTGGAACGAACAGGGCGACATGACCGATCGGCAGGGCAGTTTCGAGGAGTCCGCACAAGCGGGACGCGACCCGCATGGCGCGGCCGCAGAAGCGATGCAGCGGGAGATGGCGCGGCTTGCCGCTCAGGGAGAGAAAATCCTCGGTCCTGGCGACATGGCACAAGGCGCGGAATCAGGGCAGACCGGTGCGCCTTCGGGCAACGGGGAGATGGATGCCGTGGAGCGCTGGGCCCGCCGTGTGGGCCGCGGGCTGGGCTATGCCTTTGCGCTCTATCTGCTGTGGCACCTGCTCAGCACGTATCTGCTGTTGCCCTGAGGAGGCCAGCCATGCAGGAAAATGAAGGAAGGGGTTCCGGACGGCTGGACGATGCGCATGGCGCCCCAATGCATTTCTGGCTGTCCTTTCCCTTGCCGCGGGCAAGGTCCTTATGGAGTCGCATGTGTGTGAAGTATAGATAAGATATTGAGTTGAAAGAACCTTGATGATGATTGGGTGAC
>CAZNLW010000050.1:0-14298 GCA_964574205.1 uncultured Rhizobiaceae bacterium | reverse complement strand
CAGCCGCAGGGCCTCAGGCTCGCAGATCCGGCGAAAGGTGACCGGGCCGAAGGTGGCCTCGAGCCGCCGTCGGATACGCCGCCGCCGCCGCCGCTGCTGGCGGTCGAAACGGGCCTCGTAGGCCGCCGCATCCGGAATCTGGGCAAGATCGAGGGCCGGGGCCCCTTCTGCCTCCGCCTGCCGGCATCGCGCCGCCAGGAAATCCGATACCAGCGCATCGCCACGCACATGCCGCAGGCGGATGATGTCGACGCCGGGCATGTCAAGAATGGCCCTCCAGCTGGCCACCAGCGCGCTCCGCAGCGCCGCGCCGTGCAGGCGGCTGATCACGTCGCCATATTGCGAGAAGGGATCCGACAGCCAGCGCAACAGCCGCAAGGGGCCGAAACGGGTGCGCATCAGGGGCCACAGCAGCACGAGCCGCCCCGCCGGGTCACGCACGCTGACCAGCATCGGCACCTCCTGCCGCGCCCCGCGTCCATGGCGAACCCACGCCAGCCCCCATTCCGGCGTCTGAAAGAAATGGATGTCCCGCGCACAGCAGGCCGCCAGCGCCCGCCATTCATTGGTGAGGGCATGCGCAGCCTCGGGGCCCTCGTGCACCTCCACCATCCAGGAAGAGACGGCAGGAAGCCCGGCCGCATCCCTGTCCGCCGACACCTCGTGCCCAGGCGCTGCCTGCATGGCGTCCACCCGGACCATGGGGCCGGGATGGATATGGTCCCCGGTGAGCATCACGGACGGCCCCTATCCCCTCGTTTCGGCACGCGTGTATCCAGCACAGGTTCCGGGCCGGTGATTGGAGGCATCGGCCCACTCCCCCCGCAGCACGGACGGCTGCCGGCTCTGCCATCATACCGAATGACGAAGGTAACGCGAGCGTGAACGCGGTTCAGGGTAAACAACTTCCGTATCATGACCGGCATGCCCGGAACCAGGCCTCAGCGCGGGCGATCCGCCGCTCCCCGTGCCTGTCTGCCATTCACTGCATGGATCAGGAATTCGCGGTTGCCCTCCGCGCCCGCGATCGGCGAGGGCACATGGCCAGCCACCTGCCACCCCTGCCCTTCCAGGAAGGCGGCAATGTCGGCGACCGCCTGCCGCCGCATTGCCTCGTCCTCCACCACGCCACCACGCCCGATCCCTTCCGGTCCCACCTCGAACTGCGGCTTCACCAGCGCCCACAGCCGCGCTCCCGGGCGTGCCAGAGACAGTGCCGCCGGCAGCGCCTTCCGGAGCGAGATGAAGGAGACATCGGCGGTGATCACGTCTACGGGCTCGGGGATCAACGCGGCATCGAGGCGGCGCGCATTCACGCCCTCAAGCGAGATCACGCGCGCATCCCTTGCCAGATCTGGATGCAACTGGCCATGCCCCACGTCCACCGCATAGACGCGCTGCGCCCCGTGTCGCAGCAGCACCTGCACGAAACCGCCGGTGCTCGCCCCCACATCCAGGCACACCGCACCGGAAAGATCGACCGGCCAGGCCTTGAGCCCCGCCAGCAGCTTCAGGGCCGCCCGCGAAACATAAGGCAGGGCCGGATCGTCGGTGGTGATGCGCGCCGTTACCGATACCTTCTCGCCCGGTTTGCGAACGATGCACCCTTCCACCCGCACATGCCCGCGCCGAATGGCATCTGCCGCCCGCGAACGGGTGGCAAACAGCCCCCGCGTCACCAGCAGCCGGTCCAGACGTTCCCGGGATCCGGACAGCTCATTCTTCCCCTTGCCGTTCAATGCCCTGACGCCACCACCTGGCCTCCAGGCTCACGCCCCTCATTCCTTCACGTCCAGCGGCTCGGTGCCCACGGGCCGGCCCTGGGCATCCAGCGTGATCTTCTCGATGCGCGCCTCCGCTTCCGCCAGCAGCTGCTCGCAGCGCGCGCGCAGTTTCTCGCCGCGCTCATAGATGCGGATGGACTGCTCCAGCGGCACCTGCCCGCGCTCCAGCTCCTGCACGATGCGTTCGAGCTCGGCCATGGCTTCCTCGAAGCTCATGGCCTCCACGGGCTTGTCCGCACCGCCTTCCTTTTCCGTCGTCCCGCTCATGCGCTCCATCCTTCCATGAAATTCCCAGGTTTCAGCGGCCCGCATCCGCGAGCACACGCACATGGGCCGCCACGCTCGCAGCCAGCGCCTTCAGGTCATAGCCGCCCTCCAGCACCGAGACGATACGGCCATCGCACACCCTTGCGGCCGTTTCCGCAAGCCTCAGCGTGATCCACGCAAAATCCGCCTCTTCGAGCTGCAGGCCGGCCAGCGGATCGGCCCGGTGCGCATCGAAACCGGCGGAGATCATCAGCAGGTCTGGCCGAAAGCGGGCAATGGCCGGCAGCACCCGCGCCTCCACTGCCTCGCGGAAGGCGGTCCCGCCCGCCCCCGGCGGCAGGGGACAGTTCACCACGTTGTCATGGGCCCCCCGCTCGCTTTCCTGGCCGGTGCCCGGATAGGCCGGCATCTGGTGAGTGGAGAGATACATCACCCTGGGCTCGTTCCAGAAGAGAGCCTGCGTGCCATTGCCGTGATGCACGTCGAAATCCATGATGGCCACACGCTGAACCCCCAGGTCGAAAAGCGCATGCACGGCCCCTGCGGCCACGTTGTTGAACAGGCAGAAGCCCATGGCACGGCCGGCTTCCGCATGATGTCCCGGCGGCCGCACGGCACAGAAAGCGGTCCGGACACCCCCATCGCCGCCCACGACGGCCTCCACCGCCCGCACCACGCCGCCGGCCGCGCGCAGGGCCGCTTCCAGCGATCCGGCGGACATCCAGGTATCCGGATCCAGCTGGGCCAGCCGGCCGTCCCGCCCTTCTGCCGCCAGCCGGGCCAGCGTCTCGCCCGTTTCGAAGATGGCGTCCACGTGCGCCGCATCATGCACGCGCGCCAGCATCTCCCGCGTCGCCTCAGGCGCTCTCTCGCGCACGAGATCGGGAAAATGCACCGGCGCCAGCACCGTCTCGATGGCCGCCAGGCGCTCCGGCCGCTCCGGATGACCGGGCGGCACCGCATGCCCATGACAGGCCGGATGCGTGATCAGCAGCGTTGCCATGCCCCTTCCATGTGGATACCCTAGCCGCCGGCATTGCCCCTGAAGGCGGCAGGCAGCATGTCCTCCGGGCCACTTCATGGTAGGCGCAAGGACCACCCGCTGCCAAGCGCTCCCGCAGAAACCTGTGGATGCCACCGCCCATGGGGCGACGGAAGAATCGGGAACCGGCACGCCCACCATGCCCGAGCCGACAAGGGACATCGACAAGGCGGTCGAAGCCCTGCGTCAGGGCAGACTCGTGGTCTTTCCCACCGAGACGGTCTATGGCCTGGGAGCGGATGCCACGAACGACACGGCCGTGGCCGCCATTTTCGAGGCCAAGGGCCGCCCCCGTTTCAACCCGCTCATCATCCATGTGGCCGATGGCGACCTGGCCGCTCGCCTGGGCGAAATGGACGCGCGGGCGCAAAGGCTGGCAGAGGCGTTCTGGCCCGGCCCGCTTACCCTCGTGGTGCCGCGGGCGCAAGACTGTCCCGTCTCGCGGCTGGCCACGGCCGGGCTGGACACGCTGGCCTTGCGCGTGCCGGCTCACCCGGTGGCGCAACGGCTGCTGGCAGCCTACGGCGGGCCGGTGGCGGCTCCCTCCGCCAACCTGTCCGGACGGCTCTCGCCCACGGAGGCCGAGCACGTGGCCGAAAGCCCGCTGGCGGAAAGGGTGGCCGTGATCCTCGATGGCGACGAATGCGCAGTGGGTGTGGAATCCACCATCATTGCCCTGCTGCCCGGAGAGACCGCCCGCCTCTTGCGCCCCGGCGGCCTGGCCCGTGAGGACATCGAGGCCGTGCTCGGCGCACCGCTGGCCTGGGCGGCAACGCCCGGCGCCGCAGAAAAGACAGAAGCCACAGAGGAAGATTCCCCCCGCCCCGAAAGTCCCGGCCAGTTGCGGAGTCATTATGCGCCCCGCGCCCGCCTGCGCCTGAACGCCACCGAACCGCGCCCGGGCGAGATGTATCTGGCCTTCGGCCCTGATGCCCCCCGAGGCGTGCCGGGCCTCAATCTCTCGCCCACGGGCGACCTGCGCGAGGCCGCAGCCAATCTCTTTGCCTACCTCCACATCCTGGACGAGACCGGCGTGGATACGATCGCCGTCGCCCCCATCCCCGAGAAGGGGCTGGGCGAGGCCATCAACGATCGTCTCCGCCGTGCCGCCGCCCCCCGCCGCTGACAGAAAAGGAAGCCGGAACCGCATGGCCCCGGCCCCGATCAGGCGCAACGAGATGCTCAGGCGTCTCGGGAATTGCTGGGCGCAAGCACGCTGGCCTCACCCCCCGAGATCGGCCAGCGCCTGGCGGATCATCTCGGCATGCCTTGCCAGCAGGGCCTGGTCCGCCATTTCGCCCGTGTGGGGCTTCAGGGGCTCGCCGGCGCGGCGCGGCAGCACGTGAAAGTGGGTATGAAACACCTCCTGCCCTGCCGCCGGCTCGTTGAACTGCTGGATCAGCACGCCCTCGGCGCCGAAGGCCTTGCGCACCGCGCGGGCAATCTTCTGCACCGTGCGCATCACGTGGCAGAGATCCTCCGGATCGATGTCCAGCAGATTGCGCGAGGGAGTCTTGGGAATCACCAGCGTGTGCCCGTCCGTGCGCGGCATGATGTCCATGAAGGCCAGCGTGTGCGCGTCTTCGTAGACCTTGTGCGCCGGCAGCTCGCCACGCAGGATCTTGGCAAACACGTTGTCGGGATCATACGCTTCGCTCATGCCCGCCTCCTCCTTCATCACTCCTCGCATATGGTCATTTGCAAACGGGACGGCGCAGTCTTCGCTTTCCAGCAGCCAGCCGGCAAGGGGGATCAAGCCACCTCGAACACCGCCTCCACTTCCACACAGGCCCCCAGCGGCAGGGCGGAAACACCAACGGCTGAACGCGCATGCCGTCCCGCTTCGCCGAAGACCTCCACCATCAGGTCCGAGGCCCCGTTCAGCACCTGCGGCTGCTGCGTGAAATCAGGTGAACAGCGCACGAAACCCACGAGCTTCAACACCCGGCGGATATTGTCCACCCTGCCAGCGGCTGCCGCGCCTTGCGCGATGCAGTTGAGCGCGCACAATCGTGCCGCGGCCGCAGCGTCTGCCAGGCTCACGTCCATGCCCACGATGCCGGAATACTTCAGCGCACCATTCTCCAGGGGCAGCTGCCCGGCCGTGAAGACCAGATGCCCCTGTCGCACCCAGCCCACGTAGTTGGCCACGGGGGCGGCCGCCTCCGGCAGCCGGATGCCCAGCGCCGCCAGCCTCTGCGAGATCTCGCCCATGATGCAGGCCTTCCCTCCCTCGTTGCGCCCTCCCTCAGGCAGGACAGGGCCTCTCCCGAGCAGGCAGCCGGATCACCGCCCCCCTGTCCTGCCCTTCTCGCGCCATTCTTGCCGCAATTCGTGAATGAAGGCCAGAATGTTGGCAACATCACGCCGGGAGAGCACGATACCCTGCATGGGCCAGTGTGGCTGCTGCAGGAAGCGGGCGAGGCGGGCGTCCGTGTAGATCTGCGGGTTTTCGGCAATCTGCGCAAACGAGGGCGCGCGCACCGCCGGCTGCACGCGATCGTCCGGAAAGCCGGGCACGAGATGGCATTTCGTGCACAGCGCGGCGATCAGCGGCCGGGCCGCCTTCGCATCCCCCTGCGGTGCGGATCCGGCCATCCCTGCCTCCGTGCCCGCGACCAGCAGGAACAGGCCGGCGGCCAGGCTCAGGCCGGCCATCACTGGAGAGTCCTTGTGCCTGCCGGATCTCCTGCCTGTCATGATGGTTGCTCCCCTTTTGCCTGTCCAGGGCTCCGCCCCTGAATATCGGCATCCGCCCCGGCCAGTGCAAGGCAGCATCCGCATGGGCCTTGGCCGCCCGCCTGCCCCGACATGACAAGGATCAAGGATTCATTCCCGGCAAGCGGCCAGACTGGCATGCGGAACGGCACAGGCCCCCTGCCTGCATCACGCGATTTCCCTGCATGACAAGGATAACGTCACAAGGGACACCATCATGAACACACCAGGCATCTCCCTCCTCTCCGCCCTCGTTGCCGGCGCGCTGGCCCTTCTGGCCTCGGCCGCACAGGACAATGCCGCCGCAGGAACCGGCGCACCAGCCACCAATACCACGCCCGCCATCGAGGCCGCCCGCAAGGAGACCGACGTCAAGCCCGGAGAGACGGGGCTGGACATCGTCGGTTTCAACCATCGGGGTCTCTATTACGGCATCGAGCAGTTCGGACGGCGTCGCGACGGCACGCCCTATGCCGAGATCCGCATCTACGACCTGCGTCATGATACCGAGATCGATCGCTCGCCTTTCGTCTACGAGGTCAAGGAGAAGATCCCCCAGGGCGTCACCATGGCCCAGGCCGTGGATCGGGCCCGCCGCGGCGTCTATCGCGAGGCTCGCCGCATCATCCGCTTTCTCACTCTCGTGCCGCGCGGCAACATCGTCTTTGCCGGAAAGGACAGCCTTCCGCGCGCGCTGCAGATTTCCGCCCCCGAGTTTTCCGGCATGCTGATGCTGGAGACCTTCCCGCTGAAGAGCGACCACTGCCAGGGCGTGCCCACCGTCGGCTATCGCCTGCGTGTCACCGGCGTGCTGGGCGATCAGGTGATCCACGAGGACAAGACCCTGCCCGAAGATCGCGGCTGCCCCGTGGACTACGGCATCCGCGCCGCCAATGTCTTCCAGCCCTACCCGGATTCGATCGTGCTGGCCGCCATCATAGGCGCCCGGCAGGGCAAGGGCGCAAGGGAGGACCTGCGCCACACCGTGGCCGGCCATGTCTACATGCGCGACAAGAAGGGCTGGCACTGAGGGTCCGGATCGGCCAGTCGTTGCAGGCCTGACGGGGCCAGACTCCAGGCCGGCCGCTGCCATGGCGGGGGTGCGCCTTTCCCGATGCTCCGCTAGGCTGCCTGCTTCAATCGCACGGTATTGCGCCCGGCATCCTTGGCCGCATAGAGGGCCTCGTCGGCCCGCTTGAGGATGGTGTCGAGCGTATCGTCCTCGCGCTCGAAACCGGCCACGCCAATGGATGTGGTGACGTTCAGCTGCAAGGGCGCATCCGGCGTGCCCACGTCGAAAGCCCTCTCCGCCACGGCGTGGCGAATGCGTTCGGCGATCTTCACGGCCACGTCCATGGGCGTGCCCGGCAGCAGCACCACGAATTCCTCGCCACCGATGCGGCAGACGATGTCCAGCCGCCGCACATGGCGCTTCAGACGCCGGGCCAGCTCCTGCAGCACCCGGTCGCCCACGTCATGGCCATGCCGGTCGTTGATGGACTTGAAGTGATCCAGATCCAGCAGCAGCAGCGAGAAGGCATTGCCGCGGCTGGCCGCATCGTCCACCAGCGCCTCGCCGTGCGTGACCATGTAGCGGCGGTTGTAGAGCCCCGTGAGCGGATCGGTGACGGACAGGGCGATGGAGTTGCGCACGTTCTCGCGCAGCTTGCGCGTGTAGCGCCATCGCCGGATCTGGGTGTTCACGCGCGCCAGGGCCTCCTGCAGGTCGATGGGGCGCATGAGATAGTCGTTGACACCCAGTTCCAGCGCCTTGGCCAGCCGCGCCGTGTCATCCGGATCGATGATGATGAGGATCGGCACCTGGCGTGTCGCCTCCAGCGACCGGAACTGCGAGCACAGGCGCAGGCCATCGTAGCTGTCCATGTCCATGTTGACGATGATGAGCTCGAACTCCTCCCGCTCCACCAGCGACAGGGCCTTCACCGGGTCCTTCACGAAATGCAGCGCGTGCCGCCCCTCCAGTGCCGCTTTCAGGCGCACGTGGAGCCGCTCGCGGTCATCCACCAGCAGGATGCGCCCCGGCTTTCTCTCCTCCTCCGGTGTCAGCAGCGACTGTCCGGCCATGCCGCCCGCCACGCCGCGGGCCAGCAGCTCGTCCACCAGCATCTTCAGGCGCACGAGCGACTTCACCCGCGAGAACAGCGCAATGTCGTTGACCGGCTTGGTGAGAAAGTCATCCGCGCCGGCCTCCAGCCCGCGCACCTTGTCCTCGGGCTGGTCCAGCGCCGTGACCATGATCACGGGAATGTGCTGCGTCTCCGGATCCGCCTTGATGCGCCGGCACACCTCCAGCCCGTCCAGGCCGGGCATCATCACGTCCAGCAGCACGATGTCGGGCTTCACCCGCTTGACCTTCTCCAGCGCCTCGATGCCGTTCATGGCCGTGTGCACCTCGAAGTATTCCGACTCGAGCTTGGCCTCGAGCAGGCGCACGTTTGCCAGGATGTCGTCGACGACCAGAACGCGGGCGCTCATGGGTCACGCCCTCCCCCTCACTCGGCCTCGCCCGCCCGCCTTTCCAGAAAACCGCGCACGGTCTCCAGGAAATCGGGAACGGAAATCGGCTTGGAGATGTAGGCCTCGCAGCCGCTCTCGCGGATCCGCTCCTGATCGCCCTTCATGGCAAAGGCGGTGACCGCGATGACCGGGATGTGCCGCAGCTCCTCATCCTCCTTCAGCCACTTGATGACGTCGATGCCGGAGACCTCCGGCAGCTGGATGTCCATGAGGATGAGATCCGGCCGGTGCTCGCGGGCAAGCTCCAGTGCCGAGAGCCCCTCACGGGTCTGGATGACCTGATATCCCTGGGATTCGAGCAGGTCGTTGAAGAGCTTCATGTTGAGCTCGTTGTCCTCAACGACCAGGATCTTGCGGGCCTGTTGCTGCGCCGGGGCGCCGCCCTGCGTGGTATCCGCCATATGTGCTACACCGTACTTCAAGGCTCGCGACCACCGAAACTCACTGACACGGGCTCGGATGGGCGGAAGGACTGGCGCACGCCGATTCCGCCCTGTCGTGGCCGCGATGTTGCCAGACACTTCCTAACCAACCCTTTAATCGCGGGCCGTGTTGACGTATGCGACGCATGCCTGGTTAACATACCACTACCGGACGGGAAGATGAAAACACGCCTGCCATCACCGGACGAGGCCAGCACACTGGCCTGCACCGCGGCCGCCTGGCTGGTGCGCGATGAAGGCCGCTGCCGGCGCTTTCTGAACGAGACGGGCATGGATCTGGCGCACCTGCGCGCCCATCTCGCCGAACCGGCCATGCAGGCTGCCGTTCTGGAGTTCCTGCTGGCCGACGAATCGCTTCTTCTGGCCTTCACGGCTGAGGAAGGCCTGGCGCCGGACCAGCCGCGTCTGGCCTGGATGCAGCTGTGCGGCACGCCGGATGACAACCTGTTCTAGACGAGCCGACGACACCCCATGCACGCCCTCATCGACAGCCTCTTCCGCACGGGCCGGCGCATGAAACGCCTGACCCGGCGCCTGACTCTCCGCAACGGCATGGATGCGACCACGCGCCGGCAGCTGGCAGGCATTCACCTGCGCCCCGATCGCCCCCTTTTCGTCTGTGACGTGGACGAAGTCCTCGTGCACTTCATCGCCGGCTTCGAGGAATGGCTGGCCGAACGCGGCCTCTATCTCGCACCGGAGTCCTGGTCCATCGAGGGCAACGTGCGCGATACCAGGACCCACGCCCCCCTGCCGGACTGGCGCGTGCATCGTCTGGTGCAGGCCTTCTTCCGCGAGGGCGTGGCGCACCTGAAGCCCCTCGATGGGGCGGTGGAGGCCCTGCATCGTCTGAGCACGGACTGCGAGATCGTCCTGCTCACCAACCTGCCTCACCGCTATGCGCCCCAGCGGCGCCAGAACATGAAAAGGCTCGGCCTGCCCTTTCCGCTCATCACCAACCAGGGGCCCAAGGGCCCGGCAGTCAAGGCCCTCGCCGCCCGCACCGGGGAGGCCTGCGTCTTCATTGACGACCACGCCGCCTTCGTGGAGTCGGTGGGGCGCCACGTGCCGACGGCCCATCTCTTCCACTTCCTGCACGATCCCCGCTTCGCCCGCCATGCCGGCACGCCCGCCCTGCCCCACTGGCGGGTGCGGAACTGGCAGGAAACGGAAAGACTCGTCCGGGAGAGCGTGAATGGGGCACGTCGCCCCGGGGCAACGACTCCCCCTCCTGACGATCCAGGCAGGTTCCCCGGCAGGAACGGAGAAGACCCATGCCCGAACGCACCGTCCCCGCTGCGGCCGCCGCGCGCATCGGCATAGACCTGGGCGGCACCAAGATCTCGGCCATCGCCATGACGACGGACGGCCGGGTCCTCTTCCATGACCGCCGCCCCACCCCGCGGCACGACTACAAGGGGGTCATCCGCACCATCACCGAGCTGGTGAAAGCGGCGGAGCAGACCACCGGCAGCAAACACCCCCTGCCCGTGGGCATCGGCATGCCGGGCTCCATATCACCGGTCACCGGCCGGGTGCAGAATGCCAACTCCACCTGGCTCAACGGCCGCCCTTTCGCCAGGGACCTGAAAACAGCCCTGGCCCGGCCCGTGCGCCTGGCCAATGATGCCAACTGCCTGGCCTTGTCCGAAGCGGCCGACGGAGCCGCGGCCGGGGCACGCACCGTGTTTGGCGTCATCCTTGGCACCGGCTGCGGTGGCGGCCTGGTGCACGCGGGCCGCATCATCGCCGGGCGCAACCGCATTGGCGGCGAATGGGGCCACAATCCCCTGCCCTGGCCCCGGGCGGACGAATGGCCGGGCCCCGAATGCTGGTGCGGCCGCCGCGGCTGCCTGGAGACCTGGATCTCCGGCAGCGGCCTGCAACGCGACTTTGCCGAGACAACGGGCCGGACACTCACGGGCGAGGAAATCGTCGCCGCCGCCGCGAAGGGAGACACACAGGCACACGCCGCGCTCGACCGTCATGCCGACCGCCTGGCCCGGGGGCTGGCACACGTGATCAATATCTTCGACCCGGACATGATCGTCATCGGTGGCGGGCTTTCGCAGCTGCCCGGTCTCGTGGAATCATTGCCCGAGCGCATCTCTCCCCATGTTTTCGCCGATGCGCCGCAGGTGACCATCCGCCGCGCCGTGCACGGACCGGATTCCGGGGTGCGCGGCGCCGCCCGCCTGTGGGACATGGACGATGCCGACTGGATCTTCTGACAGGACGAAAGGCACGGGATTGTCGCCAGCGGCCACAGGCAGGCCGAAGGATGAACACCCTTCTTCGCCGCTGCAGGCCCTCTGCCGCGACTGTGACGCCACGCTGGAAGGAGCCCCTGCCGCGAGGGTCACTCGCTGCCCGGCCTGCGGCTCGCCGCGTCTGGTGCGCGCACGCGGGCTGTTCGATCTCGCCATCGCCCATGTGGACTGTGATGCCTTTTTTGCCAGCATCGAGAAGCGCGACAATCCCGACCTGCGCCACCGGCCCGTGGTGGTTGGCGGCGGCAAGCGGGGTGTTGTGGCCGCCGCCTGCTATCTGGCCCGCACCCATGGCATCCGCTCCGCCATGCCCATGCCCATCGCCCGCCGGCTGTGCCCGGATCTCGTGATCATCCCGCCCGACCGGGAGAAATACGAGGCCGAATCGGCACGCATCCGCCGCCTCATGGAACAGCTCACGCCGCTGGTGGAGACCGTCTCCATCGACGAGGCCTTTCTCGATCTGGCCGGCACCACCCGCCTGCACGGCGCGCCGCCGGCGGTGATGCTGGCACGTCTGGCCCGCAGGGTGGAAAGGGAAACGGGACTCACCATCTCCATCGGCCTCTCTTTCAACAAGTTCCTGGCCAAGATGGCTTCCGACCTCGACAAACCCAGAGGCTTTGCCGTCATCGCGCCCGATCGCGCCCAGGCCTTTCTCGATGCCTTGAAGGTGGACGATCTCTGGGGCGTGGGGCCGGCCGCCGCCCGGGCACTGAGGATGCATGGCATCGAGACCGTGGCCCAGCTGCGTGAAAGACGCCGCGAATGGCTCATCGCCCGCTTCGGCCGTTTCGGCGCCCATCTCTTCGATGTCGCCCGCGGCCGTGATCCCCGCCCCGTGACGCCCGAGCACCCGACAAGAAGCATATCGGCAGAAACCACATTCGCGCACGATATCGACAGCCTGGCGACACTGGAAGGGACCCTCTGGCGTCTCTGCCGCAAGGTCATGCGCCGCGCGCTGGACAAGGGCCTGGCCGGACACGTGGTCACCGCCAAGCTGCGCCATGCCGATTTCGAGACCCACACGGCCCGGACGCGCCTGAGCGAGCCCACGCTCCTGGCACACCGTCTTTTCGATGCGGCCCGGCCCCTGATCGCCCGCCTGCACCAGGGCCGGCCCGTGCGCCTGATCGGTATCGGCCTGGCCGATCTCGTGCCCGTCGCGCCGGAGCAGCTTGCCACCTCGCTGGATGCCCGCGCCGCCCGCAGTGCCCGCGCCGAGCTGGCAGCCGAGGCCCTGCGCCGCCGCTTCGGCGATGCCGCCATCGACCACGGCATCGCCTGGCGCACGCGCCACCGGAACGCGAACGGGAAATGAGACCGTCAGCTTCCGCTCGATCCCCCCGAAACGTCCACGGCAGGAGGGGGCACATCCGCGCCCATGCCTCGCCCACGAAACGAAAACCGGCCCGGATGAAGCACCCGGACCGGCAAGGCGCTCCTGCAAGCACGCCAAGCCCACTTCAGCCTTCCGCCGAATCTTCACCCTTGCCTTTCGTCGTCTTCGAGGAAGTCTTCTTCCTGCCACGCTTGGCCGACCGGGTGGACCGCGAGGCGGCCTTCTTCGTGTCCTTCCCGTCTGCGTCCTTCTTGCCGGTCTCGTCCTCGTCCTCTTCGAGCAGGGCCTCCAGCGCCTCGCGGGTCACCTCCTTTTCGGTCACCTTCGCCTTCTCGATGATGTGATCGATGACCTTCTGTTCGAAGATGGGACCACGCAACTCCACCAGGGCCTCGGGATTCTTCTTGTAGAACTCGAAGACCGCCTTCTCCTGGCCCGGAAACTGGCGGGCGCGGTCGATGAGAGCCTGCTGCAGCTCCTCGTCGGTCACCGTGATGCCGGCCTTCTCGCCGATGGCGCCCAGCACCAAGCCCAGCCGCACGCGCCGCTCGGCGATGTCGCGATATTCCTTGCGGGCTTCCTCTTCCGTGGTGCCCTCGTCCTCGAAGGTGCGCCCCGCCTCCTTCATCTCGTGTTCGAGCGTATGCCAGATGTGCTCGAACTCGTGTTCCACCAGCCGCTCGGGAACGGGAAAATCATACATCGCGTCCAGGGCATCGAGCACGTCACGCTTCAGCTGGGTATAGGCCATCTGCTCCAGCTCGGCCTCGGCCTGCTCGCGCACGCGCGCGCGCAGCTGCTCCAGGTTCTCGAAGCCGATCTTCTGGGCAAATTCGTCGTTGATCTCCTGCTCCACTGGGGCTTCCACGGACTTCACCTGCACGGTGAACACCGCCTCCTTGCCGGCCAGTCTTTCCACGCCGTAGTTTTCGGGGAACGTGACCTTGACGATTCGCTCCTCGCCGGCCTTCGCGCCCACGAGCTGGTCTTCGAAGCCCGCGATGAACTGCCCGGAGCCCAGCACCAGCGGCACGTCCTCCGCCGATCCCCCCTCGAATTCCTCGCCATCGATGCGGCCGACGAAGGAGATGACCACCCGATCGCCCTCTTCGGCCGTCGCCCCTTCCGGCTTGTCCTCGTAGTCCTTGAACTGCTCGGCGAGGTTCCGGATGGCCTCGTCCACGTCCTCATCCGGCACCTTCACGCGATAGCGGGTAAGCTCGAGACCGGAGAAGTCCTTCACTTCCACTTCGGGCGTGACCTCGAAGCTCATGGTGAAGGCGAGATCCGCCTGGCCGGCCAGGATCTCCTCCACCTTGCCCTCGCTTTCGCCATCGAGCGCGATGTCGGGACGATGGGCCGCCTTCAGGTTGTTGTCGGCCAGCACCTTCTGGGCGGCCTCCTGCACGGCCTCGTCCAGGATCTCGGCCATGACCTGGCGCCCATAGAGCCGCTTGAGATGCTTCACCGGCACCTTGCCCGGGCGAAAGCCGGGCAGGCGCACCGTCCTGGCCATTTCGGCCAGGCGCGCATCCAGCTTGCTTTCGAGCTCGGATGCCGGCACGACGACCTTGTACTGGCGCTTGAGCCCCTCGTTGAGCAGTTCGGTTGCTTCCATCGTTCCAGTTTCCATCTCGACTCTTGTCGTCCACGATCCCCTGTCACGTGCACTGCCGCGCCCGCAAATCAGGACCCCCGGCATCCGGACGCCGGCTGGACATGGCTGCCTGCCTGACCGCCCGGTCAAATCGCCTTTCGGTTCCCTTCTGCCGGCATACCGGGGCCGGACAGCCTGCGCTCCGCCCGGCATGGTGCGGGCGGTGGGAGTCGAACCCACACGGGTTGCCCCACAGGAACCTAAATCCTGCGCGTCTGCCAGTTCCGCCACGCC
>CAZNLW010000049.1:0-14338 GCA_964574205.1 uncultured Rhizobiaceae bacterium | reverse complement strand
CGACGCCTGATCAGGCACTGTCCGCCGGCGAATAGGGCGCACCGGGCACGCGCATGGTGACCAGCTCCTCTGCCGACGTGGGATGCACGGCAATGGTGCGGTCCAGGTCCGCCTTCGTGGCCCCCACCTCCAGCAATGTGGCTGCCAGCTGCACAAGCTCCGGCGCCTCCGGGCCCAGCATGTGAACACCAAGCAGGCGCTCATCCTCACGTGCACAGACCAGCTTGAAGAAGGTGCGCTCCTCGCTGCCGCCAAGCGTGGCACGCATGGGGCGGAACTGCGTGCGATAGACCACCACGTTCCCATCCCCCAGACGGGTCCGCGCCGCCTCTTCCGACAGGCCCACGGTACCGAGCGGCGGCAGGGAAAACACGGCCGTGGGAATACGCGAATAATCGAGCGGCGGCACGTCCTTTCCGCCGAACTCGCGATCGGCGAAGGCATGCCCCTCGCGGATGGCCACCGGCGTGAGCTGTGCCCGGTTAGTCACGTCTCCCACGGCGAAGATGTGCGGCTGACTGGTGCGGCCGTAGTCGTCCACCTTCACCGCATCGTTGGTTGCCATCTCCACGCCCGCCTTCTCCAGATGCAGGTCGAAGGTGTTGGGCATGCGCCCGGTGGCATACATCACTTCGGCCACGGTGAGCTCCAGGCCCCGACGGGCGTGCACACGATAGCCCCGGCGCCCCCCGTTCAGGCGCTCGATGCGATCCACTTCCGCATGCACGTGCACATGCACGCCCCGTGACCGCATGGCCTCCGCCAGACGATCGCGCAACTCGCGATCAAATCCGCGCAGGATCTGCGGACCACGGTAGAGGAGGTGGGTCTCCACCCCCAGGCCATTGAAGATGCTGGCGAACTCCAGAGCGATATAGCCACCGCCGATGATCGCGATGGATTGCGGCAGGCGTTTGAGGTGAAAGGCCTCGTTGGATGTGATGGCATAGGCCGCGCCGGGCACGTTGTGCGGCACGAAAGGCACGGAGCCCGTGGCAATGAGGATCTTTTCTGCCGTCACCACGCGCTCCTCGCTCACGAGGAGGATTTCATGCGGCCCGGCAAACTCTGCCCGCGTCTCGAGAATCTCCACGCCGGCCTTGCGCAGGGCCTGCACGTATAGGCCGTTCAGGCGCTCGATCTCGCGATCCTTGGCCGCGATCAGCGTCTCCCACGAGAATTTCGCACGTTCCTGGCCACTCCAGCCAAAACCGGCCGCCTCGGCAAAGTGATCGGAAAAGGCAGCGGCAAGGTGCAGCAGTTTTTTGGGCACGCAGCCGCGGATCACGCAGGTGCCGCCCACGCGATATTCCTCGGCAATGGCCACCTTTGCGCCATGCCCGGCCGCGATGCGCGCCGCACGCACACCGCCTGATCCGGCACCAATGACGAAAAGATCATAGTCGAATGCCATGCCCCTTGCTCCTGCCAGTGGAAGCACAGGCCCGTTGCCAGGATCGAAAGACGGATCCCCGGTGACCCCGCTGGCCCCGGTCGATGGCAGGGCACCTGCACGTCATCAGGAAAGAGGGGAGCCGCAAGGCACCGGCTCCCCTTCCGCATTCGCCATGTTTCCATCCACCGGAACGGAATGGCCGCATGCGATCAGTGCGAGTAGAACTCCACCACCAGATGCGGCTCCATCTGCACCGGATAGGGCACATCGGCCAGCTCCGGTACACGCAGGAACCTGGCGACCATGTTCTTGTGGTCCACTTCGATATAGTCCGGCACCTCGCGCTCCGGCGAGGCGATGGCCTCCAGCACCATGGGAATCTCGCGCGACTTCTCGCGCACCTCGATCACGTCGCCCACTTTCACGCGATAGGAGGGAATGTTCACCCGCCGGCCGTTCACCAGCACGTGGCCATGGTTCACGAACTGCCGTGCGGCAAAGATGGTGGGCACGAACTTGGCGCGATAGACCACCGCATCCAGCCGCCGCTCCAGAAGGCCGATGAGGTTCTCGGCCGTGTTGCCCTTCATGCGCGCGGCTTCCAGATAGGTGCGATGGAACTGCTTCTCGGTGATGTCGCCGTAGTATTTCTTCAGCTTCTGCTTGGCCCGCAGGTGAATGCCATAGTCGGACAGCTTGCCACGGCGGCGCTGGCCGTGCTGTCCGGGCGGATAGTCGCGCCGGTTGACGGGGCTCTTGGCACGGCCCCAGAGGTTTTCGCCAAGCACGCGGTCGATCTTGTACTTGGCCTGGTGACGCTTGCCGGAATTCTTCTTGGCCATGGGTCCTTCCGTTTGTCCAAAGTCGCCAACACAAAAAGGCGAAAGACCACCACACCCACCTGCGCGCGGGGCAGAAACCCCGGCGAGGCGGATGGTGCCTCCCGCTGGAACATGCAGCCTGCCCTCCTCATTTCCGCTCTCGCGGAACGACAGGAGGGAAGGCCGCCCCCTTACGCCCTTTCCCGATCGGACAGAAGGGGCCCTTCCCACCACGGGCAGGCAAGACCATGCCACCGGCCAACGCCAGTGGCTGGCGGTTTTCTAGCGTCTTGCCGGTGCGGCGTCAACGCGTGTCGGTGCCCCGGCACCCGGCCGGCATGTTTCGTGCGTTTTCAGGGCCTGTCGCGTTCCGGCAGGTCGAGAACGCCAACTGGCGAGAACCCCTCGCGGACCAGAATTGGTCCCAGACGATCCTGCCCGGCCGCATCCGTCACCCAGCCGGCGGGCCGGTCGGGTCCGTGATCCTTGCAAGTTTCGGTCATCTCCCTGTGACAGGTGGCCGCCACCTCCAGCGCCCGCCGGGCGATGGCAGGGGAGGGATCGATGATGGTCACCGGCCACGGGGCGGCCGCTTCGATGTCCTCGCGAATGAGGGGATAATGCGTGCAGCCCAGCACCAGCACGTCCGTGCGCCGTCCATCGCCTTCGCACAGGAAGGCCGGAGCGATCTCTGCCGCGATGTCCTCGGGAGCCACCGGTTCACCTGAAAGTCGCCGCTCCGCCAGCCGGGCCAGGTGCGGCGCGCCGTGCAGAACCACCCGATGGTGATAGGCATAGGTGTGTATGAGCATTTCGGTATATTCGCGGCGCACGGTGGATGGTGTGGCGAGCACCCCGATGATGCCGCTCTTCGTGGCATGGGCGGCCGGCTTGATGGCCGGCACCGTGCCGACGAAGGGCACATCGAAGGTGGAACGCAAGGGGGCCAGAGCCGTGACCGTGGCCGTGTTGCAGGCAATGACCACCACATCAGGGCGCACGGTCTGCATGACCTGGTGCATGAGGGCAAGAATGCGTTTGCGCAGGGTGATCTCGGGCCAGTCGCCATAGGGAAAGCCGCCCGTATCCGCCAGATAGGACAGGCACACGTGCCCTCCGCCCAGGCGATGCAGGGCGCGTGCCACACTCAAGCCTCCCAGGCCCGAATCATACACCAGCACATGCGGCCGCCGCGCCATGGATCGCGCCCCCGTGCGCCCGTTCCTGTTCATGTTTCGCAAGGAACCCGCACCTCTCGTTCGGTGTTCCATGGCATCATGGAACAGGGGTGGCAAGAGGCAAGAGAAGGGACACGTAAGCCCCTGGGCAAGCGCCCTTCGCTTCCTTCGGCGGCTTTCCCCTGCCGCCATCGGTGCCGCAGGGCTTCAGCGCTCTCGTTCCGTGCGGCGTTTTCCCTTTCGCCCGATGCCGGGATCATACGGGTTTTCCACCGCCTTCACCTTGAAACGGATGGGCGTGCCCCACATGTCGAAGGCGTCGCGCAAGGACTTGACCAGATAGCGCACGTATTCCTCGGGAAGCTTCTCTGCCTGCTGGGTGAAGGCCACGAAGGTCGGCGGGCGCGTCTTGGGCTGGGTGACGTAACGGAGCTTGATGCGCCGCCCGCCCGGTGCCGGCGGCGGATGTCGCCGGGTGGTCTCCTGCAGCCAGCGGTTCAGCCGGGCGGTGGGGATGCGGCGGTTCCACACCGCGTGAATGCCCATGACCGCCGGCATGAGCTTTTCCACGTTCTGGCCCGTGAGGGCCGAGAGCGTCACCACCGGCGCGCCGATGACCTGCGGCAGCAGTCGGTCAACGGCACGCTCCAGCTCCTTGCGATAGCGCTCGCGATCCTCGACGAGGTCCCACTTGTTCACGGCAATGACCAGCGCCCGGCCCTCGCGTGCCACCAGATCGGCAATGGCCAGATCCTGCTTCTTCAGCGGCTCGGTGGCATCGAGCAGCAGCACCACCACGTCCGCGAATCGGATGGCACGCAGGGCATCGGCCACGGAGAGCTTTTCCAGCTTCTCCTTCACCCTGGCCTTGCGGCGCATGCCGGCCGTATCCCACAGCCTGATGCGCCGGCCCTGCCACTGCCAGTCCACACCGATGGCATCGCGCGTGATCCCCGCCTCGGGCCCGGTGAGCATGCGTTCCTCGCCGAGCAGGCGGTTGACAAGGGTGGACTTGCCGGCATTGGGCCGGCCGACGATGGCCAGTCGCAGGGGGCGGGCGGCCACCGCCGCATCGCTTTCGTCGGTGGGAGCGATCTTGCCGGCAGCGGCTGCTTCTTCCGCCGCCTGCACGGCTTCGGCAGACGTCTCATCCTGGCGGGGCGCCTCGCTGTCGGAAAGATCCAGAAGTTCGAATATTTCCGCCAGCCGGTCGTGCAATGCGTCAAGCCCCAGCCCGTGCGCTGCCGAGAAGGGGATGGGGTCTCCCAGCCCCAGGGCATAGGCCTCCACGGATGCCTCCCTGTCCTCGCGTCGCTCCGCCTTGTTGGCGAGGAGAATCACCGGCTTGTCCTTGCGGCGCAGCCAGCGGGCGAAGTGCTCGTCTTCCGGCGTGATGCCGGTGCGGGCATCGACCATGAACAGCACCACATCGGCCGAATCCACGGCCTTTTCCGACATGGCCGTCATGCGTGCGGCCAGCGAGCCGTCCGCGGCATCCTCGAGGCCTGCCGTGTCCAGCAAGCGGAACTTCAGGTTGCCGATGCGCCCGTCTCCTTCGCGCACGTCCCGCGTTACGCCCGGCCGGTCATCCACCAGCGCCAGACGCCTGCCCGCCAGCATGTTGAAGAGGGTGGACTTGCCCACATTCGGCCGTCCGGCAATGGCGACGACGGGTTTTCGTTTGTTCCTGCGCGACTTGCTCATGATCCGTGAATCACTCTCTCGGGGCGAAGGGCGGCATGACCCGATATGCCGTCCCTGCACGGCCTTGTCCTGCGAGGTGGCGAACAGGGGACGACACGTCAAGACCTCAGGAGCCGGCCCGTTCCAGCACGGCAATGAAGAAGCCATCCGTGCCATGCGTGTGGGGCGAGAGGCGCAAGTATGGGCTCTCGGCCGGCGCGTCCGGCCGTGCGCTTTCGGCGGTCTCCGGCCACAGGCGCCGCCAGTCCAGCGGCTTCAGATCGGGCCGATCCGCAAGCAGTGCCTGGATCCGGTTTTCGTTTTCATCTTTCAGCAGCGAGCAGGTGACATAGACGAGCCGGCCACCCGGCCGCACGTGACGCACGGCCTGCCTCAGCAGGGCATCCTGCTCGCCCAGGCGTTTCGCGAGGGCTGTGGACTTCAGCCGCCACTTGCTGTCCGGCCGGCGCCGCCAGGTGCCGGTGCCGGAGCAGGGCGCATCCACCAGCACCAGGTCCATGCGTTCCTCGCAGGCTGCAAGCTTCTCGCGGGTGTGCGGCTCGATCACCTCGACACAGGTGACGCCGGCGCGCAGAAGGCGCTCGGCCATGGGGCGCAGCCGCAGACGATCGGCATCGAAGGCGACAATCCGTCCCTCGTTGTGCATCATGGCAGCCAGGGCCAGGGTCTTGCCGCCAGCCCCGGCGCAGAGATCCAGCACCGTTTCGCCAGGGCGAGCACCGGTGAGCAGGGCGGCGATCTGCGAGCCCTCGTCCTGCACTTCGAACAGCCCGAGGCCATGGGCCATGTCCGCCTCCACCCGGGGCAGGCGGCCCTCCGCATCGGGCAGGAAACGCAGCCCCCAGGGCGAATGCGGTGTCTCTTGTGGCGAGAAGCGGGCCAGACGCTCGCTCACGTCTTGCCGGCTGCTCTTGAGGGTGTTGACGCGAATGTCCAGCGGCGCCCGCCGGGCCAGGGCCTGCCCGTGGGCAATGGCCGTCGACTCGCCCCCCAGGCTTTCCGCCAGCTGTGGAAACAGCCACTTTGGTACATCGGCTCGCACCCACGCCGGCGCCGCCTCGAGCGGATGCGGATCGGCCAGACGGATCTGCTCTTCGGATGAAAGCGCGCCGGGACCAAAGCGGGTCTTTGCCAGCGCGGCAATGGCCTCGGGTGCCAGGCCCTTCTCGAATCGCAGCCAGCCCAGCACAAGGGCCCGTGGTGAATCGTTGCCCATGCGCCAGGCCAGCGATGCCCTGCGGCGCAGGGCATCGAAGACGATGGTGCCGATGACCTGCCGGTCGTGGCTGCCGGCAAAGCGGTGCACCCGGCCCCAGTCGCGCAAGGCTGCGGTTGCCGGCTGATGATGGCCGATGATGGCCGAGAGCACCTCCATGGCCGCACTCGCATGACCGGCAAGTTGCATCGTCAGGCCTCCTGAAGCGCCGGGGAAGCGGGATTGCCCGGGCAATCCGGAACAAGGCAGGGCCGCATGCATGATGGCAGTGTGACGACAGGGGCCGGTGCAGGCATGGGCATGGACCTGACCCTCATCAGCTCTGCTTCGGCCCTGTACCGGAAACCGCGCGGAAAGGCGGAGCAATGCAGGCAAGAAAATGGCTGGGGACCCAGGATTCGAACCTGGACCTACGGAGTCAGAGTCCGCTGTCCTACCGTTAGACGAGTCCCCAGCACGATCAGGCAGCTTGTGGGCCGGTCAGCCCGCCAGTCAGGAAGGCTGGTAGCCGAAGCCGGCCTTCAAGTCAAGCGCTCACGCACGGCAAAAGGTCGAAACACCGGCGAGAACAAGGGGCAGGGCAGGGGAGGGGGGAGGGGGCGCCGTCCAGAGGCGGCGCCGCCTTCTTTGTGACCCTTGCCGTTTCGGGAGGGCGTCCCGCCGACCGTCATTTCTGGCCGTTGCGGAACATCTGCATCATTTCCTGCAGCTGCTGGCGCAGGGCTTCCCTGTCGGCGCCGGTTGCGGATCGCCCGGCCGACTGCGTGACGGCGGCGCGTGTTGCGCCAGGCTGAGGGGTTGCCATTGCCGGCGTGCCGGGCGTTGCCGCCTGCGGCTTGTGCAGGGGAGGATGCGCCGGGGCATCGGCCCGGGTCGGCTGCGGCGATGGTGCAACGGCGGGCTGCCCATGGATGGACGGGGACATGCCGGCCGGTTCCATGCCACCGGTGCCAGCCAGGCCGGCATCGATCTGCATCGGTCCGGCATCCAGCGCCTGCTGCCGCCAGCGAGCCACGACCGAGTGCAGGAAGTTGGGCTCGTTGATGTCCTCGCGCCACATTTCGGAGAACTTGGCCGTGGCCGACCGTGGCTGATGCTCCGGGGGCAGACGGTCGAACCGGATGCGTGTGGGCAGCGAGATGCCCTCGCCGAAGGCCACGGCCTCGCCCACGCCCATGGTGGGCATGAACTCCAGCAGCGAGGCGGCCGAATCGGAGATGCCGGCGCGCAGGATCTCCTGGTCCAGCTCGTTGGTCAGGCGCAGCGAGAACACCGTGTTGCACTGCGAGAGGATGGTGGGATCCAGCTCCGCCGGCCGCTGTGTGATGATGCACAGCGACACGCCATACTTGCGGCCCTCCTTGGCGATTCGCGAAATGGCCCGGCGTGTGGGCTCGAACCCGGCTTTCGGATCGTTGGGCACGTAGCGGTGCGCCTCCTCGCACACGAACGTGATGGGCACCTTGCCCCCCGAATAGAGGCCGAAGTCGAAGGCCAGGCGGGCCAGCACGGAGACCACCACGTTGATCACTTCCGAAGGCAGGCCACCCAGTTCCAGCACCGTGATCGGCCGGCCCTGGACAGGGATGCGGAACATTCGGCCCAGGACCTCGGCCATGGTGTCGTGCACCGTGAGCGATCCGAACATGAACGTGTAGCGCGGATCGCGCGTGAGCATTTCCAGCTTGGCCTTGATGCGCTTGTAGGGGGCGAGATTGCCCTTGTTGTCCAGCTTGCCGATATGCTCCTCCAGCAGGCCCATCAGGTCCGAGGCGCGATAGGGCAGGGGCGTATCCACACCGATGTTCTGCGCCTCCATGGCTTCACGCGTGCGGGCCGCCCGGCCCCCTGTGTTGCGGCTGCTGGACCGGTAGCGGGCCTTGGCCAGCGGGATGAGCTCGCGCAGGACCTCGATGTCTACCTCCCGGTTGGCATGCTCGCCGACGAGGATCTCGCAGATTTCCTCGAAATTGAGTAGCCAGAAGGGCAGGTTGAGCGTTTCCGGCGAGATGATCTCCGCCATGTCACGGAAGGCGGCGGCATATTCCCGGTGCACGTCCAGCAGCAGGATGTGGGCATTGGGATTCTTTTCCAGGATCCGCCGCAGGATGAGAGCCACCGAACAGGACTTGCCGGTGCCCGTGGTGCCCAGCACGGCGAAGTGCTTGCCCAGCAGCTCGTCGAGCTTCACCATCGCCGGAATGGTGGGATCCTGGTGGATCACGCCCACCTTGATGGAGGCCTCGCCGTCACAGGCATAGGCCATCTTCAGCTCTTCGCGGGTGGCTCGCGCCACGATGTCGCCCAGTCCGGGATACTGCGAGACGCCGCGCCGGAAGGCGACCAGTCGGCCCTCGCGGTCGCGGATCAGCTCGCCGATGAACTCCACTTCGGCGATGCGCACTTCGCCGCCGCCCATGCCGTCACCGTCCACCATGGGCATGGACAGGCCGGAAACCAGGGCCAGCGCCACGGTATGTTCCAGTTCCACCTTCAGCAGCGTGCCGATTTCCGGAGCCCGTTCCTGCTCGCCGTTTTCGGGAGCGTCAAGCATCACCACGGCCTTGCCACCGCTCACGGTCACCAATCGCCCCACACGCTCGATGGCACTTTCCCTTTGCTGCCGAAGGGCCTCTTCCTGCTTCATGCGATCCACCATGGCCTGGGCATTGTCCACAGCCGTTGCCTGTGCAGTATACGCGCTCACTTCATACCCCCGTTCTTGTCGTTTCGGGCCTTGCACCGTGTTGTGGTCCGTTTCCCCTCTCACGGAGACTCACGAAGACGGATGACCCTCCCTCGCTTTCCCCGCAGGCCATCACACCGGTTCATCAGGCCGTCAGGCGCCGCGGCACTGCAGCGACATGCGCGTCTCCGGCAGAAGCGGGACGCCTGTCCGTCCTGGAGGTGTCTGCATGGGCTGCGGGTCCGTTCACGGGAATGATGACCGTCACGGTGGTGCCCTTTCCCTTTTCCGACACCAGTTCCATGCGTCCGCCATGCAGCTTCACCAGGGCCCTGGCCAGCGGCAGACCCAGGCCGGTGCCTTCCGTTCCCCTGTTCATGGCGGTGTTCACCTGACCGAAGGGGCTCAAGGCCACGTCGATCTCGTCGCGGCTCATGCCGATGCCGGTATCGGAGACGATGATGCAGAAGAATTCGCCATCGCCCAGGGTGCGCGTGTAGAGGTCTATGCGCCCGCCTTCGGGCGTGAATTTCACGGCATTGGAAAGGATGTTGAGCAGCACCTGCCGCATGCGCACGGCATCGCAGCGCAGCAGGGGCAACTCGGTGTCCCGGTCATGCCAGAGGATCTGCAGGTCCTTCTCCCTGGCCTTGGGCATGACGAGGCGCAGCGAGGTGCGGATCAGCTCCTCGGCATCGACGTCGGCGATGTCGAGAGTCAGCTTGCCCGCCTGGATCTTGGACGTGTCGAGAATGGCATTGATCAGATGCAGCAGATGCTGCGCCGCCTCGAGGATGTAATCGGCATACTGGGAAATCTGCTCGGACTTGAGCTGATCGGGCTGTCGCAGCATCTCGGAGAAGCCGATGATGGCATTGAGCGGCGTGCGCAGCTCGTGGCTCATGCTGGCGATGAATTCGGACTTGGCTTTCGAGGCCAGCTCGGCCTCGGCCTTGGCGGCCTTCAGGGCCAGGGCCGTCTTGCGCCGAAGCATGGCCGAACCGAGGTTCTCGACATATTCCGAGAGCAGCGAGCCGTGGCAGCCGTCCCTCTTTTTGGTTTGCGGAAAAAGCAGACCGCGGTGCATGGTCATCCTGCCCCACTCTTGTCCAGACAGCAGCAGGACCGTAGCATTCGAGACGATAAGAAGACGTTAACGGGCCGCCCCGAATTCGCGTCATGATCGAATCCGATCCGTTCCGGGGCGGGGTGTTCTGGCACGGTCTACAGGGGACGAGCGAGAGAGGCCATGACCCGGGCAGACAGGAAAACGGAGAAGGAGGCGGAAGCCGACGTGGAAAGGCTGGATCCCGTCTGGCGCCGCATCCGCGAGGAGGCGGAGGAAATCATCCGCAACGACCCCTCGCTGGGCGGCTTCATCTATGCGGCTGTTCTCAACCACAGGCGTTTCGGCCAGGCCATCGGTCACCGTCTGGCCATGACGCTGGCCAATCACGACATCAACGCCGAGCTCATCATCCAGGCCTATGCCGATGCCCTGGCCGCCGATCCCGGCATCGGTCAGGCGGCGCGTGCCGACATCCTGGCCGTCTACGAGCGCGATCCGGCCTGTGAACGCTACATCGAACCCTTTCTCTATTTCAAGGGATTCCAGGCCCTTCAGGCCCATCGTCTGGCCCATGCCCTGTGGAACATGGGACGCAAGGACTTCGCGCTCTTCCTGCAGAGCCGGGCCTCGCAGGTCTTTTCCGTGGACATTCATCCGGCTGCCCGCATCGGCAAGGGGATCATGATCGACCATGCCCACGCCATCGTCATCGGCGAGACGGCAGTGGTGGAGGACAATGTTTCCATCCTCCAGGACGTCACGCTCGGCGGCACCGGCAAGGAGGATGGCGACCGCCATCCCAAGATCCGTGAGGGTGTGCTGCTGGGCGCGGGCTGCAAGGTGCTGGGCAACATCGAGGTGGGCCGGTGCGCCAAGGTGGCGGCCGGTTCCGTGGTGCTCAAGGACGTGCCGCCGCGGCGCACCGTGGCCGGCGTGCCGGCGCGCATTGTCGGCTATGCCGAATGTGACGAGGCCCCGGCCCGTGCCATGAACCACAGGATCGAGCTGCCCGAGGATGAGAAGGGCGCCAGAGACCAGGCGAAATGACGGACGCGGCCCGGCCCGGCGGATGCTGCCAGGCAGGGAGTCGATACCGAAGGGCAGATCGCGGCCACCTCTGCCTTGCACCTGCCATGTCCTCGGGCTAGAGCAGGGGGACAGGCGCCTTGGCCGCTTTGCCCATGCCGGGCGGCCCGACCTCCCGGCCGGGCGATCGGCTGGTCGGACAAAACGGATTCACTGGAGGACAATCGTGACACCCGAGGAAATCGAACGCCTCAACCGCTATCTGCGCCAGAAGTTCAAGCTGCCGGAGCTGGAGGTGCGCCGCCGGCCGAAAAAGGACGATTCGGCCGAAATCTACATCGGTGACGAATTCATTGGCGTCATTTTCAAGGACGACGAGGATCCGAACGACGTCTGTTACAATTTCCAGATGGCCATTCTCGAATACGATCTGGACGAGATGGACGGCAAGACCTGACCATGGGTCGTCGTGATGGGCATTTTCAGGGCCGGTTCAGGACCGGGGGCACTGTCTAAAGGGGTGGTGCCCTCCTTCTTTTCTTGTGCGATTGGCCGGCCCCGGCGTGTTAACGCCCTGGCAGCCTTTGCCCGGTATCATTCCCGGGGCGAGGAATCTGGCATCGGGACGTGACCATGGCTGAGACACGGACACAGGCGCATCGGGCCGCACCGGTCCTGGCGGATGTGGTGGATACCGCCCATCTCGCCCGTTACACCATGGGAGACGAGAAGCTGGAGCGCGAGCTTCTGCGCATGTTCGCCACCCAGGCCGAGGAGCTTCTCGCCATGCTCGAAAACGCCGGCGGACAGGAGGCCTGGCGCATGGCCGCCCACACGCTGAAAGGGGCGGCACGCGCCATTGGCGCCTTTCCCATCGCCGAGGAGGCTGCCCGTCTGGAGCATCTGCCGCCGGCGGAAGGGCGTCACATGCTGGAAGACCTGCGCCACCACATCACCCGTTTCCGGCAGGCCTTCCGCCACTGGGAAGAGGGGCTCTCCCGTCATGACGGCGAGTGCGCCTGAAGGTGCAGGGGAAGAAGGGGAAGGCAGACCCCTCCGAACCGACAGCAGAAGCGGCTGTCAGTCGCTGCCATCCTGGCGGTCCGGTCGCACCATCCACCTGATGATGAGCATTGCTCCCGGCAGCCAGGCAAATCCGGCAATCGCATGATAGGCAAAGCGCACGCCCTCGCTCACCTCACGCGCGGCCAGCCCCGCGCCGATGACCATCATCACCAGCACGTAGACAGCGAGATAGACCGGCATGACGATCACGCCGATCAGCTTGCGTGTCTTCTGCCGCATGACTGCTTTGCACCCATCGTGTGACCGGCACGCCGGTGTCGTTTTCAGACACGTTCAGGCCTCGCCGAACACACGCCTGAAAATCGTGTTCACGTGCTTGGTGTGATAGGCGAGGTCGAAGAGGTTTTCCAGCTCCGCTTCGGAGAGGTGCCTTCTCACGTCCGCATCCTGTTTCAGCAGATCGAGGAACTGTCCCTTGCCTTCCCACACGGGCATGGCGTTGCGCTGCACGACGCGGTAGGCCTCTTCGCGGCTCATGCCGGCCTGGGTGAGCGCCAGCAGCACCCGCTGGGAGTGAATGAGCCCTCCCAGCAGGTCCAGGTTCTTCCTCATGTTTTCCGGATAGACGACAAGGTTTTCAATGACCCCCGCCAGCCGCCTGAGTGCAAAGTCCAGATGCACCGTGGCATCCGGCGCGATCCCGCGCTCCACGGAGGAGTGCGAGATGTCCCGCTCGTGCCACAGGGCCACGTTCTCCAGCGCCGGCGCCACGTGCTGGCGCACCAGGCGCGCCAGACCCGTGAGGTTCTCCGTGAGGATCGGATTGCGCTTGTGCGGCATGGCGGAAGAGCCCTTCTGCCCGGGGGAGAAATATTCCTCCGCCTCCCGCACCTCGGTGCGCTGCAGGTGGCGGATCTCCACCGCCAGCCGCTCGATGGAGGAGGCGATCACGCCGAGCGTGGCGAAGAACATGGCATGCCGGTCGCGCGGGATCACCTGGGTGGAGATGGGCTCCGGCTTCAGCCCCAGCTTCCTGGCCACGTATTCTTCCACATAAGGGTCGATGTTGGCGAAAGTGCCCACGGCACCGGAAATGGCACAGGTGGCCACCTCCTCGCGGGCCTGCCGCAGGCGCTGCCGGGCCCGGTCGAATTCGGCGTAGAAGGTGGCCAGTTTCAGGCCGAAGGTGGTGGGCTCGGCATGGATGCCATGGCTGCGGCCGATGCAGACGGTCTCCTTGTGCTCGAAGGCCCGTTTCTTCAAGGCCGCCAGCACCCTGTCGATGTCTTCCAGGAGAATGTCGGCGGCGCGGGTGAGCTGCACGTTCAGGCAGGTATCCAGCACGTCCGAGGAGGTCATGCCCTGGTGCACGAATCGCGCCTCCGGCCCCACGATCTCCGCCAGATGGGTGAGAAAGGCAATGACATCGTGCTTGACCTCGCGCTCGATCTCCTCGATGCGCCTGACATCGAACTGCGCCTGGCGGCCTTTCTCCCAGATGACCCTTGCGGCCTCCTTCGGGATCACGCCCAGTTCCGCCTGGGCTTCGGCGGCATGGGCCTCGATCTCGAACCAGATGCGGAACCTGGTTTCCTGCGACCAGATGTCGGCCATTTCAGGCCGGGTGTAGCGCGGGATCATGAACGCCTCGCTCCTGCCAGTGGGTTGGGTGATCTGTGCATCGGAATGGTCTGGCCGGTCACGGTTCCGCGCAAGATGTGCCCGGCCGTTCCGGCTCCGCTCTAGCAGAGCCGCCCGGTCTTGCCAATGCGGAAGGCCGCCGCGCCCCAGGCCCGGGGCTTGTCAGTGCACATGGCGATGGATGGCCGCCGAGAAGCGGCCATAGAACCACTTGAGCGCCAGGGGCGAGAGCAGGGTGGTGAAAGCCACCACGAAAAGGATGGCCGCATAGGTTTCGTGACCCAGAATGCCACTGGTGCGGCCCAGCTCGGCAAAGACCAGACCGACCTCGCCACGCGGGATCATGGCGATGCCGATGGCCATGCGCGCGCCAACAGGCAGATGGCGCACGATAAGGCCGCCCCCCAGCTTGCCGAGAATGGCGGCAGCCAGCAGACCGAAGCTCAGAAGCCAGATGTCGGGTGATCCCCAGTCCACCGCGCGAAGATTCAGGGACAGGCCCACGGTGACGAAGAAGATGGGCGTGATCAGGCGGATGATGGGCTCCATCTGATGCTCGATGCGCCGGGCGAACG
>CAZNLW010000048.1:1633-14509 GCA_964574205.1 uncultured Rhizobiaceae bacterium | reverse complement strand
CGGGGGCGAGCGCGCGGTGGACCTGCAGGCGGCCATCGTGCCGGAGCTGCCCGGGGTGGTGGTGCTGCAGATCTGGCCGCGTTCCATGGCCCAGAAGATCGACCGCCAGCTCACCTATCGCGGCGCGGCGCGCACGGTTTCCGGCATGGCCGCCATGCTGGCGCACGAAATCAAGAATCCGCTTTCCGGCATTCGCGGCGCGGCCCAGTTGCTGGAGCCAGGCCTTTCGGAAGAGGATCGGGCGCTCACCCAGCTCATCTGCGCGGAGGCCGACCGCATTCGCAACCTCGTGGACCAGATGGAGGTGTTCTCCGACGAGCGGCCACTGAAGCGCGAGCCGGTGAATATCCATCACGTGCTCGATCATGTGAAGCGCATCGCCGAGAGCGGCTTTGCCGCCGGCATTCCCATTCACGAGCTCTACGATCCTTCCCTGCCACCGGTGCTGGGCAATCGCGACCAGCTGGTGCAGGTCATGATCAACCTGCTGAAGAACGCGGCCGAAGCCGTGCGTGCCGATGACCGCCCGGGCGGCTTCATCGAGCTGTCCACGGCCTTCCGTCCCGGCGTGCGCATTGCCGTGCCCGGTGCGCGACAGAAGGTCTCGCTACCCCTGGAGGTCAAGGTGAAGAACACCGGGCGGCCGGTGCCGGAAGAGATCCGCCCGCACATCTTCGAGCCGTTCGTGACCACCAAACCCTCCGGCAAGGGACTGGGACTGGCGCTGGTGGCCAAGATCGTGCGCGATCATGGGGGGGTGGTGGAGTTCACCTCGGACGAGCGCTTCACCACCTTCCGCATCCTTCTGCCTCTCTACGAGGGACCGCCGGAGGCGGAGACTGTCGGAGACAACGCAGAGGGGACCTGATGGCGATGGCCGAGAACACCGTGCTGGTGGTGGACGACGATGCAGCGGTGCGCACCGTGCTGACGCGGGCGCTGACGCGGGCGGGATATCATGTGAGCACGGCTTCCAATGCCGCGGCCATGTGGGAAATGGTGGCTGCGGGCGAGGGCGATGTGCTGATCACCGACGTGGTGCTGCCGGACGAGAACGCCTTCGCGCTGATCCCTCGCATCAAGGCGCGACGGCCGGATCTGCCGATCATCGTCATGAGTGCCCAGAACACCATCATGACCGCCATCACCGCTGCCGAGAAGGGGGCCTTCGAATATCTGCCCAAGCCCTTCGATCTCAACGAGATGCTGGGCGTGGTGCGGCGCGCCCTTGAGCAGGCGGCCTCGGCATCGGCACGGGCCAGCGCGCCGGCGGGACTGGCCGGAGAGGATCTGCCCATCATCGGCCGCTCGCGCGCCATGCAGGAGATCTATCGCATCATCGCGCGCATGACGCAGACAGACCTCACGGTCATGATCTATGGCGAATCCGGCACCGGCAAGGAGCTCGTGGCGCGCGTGCTGCACGATTTCGGTCGCCGCCGGCGCGGGCCCTTCGTGGCCGTGAACATGGCTGCCATTCCTCGCGAGCTCATCGAATCGGAGCTCTTCGGCCACGAGAAGGGGGCCTTCACCGGCGCCACATCGCGCAAGGCCGGACGGTTCGAACAGGCCAGAGGCGGCACCCTGTTCCTGGACGAGATCGGCGACATGCCCATGGAGGCGCAGACGCGCCTGCTGCGCGTGCTGCAGGAGGGCGAGTTCACCACCGTGGGCGGCACCACGCCCATCCGCGCGGATGTGCGCATCATTGCCGCCACCCATCGCAACCTCAAGCAGATGATCGCGGCCGGACAGTTCCGCGAGGATCTCTATTTTCGCCTCAATGTCGTTCCGGTGCGCCTGCCCCCCTTGCGCGAGCGGCTGGATGACATTCCGGACCTGGTGAACCATTTCCTGAAGCTGGCCAGCGAAGAGGGGATGCCGCGCAAGCGTTTCAGCCCCGAGGCCATCGAGCGGCTCAAGCAGCATCGCTGGCCCGGCAATGTGCGCGAGCTGGAGAACCTGGTGCGGCGCATCGTGGCCATCTATTCCGAGGAGGAGATCGGGCCGGAGATCATCCAGGCGGAGCTGGCAGAAACCATCTCTCCCGCATCCGGCATGGACGTGCCGACCAATGCTTCGCTCTCGGAGCTGGTGGAGACCTGGCTGAATGCCTATTTCGCCCGCCATGGCGACCAGCTGCCGCCCCCGGGGCTGTATGATCGCGTGATTCGCGAGGTGGAGGCGCCGCTCATCTCCGCCGCACTGGCGGCCACCGGCGGCAACCAGCTCAGGGCCGCGGAGCTGCTGGGCATCAATCGCAACACCCTGCGCGCGCGTATCCGCGACCTGGGGCTCACGGTCATGCGCTCGGGCCGCTTCTCCCGTCGTTCGAACCGGTCGAGCTGACGGCAGGGCCTGCCGCCCACGTCATTACCGAATGAGGGTGGCCAGGGCCAGGAGCAGGCCGCCAATGACGGCAACGGCATGAACGTCACAGGTCTCGCGCAGGACGTATTCCAAAGGTGTTGTGAGACACGGGCATGCCTGCCACGGTCGTCCCGCCGGGGATGCGGGACCGTTGGCTGGCCAGTCGGCAGCGGGCGGTCTTTCGGGCGGCATTCAGACCTTCTCCAGCATGAGGCCGGGGGGAAATCCCATGGCCTCCTTCATGATCTTGCCGAAAAGGCCCTCGTGGCGCTCCACGATCTCGTTGCCGAAGAGGCGACGGGCGAGAAACTCGGCAAGCATGAGAATCTCCTCCACGGCATCGAGGCGGGCCTCTTCTTCCGCCATGAGCCAGTCTTCCAGCACTTCGTCCTGCGCACGGTCGGGATCCGGCACGGGGCCCCGGGCCTCCTCGTAGCGGGCCATGATGCGGCGCACCTCGCGCAGGGCTCCCTCGGCATAGCTGTCCGGATAGGCGGCAGGGGCTGATGGCAGGTAGAGCACGGCGTTGCCGGCGTCCGATTGCGGGAGATAGAGGTTCAGATGGGGGTGGATGGTGACCAGCCCCCAGGACATGAGCCGCGGCTCCAGGCCGCCCTCCCAGATGGCCGGGGGGAGCAAGGCGAAGGGCGCAACGTGGGCGCTGGCGGGCAGACGGTCGTTGATGTCCGAGAGCACCTGCCGCTCGGTATGGGAGAGCTCGACGAAGCGGGTGCGGTGTTGCTGCACGATGGCGTCATGGTGATCGTCGGGCGCGGCAATCATGGCCACGCGCTCGCGAAGCGGACCCGAAAGCGGCAGACAGTAGCGGCGGCGGGGATCCTCCGCTTCCTCATCCTCTGGCACGAGGCTGGCGGGATCCATCATGGGCGGCGGCGTATCGGTCATTTCCGGCATTCTCCCTGGCGTCCAGCAATCTCCCTCGCGGTGCGCGTGCGTGGACGGCCACGCGCTCGCGGCAAGGATAGGAAGGTGACGTGGCGACAGGGAGGCCGCTTTCCATGCTTTTCTGATGCACGGGATGGCTGCTGGGGAAATCTGGCGGCTTGACATTGCGGGCGATCGTGAGCAAAAGCATGAACCATGCGGACCCGTCGTGCACATATCTGCTGCATCTGCGGCATTCTCATTATCGGCTAGCCAGGATGCTGGCCCGGGTTCGCATGCCTTCTCCCCACAGATGACGCAGGCAGCCCCGGGCCGGGCGCCCGGAGGGTTTCTGCCATGGCGAACGCGGAGCTTGTCGTCCACAATTCGCTGAGCGGCCGCAAGGAGCGCTTTCAGCCCATAGACCCTGAACGCGTGCGCATGTACGTGTGCGGGCCAACGGTCTATGACCACGCGCATATCGGCAATGCGCGGCCGATCATCGTGTTCGACGTGCTGTTCCGGCTGCTGCGGCATCTCTACGGCGAGGCGCATGTGATCTACGTGCGCAACATCACGGACGTGGACGACAAGATCAACGCCCGGGCCGCGGCAGAGGGCGTGTCCATCGCCGAGATCACGGCACGCACCATTCGCCAGTTTCACGAGGACATCGGTCGGCTCAACGTGCTGCCGCCCACGGTGGAGCCCCGGGCCACGGCACACATTGCCGAGATGCAGGAGATCATCCGCCGGCTCATCGAGGCCGGCTGCGCCTACGTGGCGGAGGGGCACGTGCTCTACGACGTCACGGCCAAGCCGGACTACGGGATCCTTTCCCGGCGCTCGCTGGACGAGATGATCGCCGGGGCACGGGTGGAGGTGGCGCCCTACAAGCGGAATCCCATGGATTTCGTGCTGTGGAAACCCTCCAGGGAGGGCGAGCCGGCCTGGGACAGCCCGTGGGGACCGGGGCGGCCGGGCTGGCACATCGAATGCTCGGCCATGTCGTGGAAGCATCTGGGCGAGACCTTCGACATCCACGGCGGTGGCATCGACCTGAAGTTTCCGCATCATGAAAACGAGATCGCCCAGTCCACCTGTGCCTTCCGCACGCCCTACATGGCGAAATACTGGATGCACAACGGCTTCCTGCAGGTGGAAGGGGAGAAGATGTCCAAGTCTCTGGGCAACTTCATCACCATCCACGCGCTGCTGCAGGAATGGCCCGGCGAGGTGTTGCGGCTGAACATGCTGCGCACGCATTACCGCGCACCGCTGGACTGGACGCGCAAGGGCCTGGCGGAAAGCCGCAAGGTGCTGGACAGGTGGTATCGTGCCATTGGCGATGTGGAAGCGGCACCTGCACCCGACGCGGCAGTGGTGGCGGCGCTGTGCGACGATCTCAACACGCCGCGGGCCATTGCCGAGCTGCACCGGCTGCAGCGTGAGGGGCGGGCGGCCGAGCTGAAGGCTTCTGCCGCGCTGATGGGCCTGCTGCCGGTCACGGAAGAAGAATGGCGGCAGGCGACGGCGCCGAACGTGGCGGTGGATGCGGCGGAAATCGAGCGGCTGATCGCCGAGCGGGCGGCGGCGCGCGCCCGCAAGGACTGGGCCACGGCCGACCGCATTCGCGATGCGCTGGCCGCCCGCGGCATCGTGCTGAAGGACGGCCCCGAAGGCACCACCTGGGAGGTGAAAGGCCCGTGAGCCCTCAAGCGGCCTCCTTTCAGGCGCCCGGTAGGGGGCGCAGACATGAACGGAGCGATCCTGACGACAAACCGGAGAGCAAAGCCTCATGACCACGCCGGAGATGCCCGATCCTGTGCCGAAAGGTTCGTCGCCGCAGGCCGGTCCGCCCAAGTGGCTGATCTACGGCTTCATCGGCAAGCTTGTCTTCGTGACGCTGCTGACCTTGGGAATCCTGTGGTGGAACGGTTTCTTCTGAGCCATCCGGCGCAGCTGCCGCGTCCCTGCCGGCGCGCAACACAGAGAGAAAGGACCTTCAGCCGTGCCTTGCCTGATTCAGAATGTCGATCCGAGAGCGCAAGCCATGCGAGGGAAAGAGCGCATCTACCTGTATGACACCACGCTGCGCGATGGTGCGCAGACGCCGGGCATCGACTTCTCCGTGGAAGAGAAGAAGACCATCGCCCGCATGCTGGACGAGCTCGGCATCGACTACATCGAGGGCGGCTATCCGGGTGCCAACCCGGTGGACACGGCGCTGTTCGCCAGCCGGCCGCCCCTGGACGCGACGTTCACCGCCTTCGGCATGACGCGACGGCCCGGTCGTTCGGCCTCCAACGATCCCGGGCTGCAGCAGCTGCTGCAGGCGAAGGCGGATGCCCTCTGCTTCGTGGCCAAGGCCTGGCACTATCACGTGGAGCTGGCGCTGGGCTGCTCGCTGGAGGAGAACCTGCAGGCCATTCGCGAGTCGGTGAACGTGGCCCGGGCCAGAGGGTTCGAGGTGCTGGTGGATCTGGAGCACTTCTTCGACGGATTCAAGGCCAACGAGGGCTATGCCATGGCTTGCGCGGTGACGGCCTTCGAGGCCGGGGCGCGGTGGATCGTGCTGTGCGATACCAATGGCGGCACCCTGCCGGAGGAGATCGAGCGCATCGTCTTCTCCGTCTCCAACATCGTGCCCGGCGAAAATCTGGGCATCCACTGTCACAACGACACGGGCATGGCCGTGGCCAATTCGCTGGCGGCCGTACGGGCCGGAGCGCGAATGATCCAGGGCACGCTCAACGGCATTGGCGAGCGCTGCGGCAATGCCAACCTGATCACGCTCATTCCCACCCTGGCATTGAAGGACATCTATGCCAGTCGTTTCTCGCTGGGACTGAAGGAAGGGGCGCTGGAGAAGCTCACGCAGGTCTCGCGCGCCTTCAACGAGATCCTCAACCGGCCGCCGGAGCAGCAGGCGCCCTATGTGGGCGAGACGGCCTTTGCCACCAAGGCGGGGATCCATGCTTCGGCCATTCTCAAGAATCCGGATACCTACGAGCACATTCCGCCGGAGAAGGTGGGCAATGTGCGGCATGTTCTGGTGTCCGACCAGGCGGGCAAGTCCAACCTGCGGGCCCAGCTGGCACGTTTCGGCCTGAAGGTGGAGGACGAGGAGAAACTGGCCGCGCTGCTGGCCGTGATCAAGGAGCGCGAGGCGGAAGGCCATGCCTATGACACGGCGGAAGCGTCGCTGGAGCTGCTGGTGCGGCGGGAGCTGGGACTGGTGCCGGACTATTTCGATGTGGAAAGCTACAAGGTGCTGGTGGAACGCCGATACAACGCCCGCGGCGAGCTCGTCACCATGGCCGAGGCCATCGTCAAGGTCTGCATCGAGGGCGAGCGCTTCATGTCCGTGGCCGAAGGCAACGGCCCGGTGCATGCGCTGGATGCGGCGCTGCGCAAGGACCTGGGGCCGTGGTCGGCATATCTGAAGGATCTGCAGCTTGTGGATTACAAGGTGCGCATCGTGAACACGGGCACGGATGCCACCACGCGCGTGCTCATCGAATGGAAGGACGGCACGGGCGCGCGCTGGTTCACCGTGGGGGTGTCGCCCAACATCATCGATGCCTCTTTCCAGGCCATGCACGATGCCATCGTTTACCGCCTGCTGAAGAATGGTGCAGCCAAGGCGGCCGCGGCGGAATGACGCGACCATGGGGATGCGCTTTCCGGCCTGCCCGGCCGGGGGGAACCGTCGGGGCTGCGCTGGACAATCCATCATGAGTCGAGCGTGAAGAAAAGTTTTCCAGCCTGTCGAGCAGGCTGGAAAACCTTTTCTTCAGAAAAACAATGGGAGCTGTCCTGGATAACCCAACAGCTTCCACTGCAGCTATTTGTCATTTTGCCATTTTGATGAAGCCAAGAGAAGCGCCAATGGCGATTTTTCGCCATTGGCGCTTCCTTGCCATTCTTTCTGCAAGCCCATGATTGTCGATGACAAAATGGCCGAACGCGGGGCTAGGCAGGGATGTTTCCGGACATTCACGGGCTTGCGGAAGACCGGTTCCTTGCGGGATAGCCCCGGATGCCTTGTTTGCGATCGACAGCCACGGGAAGATCTCTTGCCGGCCCGAGGCGCATGCCAGCCGGCCGGGCAGTAAACGAGCCCGGGCGTCTCAGTCCTGGCGTGAGGTTGGCACGTCTCCCTTGGCCACGCGCCTGGCAAAGTCCGTTTCGCCTCCTTCCGCAAGGACGCGGGCCTGCTCCACCCATTTCTCGCGCACAATGCGGCCGCGGAATTTCAGGCGTTTGTCGACCTCCTCGATATCCTTTTCCGTCCAGCTTGCGATCTGGCGGAAATGGAAGATGCCCATCTCGTGCAGCAGCTTCTCGATCTTCTTGCCGATGCCGCTGATATGCGTGAGGTTGTCCGGCTTGCCGCCGAGGGGGGCAGACAGGCCGAAAGGCGGCAGTGCTTCCCTCTCTTCCCCGTGCGCGGGCTGCCCTCCGGCAGTCGAATCCGCCCCGGACGCCTCGTTCTCCATGGCCGTGGCTGCCTTCTTCTTTCCGGTCTTCCGATCCTCCTTCTCGCTGCCCACGGTCGCCCCGGACAGGGCCCCGGCTGCTGCCAATCCCATGGCTGCCTGACCGCCTGTTTCCGTGCTACCGGTGTCCGGTGCCCCGGCCGTGTCTTTGTCGGCAGTCTTTTCCGTTTCTCGCGCTTCGAATGGGGCCTTCTGCTCTGCGGTTGTCTCCTGTCCGGGTATTCCGGTGTCGGATTTTTCGGTCCTGTCCGGTTTTTCGTCATGCGTCGGTGCAGGAGTCGTTTCCGCGGCAGCAGCCGGTGCTTCTTTCGGTTCTTCCGGGTGTTCGGCTGGGGCCATGATGGTCGCGCCTGCTGCCGTCTCAAGGCCCCTGGCGTCCTTCTCCTCCGTCTTCTCGTCCTGATCCATTCCGGGGGCAGGGGAAACGGCCGCCGGCTTTTCGGATATGCCGGTTTCCGCGTCCCCGCTGGCCTCTGTCTCCGTTCTTGCTCTGCCCATGGCTGCAGCGGCGGCTGCACCGGTGGCGGCCAGCGTGGCGGCACCCGTTGTTGCGGCTGCCCTGCCGGCGGTAGAGGATTCTGTGCTTTCCGTGGCCGTTTCCCCGGCCGTGCCGGATCCTGTCATGGTGGCTGTCGGCGCGGTGCCGGCTGTCTCTTCCCCTCTCCGACACAGAAAGAAGCGCCTGATGAGACAGCCGATGATCATGCCCAGCAAGAAGGCCAGCAGCATCCAGATGATCAGTTCGACAAGATAGTGCAGCATGGCCCTGCCCTCCGTTCATGCCCCCTTGTTCGCCTTGCCCCCGATGCCGGCCTCCCCGCGGGCCTGCCGGCATGGTGCATCGTGTGTGGCCGGTCAGGCCGGCCTGCGTCGGTGCGGTATCTGCCGACTCGGCTTTCCTCGATGTGGCGTCGATGCCATGTCAGTGCGTGCACTCGTCCCGACAGGACATGATGCCGACCACGAGGCCCAGCACCAGTGCCAGCAGCAGCCACAGCCAGTGAGTCGTGGCCACGAAGGTGAAGTCCTTGAAGTTCCAGAAATCCTGCATGATCCTCCTCCCTCGGATGCCCCCTGGCCCCGGTGTGGCAATGGTCCACCATCCGTTGACCGGTCCCTTGGGGATTCATCCGGTCATAGTGCGATTCTGCCCATGACCGGCGGGGGCCCTTGCGTCCTCCGTCTGCCGGCCATGGAAGACCGCCCCCGGCTCACTCGGCCGGGGGGCGGATGACGAACTCGATGCGTCGGTTCCTCGTGCGGCCGGCCTTGGTGCGGTTGGTGGCCACGGGGCGGCTTTCACCAAAGCCCACCACCTCCAGCCGGTCCACCGCCACGCCGTTTTTCACGAGTTCCCTGGCCACGGCAGCGGCACGGCGCTCGCTCAGGGCCTGGTTGTAAGTGGCGGAGCCCACGGAATCCGTATGCCCGGCTATCAGCACGCGCGTGCGCGGACAGGTGTTGAGGATGCGGGCGACTTCCGCTACCGCCCGGCGACCGGCCGGTGTGAGGCGGTCGCTGTCGGTCTCGAAGAGGATGCGCAGACCCTTCAGTTTCCTGTCCAGGGCCTTCTGGCAGGCGAGATTGCTCCTGGCCGTGCGCTCCGGCGTGATCTCGGCCGGCGTGGCCACTTTCGGCGGGGCCTTCACCCGCAACTCGCCCCGGGTCTGGTCGGTGGCGGCGTTGCCCATGGCATCCTCCGCACGAACCGTCACCTCGTGCTGGCCCGGGGGCAGAGGGGCGGGCAGCGTCAGCTTCCAGCGGCCGTGTCCGGCCCGTTCAAGCGGACTGTCGGGCGCGCCCAGCACGTAGGTGTGGCCATCCACGGTCACCGTGAGGCGCACGGCATCACCCTCGGGCCAGGTGCCGGTGATGACGACCGGCGCACCGGCTTCCGTCACCAGGGGACGCACGGTGGGCGCAGGTGGCGAAGTGGCGTCCACCACGATCTCGCCCTTCGTTTCATCGCGCGTCTCCTGCCCGGCAGCGTTGCGAACGATGACGATGACATCGTGCACGCCATCCTTCAGCGGTTCTGTCGGGATCAGCACCCAGCGGTTGCCGTCCACCTTCAGGGCCGCGCCATGACCCGCGCGGTAGGTGCGGCCGTCCAGGATCACCTCCAGCTCGCTGGCGGCCCCGGCCGGCCAGGTGCCGGTGATGCGCGGCAGGCGATTGCGCGTGGCCAACGGCTCCACCGTCGGGGCCGGGAGAGCGGCTTTCCCGACCGCTGGCGGCGCGGGCTGCGGCTCCGTCGGCCGTTCGGTGGTGCGGGCCGCTTCGGCCTGTTTTTCCCCTGCCGGGGGTGGCGGGGGCGGCACCTCGATCACGCCCGGGAAAGTGCGGCGGCTTTCACGGCCGGCATCATCCCGCTGGACAAGCTCCAGATCATGCCTGCCGGGCGAAAGGTCGCGGGCCACGAGACGCCATGTGTTCGGGCCCGTGGGCACGAAGCTGCCGGCTTTCTGGAGACGGAAGACGCGATCGCCCAGTTTCGCCTGCAGGGTGGTGGCGCGGTCTGCCGCCCAGGTACCCTCCAGCACGGCCTTGCCGTCAGTGAATTCGGCACGGGTGACGGCGAGCGCCTCTGCCGGTGGCGGGCCCAGTATCTCCACCGCGCCCGCCTTCTCCACACGGTTCACGTTGCCGGCGGCATCGGCCACCTCGAGGATGACGTCATGCCTTCCCTCCGGCAGGTTGCCCACATCCAGCTGCCAGCGGTTGCCGTCTGCCTGCAGGGCCGGGTCCCGGCCCAGCTCATGGGCGCGGCCGGCGAGGGTGACGACCAGTCTCCTGGCGTCTCCGGCGGGCCAGGTGCCGGCAAGGCGGGCCCTGTTGCCATTCACGGTCACCTGATCCAGGGTTGGCGCCGGCGGGGGCGTGGTGTCCACCGTCACCGTGCCGGCGTCCACCTCGGTGCGGTTGCCGGCCGCGTCGGAAACGGCCAGACGGATGGCATGCGTGCCCTCGGGCATGTCGCGGGCTTCGAGCTGCCAGCGACCGTCCTCGGTGGCAAGGGCCTCGTCCCTGCCAAGGACAAAGGTGCGCGGCCCCACGGTGACAGCCAGCGTCTCTGCCTCATCCGCGGGCCAGGTGCCGGCCAGGTGGACGGTCCTGCCGTCCACGCGGGCGGAAGCCAGCGTCGGGGCCGGTGGCGGGGTGGTGTCCACCGTCACCGTGCCGGCGTCCACCTCGGTGCGGTTGCCGGCCGCGTCGGAAACGGCCAGACGGATGGCATGCGTGCCCTCGGGCATGTCGCGGGCTTCGAGCTGCCAGCGACCGTCCTCGGTGGCAAGGGCCTCGTCCCTGCCAAGGACAAAGGTGCGCGGCCCCACGGTGACAGCCAGCGTCTCTGCCTCATCCGCGGGCCAGGTGCCGGCCAGGTGGACGGTCCTGCCGTCCACGCGGGCGGAAGCCAGCGTCGGGGCCGGTGGCGGGGTGGTGTCCACCGTCACCGTGCCGGCGTCCACCTCGGTGCGGTTGCCCAGGGCATCTTCGGCCTCGAGGCGGACGGGATAGCGGCCATCCGCCAGGTCCGAAACGGCGAGCTGCCAGGTGTCATCCTTCACCTGCAGCGCGGAATCCTGCCCGAGGCGGAAGGTCCTGTCCCCCACGTGTACGGCAAACTTGCGGGCATCGCCGGCCGGCCAGGTGCCCTTCAGGTGGAGGGTGCCGTTCTCCACCCGGCTTTCGGCGAGGGCAGGCGCGGCCGGTGGCGTGGTGTCCACCACCAGCTCGTCGCGTGTGGCATCCCGGCGGATCGTGTCTCCCTCGCGGACGATGACGACGACATCGTGCACGCCTTCGGGCGGCAGCTGCGGCAGGACGAGGCGCCATTCATCCCCCTTAGCCTCGAGCTCGGGGGACTGCCCCAGGCGATAGGTGCGGCCGGCCAGCTGCACCTCCAGCTTCAGGCCGGGCGCGGCCGGCCATGTGCCCCGGATCTCCACCGGGGCCTGACGTGTGGCGACAGCGGCCACGGTGGGAATGTCCAGCCGCACGTCGATGCTGCCCAGACGCGCCAGGCGGATGCCCGGCACGGCGGCCACCCGCGCACGGGCACGCTCGGCCGCGGCGTGACTGGGGGCCTGGCCGGATATGCGGGCATCGCGCCCCTCGATCTTCACTTCCGCCCAGGTCATGCCGGCAGCACGCAGGGTGCTGGCGGCGCGCCGGGCCAGGGTTTCCTCCATGCGCTCGCGGCTGGCAAGCCAGGCGCCGGCGAGAACGAACAGCAGCGGCAGCAACCCCCAGAACAGCCCGCGCAGGCAGCAGCGCAGGCCCGTGCGACCCTTCTTGCGGCTCGGAAGGTGGGAAGAAGACCTGTGCATTGTCATCGTGCCCCCAGAATGGTGCCCCCAGAATGGATCCCCTCCTTATCCCTGCCGCGCATCCCCGGCAGGGCGGCGGCCCCCGGCCCGATCCGGCGGAAGAGGCTTTCCTTCTCCCGCCGGTGGCGGATAGGCCCGGCGGCCAATCGTAAACACTAGGTTAACGCAAAAGGCGCGATTGTGCACCTCCTGCACGTCGCAACCGGCGAAAGCGGCCGTTTTGTTGCAAAAGGGCCACAGGACGGCGAAAAGCGGGGACAGATTCCGGCGCAACGGTTGACCGCGAGAGAGGGGCGAGAAATAAATGCCGGTGTAGCGAGTGCGCGACTCGCTGCTGCCTCCGTCACCTGACGGTCACATCGAGGGAGTGGGGGCAAGATGCGCATCCGGCCCGGTCAGTCGGTCCGGGATGCACCATTGCGAACGGAATGTCGCAAGCGATTGTGGGAGAACAACCAATGATCAAGTCCAAGTGGATCCGTCGTGCTCTGCTGGGCGGCGTGGCCATGGCAGTCATGGCTTCCGGTGCCCAGGCTGCTGACGATCTCGAGGCGCTGAAGGCGCAGATCGAGGCGTTGCAGGCGCGCGTGAACGCGATCGAGGCCAAGGGCGTGAACCTGCCCGAGGGCGTGTCGCTGATCACCTTCCAGCGTGGCGCCAAGGAGATCGTGCTCTCCGGTGACGACACCAAGGCCATCGACAAGGCGCCCGAATCCCGCGGCTTCACCATCGCCATCACCCCGACGGCCGATCTGCCGGCGCCGACCACCGAGATCACCATCTCCGGC
>CAZNLW010000048.1:0-1533 GCA_964574205.1 uncultured Rhizobiaceae bacterium | reverse complement strand
CCGTACCGATTCCGATTTCGACCTGTGGGCCCGTGGCACGGTGAACATCAAGTCGCGCACGGACACGGCCGTGGGGCAGGTGCGCACGCACGTGCAGATCCGCGCCAGCTTCGAGGACACTCTGCTGGGCAATGCCGTTGTGCCCACTGACGATCCGTCCGACCCGACGCCGAACGTTCAGGCTCGTCTGGCCTACGGCGAGTGGGATTTCATGCCGGGGTGGACGCTGCTTGCCGGTCATGCCCCCCAGATCGCACGGGTGGCCAATGTGGAGTATCCGACCATCGCCACACCGTACGGCCTCGACAGCACCCGTCACAACCAGGTGCTGATCAGCTACAGCGGCGGGCCCTTCTCCATGGGCTTCGGCATCGAGAATCCGAGCACGGATGACATCAACGGCCCGCGGAACACCACGGTGGTTCCGGACTTTGCCGGCTACCTGCAGTTCAATGCGCCGGCAAACATCAGCCTGCGGGTGAGCGGTGAAATCGCCAAGGTTGGTGGCCGGACCGATGCGGGTGGTAATCCGATCACCGGCACGAACACCGGCTTCCTCGTGGGTGCGGGGGCTGCCGTGGACATCAGCATGCTGAACCTGCAGGCCGGTTTCGTCTACACGAAGGGTCTGGGCTGCGACGGCATCCTGAGCGCGGCTGCCGGCTACTGCCGCACGGACGGTGGCACGGGTGCCCCCAATGCGCGTCTGGCCAAGGCCTACGGCTTCCAGGTCAATGCGCGCATGGCCATGACCGAGACGGTGTCCGCCAACGCCTCGTTCGGCTACTTCAACTACACGAACCTGGCCCCGCGTGCGGGTAGCAATCTGTTTGACCGCGGCTTCAGCGTGGGCGGCAACCTGGTGTGGCGTCCGGTGGATGCCCTGCAGCTGGGTGCCGAGGTGGACTACTTCGATGTCAAGCCGGTCGTGGGCGGCGGCAAGGTCAAGAACGTTGTCGCCGGCGTGGCTGCCTGGTTCTTCTTCTGATACCGCGCAGTCGATCGCCCAGACGATCGGATGCAAGATTCGGAAACCGGGTCGAAGGGCTTTTCGGCCCGGTTTTCCTTTCGGGTCAACGGAACCGCCGTGGATGGCACTGTCATGGGACCTGTCTGTCGTTACCGCGGGGTCTCTGCATGTCAGCCGCCTTGGCACAATCTCGAGGCATGGCCGTGCTTGCCGGAGACGTTCGACGCCGGGGGGCGCGGCGCAATGAGCGTGTTGCGATGGGCGAAGATGACGATGTGCCTTGAAGTGTGTCGGCGTCGGGTTCTCGTGGCTTGATTCCTCATGTCTTGTCGTTCATGCCATGCGATGTTCCCTTCTTCCTTCTGCGGGGGAGAGAAACGAAAGAGAGGGGCAGCTCTCTGATCGTCTGTCCGCGCAAGGGGATTGTCGCGCTTGAACGGGAGTTGTTGCAGCTCTTCGGCCATCCCTGCTCAGTCGAACGTGAAGAAAAGTCTTCCAGCCTGCCGAACAGGCTGGAAATACTTTTCTTCAGAAAAAACAAGGGGCTGTCCCAGACAGGGCTG
>CAZNLW010000047.1:0-14544 GCA_964574205.1 uncultured Rhizobiaceae bacterium | reverse complement strand
CACCAGATGAGCGCTGTCGCTGGCGGCTGTCAGCAATGCGAAGAAATCCTCGAAACCCCGGCCTTCGACAGTCGGTAAAAGCGCTTCCAGACGCTGTTCCATGGGCCAAAGCGCTCCGGCAAAGCCCGCCAGGTGATGTTGTGCGTTGCAATATGGTGCTACGCTTCCAGAAACAGACGATCATCACACGCCTTGCAGCCTCGACGCGGCAGGCATTGCCGGCAAAGGGGCCGCAGGGAAGGCCTGCGGCCACTTCAGCTGCACGTCACCGGCCCGATGAAGACCATCTCGCCCGGTTTTGGCGTGAAGCGGAAGCGGGCCTTGCAGGCACGGTCCTCGCCCAGGTCAACGGTCACCTCGTTCTCCGCGCCGGCCTTCAGCCCTTCCAGATAGACCTGCCCGTCATAGCCCACGAGGAAGGGCTCATTCTGGCCCGGCACGCTCACCGCCACGCCCGCCGGCAGCGGCTGGCCGGCCGCATCCACCAGTGTCACCAGGGCCGCGTCGGAAACCTGGCGGACACCGAAGTCCACCACCACGCCGGAACGTTGTGGCGGCACCACGATGGCCTTGGTCTTCGGGATGCGGGCATCCACCGGCAGGTCTTCCGGGGCGATGGAGATGCGATTGCGCTCATGGGTGCGCAATGTCGTGAGCAGCAGCTTGCCGTCACGCCCCGTCTTGCCGACCGGGCGGTTCTCGTAGCGCACGGTCACGTCCGGCGCCCCCACGTTCACGATGGCGAAGGAGTCGTGAATGCGGTTGCTGGCAAACATGCTGCCGTCTGCCACCACGATTGCGCCTTCCACGCTGGCCCGGGCCGTGGTGTTGTTTTCAATGCGCATGGCCTGCGCTCTCAGGGTGGCCTTGGAGGTGCGCCAGGCCAGCGCGGCCTCCACGGACTTGAGATCGCCATGCGTGGCCCGCGCCCGCCAGCCCACAGAACCGTCCTTGGGCTTCAGAGGTCGAGCATAGCTCGCCGTGGCCCGCCAGCGCCCGGTCAGGTCATAGGCGCCGCCCACGGAGGCCGTGCCTCTGTTGCCGCCCAGCGGCACGGAGACACCGAGAAAGAAGGATGTCTCCTTCGGCTTCTTGAGATTGGTGAAAGCCGTGGCATAGAGGCTCGCCTGGCCGAACAGCCGCTGGCTGTAGCCCACGTTCAGGTGATGTTCCGAACGTCCGTCCTTCGGCTTCAGGTGTACATAGCCCAGAGTCAGCGAGGCGCTGGCAAAAGGCAGCCGATAGCCGAGCGTCACCGTATCCATGGCTTCTGGCATCCAGGTGCCGGTCAGCGCCGCGCCATTCAGTGCCGCGGTCGTGGCCGTGCTGGCCGTGAGCGTGGCCAGGTCGGCATAATCGCCAAAGGTGTGCTGTGCCGTCGCCGAGAGGGAGAGGGGGCCGATACGGCTTTCCAGCGATCCGAAAGCCAGGAAACCGGTGCCGAACCGGCTGTGCGAGACGGCCCCGGCCGCGCCGATGACCATGCGGTCCATGAGGCTCGTGTACACGCCGCCGCCCCCCAGAAACAGATGTTGCGCGGCTTCCATGTGTCCGTGCACGGTCACGCGATGGGTCAGGCCATAGCGGAAGGAGGCCATGCCCACGGGATCCCGGTCATAGTCGAAGGAGGCAATGCCATAGCCGCGCCGGGCCACGCCGGCGGCCACGGAGAAGTCCAGCAGCCCCGCCCGCAGCAGCGACGGCGAGACGTAGAATCGCTGGCTGGCCACGATCTCGCGCCCGGCGGCATCCTGCATCACCAGCCGGGCCTCGCCCGTGTTGGTGATGGCGGGAATGTTGCTGATGGTGAACGGTCCTGCCGGCACCTGCTGGCTGTGCACCTTGATATTGTTCAGATAGACGTCCACCGTGGTCGGCACGGCTGCCGTGGCTGAAAGCGAGGGCAGGGGCACGGTGATCAGATCCGGGCGCACCCGGAAGTTGCGTGCCGCCAGCACGCCCCCCAGACGCAGCGAGCGCGCCCATTGCGGCCCGTGCGTGACCACGTCACCAACTTGATAGGTCATGGCGCGTGCCCGATCCGTGTAGCTCCAGGTGGTGTCCAGACGCACGAACCGGGCCGCGCCGAACGCGTCCACCCGCAGGAAGCCCTTGCCTGCCAGCGTGCCGAGCGGCGAATAGATCCAACTGTCTAGGTTTGCGGAGAATCCCTCGAAGCTGGCCGAGGCAAAGGCACCATCAGTGCGCCCGGCCACCAGCAGGTCGTAGTTCAGCACCAGGCCTGTGCCTGGCCTGGCCACATCCAGCGGTTCCTTGCGGTTGCCGCCTGCCAGGTCGAAGACCTTGGGCAGGCGCCGGCTGTCGTCCACCGTGATCGCGAGCCGCTGCAGGGGCGCGTCATAGGTGACGTCGGCGCCGATGTCGGCAAGGCGGACCAGATCCTCGTCCTGGGATCCCGCTGGCGGCTTCAGGCCCACCTCGCGCATCTCCCGGGCCTTCATCGCCCAGCCCCCGTCCGGCAAGCGGAAGACCTCGGCAATCAGGCCCGTGGGTTGGCCATTGATGTAGATCTCCAGCTGATAGGGCAGGGCATCCGCCCCTGGCAGCGCCGGATTGGCCGGCGGCAAGGCCCCCATGTCCAGCCCCTTCACGTCATCAAGGATCTTTGCGCCTATCGGAAGCAGATCGCCCTTGCCGTTCTTCGGTGCATCCAGTCGGTCGCTCTTGGTCGCAACGGCCGAGGTCTGAGAGGAGGCCGTGCCGCCCGTCTCGTTCCTTTTCGACGGGGCGGATGAATCCGAGACTGAACGGGAGGAACCAGGTCGTCTTGCCGGCATCCTGGCGGTCTTGGGCGGCGGCAGTTTCGCATCCGGCACGGCCCCCAGGTTGTCGATGTCGAGATCGGCGAAAGGATCGGCAGAGGAGGAAAGAGCGGCATCGGTAGCCGGAATCCCGGCATGGGCAGAGCCGATGGAGGCCGGCCCGCCGTTGACGAGAATCGCCAGTCCCGCGGCAGCAAGGACCACCCCCTGCCGCCAGCGGCCAGGCAGACGCTCAGCGCACGCGGATCTTCTGCCGGAACGTGCCATTCGGTCCCTTGCCCCTGATAATGACCGTGTTGACGGCGCCCCTGACGGGCACCACCCAGGCGCGGGTGGCGTGGCCCAGCACGTAGCCGGCCAGGCCGGGAAAGGTCTTGAGCGGCTGGCCGGCCGCGTTCAGCACGGCAAGGTCGGCAAGCCGTGCATGGCGGTCACCAGCGTTCGTGGCGGCGATCACGAGCCGGCCTTTCATCCGCCGGGCTGCCCAGGAGAGTTTCGGTGGTGTCGCCTCGGGTGTGTGGAAGAACACCGGGATGGAGTAGCGCACGGCAAAGACGACTCCGCCCGTCTTCTTTCGCCGATCGGGGATCTCGTCCACGATCACGCGATAGGCCTCCTCGCCGTGCACACGGGATTTCTGGGTGCGGACCACGCGCACCACGTTCTCCCGCTGCGGCATCAGGCGCAGCATGGGCGGGCTGGCCACCACCGCGCGCGTGGGTTCCAGCACATCGCGTCCCTTGCGCTGCACCCAGCGGAAGACACGCACCTGGGCCGTGACCTTTTCGTTGCCCAGGTTGCGAAAGGTGAGATTGCCGGTCATGGCCGGGGCCTGGATATCCAGGATCACAGGCCGCACATGCACCTGCGCGGCTTGTGCCGGCCCGCTGGTCATGGTGGCCAGAAGGGCGAGCCCGAAAACGGATGCAACCGGCTTCATGCAGGAATTGGCCATGCGGTTGTGATGATGACGCATGCTTCCCTCCCGTTTCGGGGTTCAGGCTCGCGCGGCTCTCTTGCCATGGTGTCGATGTCGGAGGAGGGCTGCCGGCAGCCTCCGGGGTGCCGGCAGCCCGGAAAGATGTCGGCAGGTCAGTAGGTCACGGTGATGGTCACCGTGTCCGTGTAGAGTCCCACGGGCGGCGTGGACTGCGGCGGCACGCGGCCGTAGATGGTGAAGGTCTGGTCGACACCGGTGCCGGTGGACGACTTGGTGTTCGTGGCATCCCACAGCGTCGTGCGGCCCGAGTCCTGATACAGCTCGTAGGTCACGTAGTGGCCGTTGCCGTCCGTCATGCGCGAGGCGCCGCCGGAAGCGTTCTGGCCGTCGTCCAGGGAAATCGTGTAGCTGAGATTCTCGTTGCAGCGCACGTTGAACGTGGCCGTGGCATCCACGTTGCTGTTCAGCAGGCCCTTGTCGCCGAAGTCCATATCGGTCGGCGAAGTGATCTGGCACTCCGCGATGATGTTGATGCGCGTCTGAAAGGTGTTGGTTGCGGTGGCTGCCTGTGCCGCCGTCGCGGTTGCCAGCAGGGCGCCGGACACGAGAATGCCCAGATAGTGCTTTTTCATGGTCTTGCTCCGTCTACTCACTGTCCGTCTTGCAACGCCTGATCTTCTTGTTCTTGTGAAATCGCGATCAAGCAGATGGGGGAGATTTCATTGGTTTGTTCCCCATCCGGGGCCGAGACTCGCAGTCAATTCTGAATCAGGCCTTAAGAGGACAGCTGGCCAGACCAACCTCCGGCACGGATGGACAGCAAATTTGATCTTATGATTTCCAATAATTTAACGGTGGAGCATTGATGTCTGGTTAACCGACAATTGGACGGAGAATCTATCCACAACACCATCCATGGTAGAGCGCTCGGGCAATGGGATTTCATGCGGCTACGTGAGAGGCAGGCTGTCAGATTTGTGAATATGTGCAATCTGGTATAAAGAATGGACCAAGTCGGGGGCGAATGAGCGACGATTGCAACCATGGCGCCATGCCGAAGGGCAGCCGGCCCCGGCAGGATCAGGGACGGTTGCTGATCGGCATCGGCGCAGCAGAACCGGGAACGCCCATGGCCAAGCAGAGATTCGTCATTGCCGATGACCATCCCCTGTTTCGTGACGCGATGAAGCAGGTGCTGGTGCGTGAACGGCCTGATGTGGAGCTGGCCGAGGCCGGCACGCTGGACGAGGTGGTACGTGCCATCGAGCAGGCGCCGGAGACCGACCTCGTGCTGCTGGATCTGAAGATGCCGGGTGTTCAGGGGTTCTCCGGCCTGGCTTTCTTGCGTGCTCAGTATCCGGACATTCCGGTGGTGGTGATCTCGGCCATCGAGGAGCCCTACGTCATTCGCCGGGCCATGAGTCTGGGCGCCTCGGGTTTCATCCCGAAGTCCGCTTCCGTGGAGCAGATGCAGCAGGCCATCCGGGCCGTGCTCGCCGGCGAGGTGGCTGTGCCCGAGGATGTCTCGCTGGAGGTGGTGGACGACGAGGAACTGGAGGAGATGGCCCGCCGTCTGGCCTCGCTCACGCCCCAGCAGATGCGCGTGCTCATGATGCTGCGCGAAGGCCTGCTCAACAAGCAGATTGCCTACGAGCTCGGCGTCTCCGAGGCCACCATCAAGGCTCACGTCTCGGCCATCCTGCAGAAGCTGAACGTGGAGAGCCGCACCCAGGCGGTGATTGTCGCCACCCGCGTGGATGGCATCCTCGTTGCACCGGATCGCATCTGAAATCCGAAGTTCCGCCGGTTTCGTGGGCAGACCCGGCTGGACATCACCGCTGGCAGCGGGAACAGAAGAAGGTGCTGCGCCCGCTCTGGACGATCTGGCGGATGGGTGCGCCGCACTGCCGGCAGGGCGCACCGGCCCGGCCGTAGACGAAGAACTGCTGCTGATACATGCCATGCTCACCATTCACCTGTGCGTGGTCCCGCAGGGTGGAACCACCGGCGGCAATGGCCGCGCACAGGACCTTGCGAATGGCGTCCACCAGTCGGTTCACCGGCTTGCCCGGCCGTCCTGAAGGCGCCAGGCTGCGTGCTGTCCGCCGCGGCGAGATGCCGGCCAGGAACAGGGCTTCGCAGGCATAGATGTTGCCAAGGCCGGCCACCACCGACTGATCCAGCAGCACGGTCTTCACAGGTGCCTGCCGACGCGCCAGCACGCTGGCCAGATAAGCCGGCGTGAATGTATTCTCATCCAGGGGTTCCGGTCCCAGTCCCGCCAGCATGGGATGGGCATGGATCGTTTCGCTTGCCACGAGATCGAACAGGCCGAAGCGCCGGGGATCGGTATAGACGACCCGCGTGCCATCATGAAGCCGCAGGATCAGATGGTCATGCGGTCCCGGCTCTCGTGCGGCCGCCGGCTGGAAGTAGAATGCGCCCAGGGCCTCTGCCGACGGCATGTCGGGCGGAAACACCGTATAGCGCCCACTCATGCCCAGATGCGAGATCAATGTCTCGCCGCCCGTAAGCGGCATGAGGATGAACTTGGCCCGCCGCTGCACGTCCAGAATCGTGCGGCCGGCAAGTCTTTGGGCGAAATGCGCGGGCCAGGGCAGACGCAGCTGCTTGCCGGAAAGCGAAACATCCGTGATGCGGCGCTCCACCAGATGTGGCCGCAGGCCTTGCACCACGGTTTCCACTTCTGGCAGCTCGGGCATGGTCACGCCTTCCCTGGCCGGTGTCGTTCCGTGTCATTTGGCACCACGCGCCAGTGCCTGCTCCCGGTAATAGACGAAGAGCCCGGCCGCCGCCACGATCAGGGCGCCGCCTATGGTCCAGGCATCCGGAACATCGCCGAACCACAGCCAGCCGATCAGCACCATCCACACCAGTTGCGAATAGGCAAAGGGAGCCAGCAGCGAGGCATCGGCTCGCCGATGGGCCTCGGCCAGCAGGAAATGCCCGGCCGATCCTGCCAGTCCGGCCAGAGCCAGAAGCCCCCAGTCGCTGCCTGCCGGCATGACGGGCTGCATGGCGGCCAGCGGCAGCGACAGCACGGCCCCGGCGGCCGTGGACCACAGCAGGGAGGAGATGGCGGCATCCCTCAGGCCCACGCGCCGTGTGAGGATCTGGTAGAGCGAGAGCGTGAGTGCCGCAGCCAGCGAATGGAACATGGCCGGATGAAAGGCATCGGTGCCCGGACGCAACACCAGCAACACACCGGCGAATCCCGCCAGCACCGCCAGCCATCGCCGCCAGCCCACACGCTCGCCCAGCAGGAAGGGCGAGAGCAGGCACACCCACAGCGGTGTGGTGAAGAGGATGGCCGAAGTCTGCGCCAGCTGCAGGTGGCGCACGGCGAGAAAGTTGAGCAATGTGGCGCCCACCATGAACACGCCCCGCAGCAGCTGAAGCCGCACGCTGGCGGTGCGCCACATGGCTTGTCCGAACAGCGGCCAGCCGATGAGCACGATGAACACCGTGCCCAGCGCATAACGGCCGAACACGACGACCGTGGCGGGCAACCCCTGCACCAGCTGCTTGGCCGAGGCATCGAGCACCGAGAACAGCATGAAGGCCACCAGCATCAGGAGAATGCCGGACGAGGTCTGCGTTCCGTCGTCGTGGGGGGCGTTCTGTCCGCCCAACCGCTTCCTCGCTTCAGCCATCGGAAAGTTCTGCCCTGAGATGGGACTCGGCAAGTGACTCTTGTGCCGTGCGCCACGTGTCCCCGATCTTAGCGTCGGCGCGAGATGCGAGACCTGCGCAAGGCAGTCTTTGTCTTGCGCAATGGTATCCGGGCAAGACCGGCGCGGACCGGCTTGCCCTTCTTGCCGGTGGAGATCATTTCGAAGCGCAGGCCGCCGGCGACGGGAGCCACCTCCAGCAGGCGCACTTCCACCAGATCGCCCAGCTGGAAGGTCTCGCCCGTGCGGCGACCGATGAGGGCATGGCGGGTCTCGTCGTGCATGAAGTAGTCGCCGCGCAGGGTGGAGATGGGGATGAAGCCATCCGCCCCGTTCTCCTCCAGGGCGACGAACAGGCCGGCGCGCGTCACCCCCGTGATGCGGGCCCAGAAGGTGGCCCCGATGCGCTCGGCCAGATGGCGGGCCATCATGCGGTCCACGGTGTCGCGCTCGGCGGCCATGGAGCGGCGCTCGGCCGCGGTGATCAGCTCTGCCGTCTCCTGCATGCGCTCGATGTCATCCTTTGACAGTCCCCCTTCGCCCAGCTTCAGGGCCGACACCAGGGCGCGGTGGACGATGGTATCGGCATAGCGCCGGATGGGCGAGGTGAAGTGAGCGTAGCGCTGCAGGTTGAGGCCGAAGTGACCGATGTTCTCCGTGTCGTAGACGGCCTGGGACTGGGTGCGCAGCACCATCATGTTGACCACGTGCTCGTATTCCGTGCCCTTCACCTTCTGGAGAATGCGATTGAAGTGCATGGGCTTCACCTTCTGCCCGAGTGGCGCGGAAAGGCCCAGGGTCTTCAGGAACTCGGCCAGGGCATGCACCTTGTCCGGTGCCGGCGCATCGTGCACGCGGTAGATGAAGGGCATGCCCCTGCGCTCCAGCGTCTCGGCCGCGGAGACGTTGGCCTGGATCATGAGCTCCTCGATGAGCTTGTGAGCCTCCAGTCGCACCGGTGAAACCACCCGCTCGATGAGCCCGGTGGCATCCAGAATGAGCTTGCGCTCCGGCACGTCCAGCTCCAGGGGGCCGCGGCGGCGGCGCGCCTCCATGAGGGCATCGTGGCAGGACCACAGGGGCTTGAGCACCGTCTCCAGGAGCGGTTCGGTTTCCTCGTCCGGGTGGCCGTCAATGGCCTTCTGTGCCTGCTCGTAGGTAAGAAAGGCGGCCGAGCGCATCACCACCCGCGCGAAACGGTGGCGGATCTTGTTGCCGTGCCGATCGAAGGTCATGAAGCAGGCGAGCGCCGGACGGTCCTCGCCGGCCTTCAGGGAGCACAGGTCGTTGGACAGGCGCTCCGGCAGCATGGGCACCACGCGGTCCGGAAAGTAGGTGGAGTTGCCGCGCAGGCGCGCCTCGGTATCCAGGGCCGTGCCCGGGCGCACATACCAGGAGACGTCGGCGATGGCGACGATCACCTTGTGACCGCCTTCGTTGTTCGGATCGTCGTCCGGCGCCGCCCAGACGGCATCGTCATGGTCACGCGCATCGGGCGGGTCGATGGTGATCAGCGGAATATGGCGGATGTCCTCGCGCCCCGCGAAGGTGAAGGGCTTGAGCGCTTCAGCCTCGCGCAGCACCGCGTCGGAAAACCTCTCGCGGATGCCCTGTTCGTGAATGGCGATGAGGGAGATGTTGCGCTGATCATCCACATCGCCCAGACGTTCCAGCACGCGGGCCCAGGCCACGCCCTGCCGCCGGTTGCGGCGCACCTCGGCACGCACCAGCTCGCCGTCGCGGGCGCCGCCGGCATCCTCGGGGCGAACGGGAAAGTTGCCGCGGGCCTTCTTCTCCACGGGCAGGATGTAGCCGCCCTCGTCTCGGGCGTGGCGGCGGAACACGCCGAGGATCTCGTCCGCCCTGTGGTCGATGCGGCGGATGACCCGGGCGCGATAGGGATAGGGGCCTTCCTTGAGCGGAAAGACGCGGGCCAGGACCCGATCGCCGGGGCCTGGCAGGGCCGTCTCGTCTCGCCCGCGGCCACGGACGGGCCGTGTCTCGGTGATCAGCACCTTGGGCTCGGGCCCCTGCGTCTCCTCGTCCCAGACCGAGGGGCGGGCGATCAGGTCGCCCTCGTCGTCAGGGCCGATGATGTCCAGCACCACCACGGGCGGCAGCTCGCCCATGCCGGCAAGGGTCTTGCCGCGGCGGGCGATGAGGCCTTTCTCCGCCATCTCGCGCAGACGTTGCTTGAGGGCAATGCGATCCGCTCCCTTCAGGCCGAAGGCCCGGGCAATCTCGCGCTTGCCCACCTTTCGCTCGGCGCGGCGAATGTATTCGAGAATCTCCTGCTCGGAGGGCAGGAGGCCGCCGCGCTTGGGCTTGCCGGCCGCTTTCTTCTTCTTCGGCTTGGGCGGCGTTTTCATGGTCCGTCTTGTCGCCGTGATTCGTCTGGTCAATGCATGCGGTCTTTCTGCTTGTGTCTTTTTCCTGATGTGACGGGTGCCGGCAAGGGGGAAGCGGCGGCAGAAATTCGGCAGGACGATGGCGACTCACGCAATGCCCCGGCCTGCTTCACGAGCGGATGACCACGGGCCTGCTGTTTGTTGCCAGCGGGCCGGTCTTTGCGGCGTGCGCATCCCGACCTCTCCTCCTTCATATGACATTTCCGGTTTCTTGTGCCAGCAGATGTGGAAAAATTCAGGCCGTTTTCCGCAAGCGGCCACGTCCGGCACAGGCAGCCGGAGGAAAGGGGAGCAGGCAACGACCGGAGGACGGGAAGGCGCTTTCGGCGATCAGCCCGATGTCTTCCTGCGCGAGACAGCCCTGCGGCTGGTGCCCTTGCCGCCCTTGTCGGCGGCTTTCTTCTCGAGCAGCGCAAGGGCCTGTTCGAGCGTGATCTCTTCCGGCGCAATGTCCTTCGGGATGGTGGCGTTGATGCGCTTCCACTTGACATAGGGGCCATAGCGGCCGCTCAGGATCTGGATCTCGCCCCCTTCGGGATGTTCACCCAGGGACTTGATCTCGCGGCGGCTGGTGCGTGCCGCCTTCTCGGCAATGAGATCGACGGCACGGTTGATGCCGATGGTGAAGACATCTTCCACCGAGGGCAGATTGGCATAGGTGCGGCCATGCTGAACATAGGGCCCATAGCGGCCGATGCCGGCCAGGATGGGCTCGCCGGTCTCGGGATGGCGGCCCACCTCGCGTGGCAGCGAGAGCAGCTGCAGGGCCATCTGCAGGTCGATGGTGGCCGGATCCAGCCCCTTGGGCACGGAAGCGCGTTTCGGCTTTTCCGCTGCGCCCTCCTCGGCCTCGCCCAGTTGCACATAGGGGCCGAACCGGCCTTTCAGGAAAAGGGTCACGGGCAGGCCTGTCTCCGGATCGGTGCCCAGCTCGATGCGGTCGGGCAGGGCTTCGCCATCGCCGCCGGCTGTCTCTGCACCACCGGAGAGGGGGCGGGTGTAGCGACATTCGGGATAGTTGGAACAGCCGACAAAGGCGCCGAACCGGCCAATCTTGAGCGACAGGGTGCCGGTGCCGCAGGCCGGGCATCTGCGATCCGGCGTGCCGTCCTCTCCACGGGGAAAGATGTAGGGCCCCAGCACCTCGTTGAGGGCCTCGAGCACATCCGCGATGCGCAGCTTCTCCGTGGCCTCCACCGCCTGCCGGAATTCGCTCCAGAACTCGCGCAGCAGCGCCTTCCAGTTCTCTTCACCGCGGGCGATGCGGTCCAGCTTGTCCTCCAGCGAGGCCGTGAAATCATACTGCACGTAGCGCGGAAAGAAGCTCTCCAGAAAGGCCGTGACGAGCTGGCCGCGATCCTCGGGCACGAGACGCCGTTTCTCCAGGCGCACATAGCCGCGATCGCGCAGAATGGAAAGGATGGAGGCATAGGTGGAAGGCCGGCCGATGCCGAGCTCCTCCAGCTTCTTCACCAGCGAGGCTTCGGTATAGCGCGGCGGCGGCTCGGTGAAATGCTGCCTGGCCTCCACCCTCTCCAGCGCAAGCCGTTCGCCTTCGTTGATCACGGGCAGACGGCGCTCGTCCTCGCCCTGCTCTTCATCATCGGTACCTTCCTGATAGAGCTTCAGGAAACCGTCGAACTTTTGCACCTGGCCGGTGGCCCGCAGGCCGCAGGTCTCGCCGTCCGGCACCGTGGCGCGGATATCCACGGTGGTGCGCAGGAATTCCGCCGGCTCCATCTGCGAAGCGATGGTGCGCTTCCAGATGAGGTCGTAGAGCTTCCACAGCGCGTCATCCAGCACGCCGTTCAGGCTTTCCGGCGTGCGTGCGGGATCGGTGGGGCGGATGGCCTCGTGGGCTTCCTGGGCGTTGCGCACTCTGGTCTTGTATTGCCGCGGAGTCTGCGGCAGGTAGCGATCGCCGAACCGGCGGGCGATGACCTCGCGGGCGGCGGCAATGCCTTCGGGCGCCAGATGCACGGCATCGGTGCGCATGTAGGTGATGAGGCCGGCCGTCTCGCCACCGATGTCCACGCCCTCGTAGAGGCGCTGGGCGAGGCGCATGGTGCGCTCCGGAGAAAGGCCCAGCTTGCGCGAGGCTTCCTGCTGCAGCGTCGAGGTGGTGAATGGCGGCGGCGGATTGCGGCGCACGGGCTTTGCTTCCACCTTTTCCACGGTATAGGTGGCCGTTTCCAGTGCCGTGCGGATGCGCGCCGCCGTTTCGCTGTCGGGTATGGCGAGCTTTTCCAGTTTCCTCTCGCCAATGCGCAGGAGGCGGGCGGTAAGGGCCTCGTCGCGCGGGGTTTTCAGCGTGGCCTCGAGGGTCCAGTATTCCTGCGGCGTGAAGGTCTCGATCTCGCGCTCGCGCTCGGCCACCAGGCGCAGGGCCACCGACTGCACACGCCCGGCGGAACGGGCGCCGGGCAGCTTGCGCCAGAGCACGGGCGAGAGCGTGAAACCCACCAGATAGTCCAGTGCGCGGCGGGCGAGATAGGCCTCGACCAGGCGCTGGTCGATGTCGCGCGGGCTCTTCATGGCCTCGGTGATGGCCGAGGGCGTGATGGCATGGAAGACGACGCGGGCGATGTCCTTGTCGTCGACGAGGCCACGCTGGCGCAGGATCTCCAGCACATGCCAGGAGATGGCCTCGCCCTCGCGGTCCGGGTCGGTGGCGAGGATGAGGCGGTCGGCACCCTTCAGGGCCCGGGCGATGGCGTCGATGTGCTTTTTCGAGCCCGGCTGGATCTCCCACTTCATTTCGAAGTCGTGATCGGGATCCACCGAGCCGTCCCTGGCCGGCAGGTCGCGCACGTGGCCATAGGAGGCAAGCACCGTGTAGTCCTTGCCCAGATACTTGTTGATGGTCTTGGCCTTGGCCGGCGATTCGACGATGACGAGCGCGTTCATGAAAACCTGCCGCTGAGCTCTTGCGTGCATCCGGCGCAATGGCCGCCGGCGCGCCTTCACAGCGCCCATGACATAAAGAGAGAGAAAGGGGCGTGCAAGGGGCCGCCGGTGCCCGGATCCTCCTTTCCATGCCGCGGCAGCGGAGGGAGCGGCCTTTGCCAAGCGTGCGGAATGTGGCTACAAACGCGGGCCGAAGGGGGCGAATCCGGCCCCGGAACGGGATGTCCGCGAATCGGGAGAACGCAAGCGATGAAGGACCCGCTGGAGACCTGGGAGCGCATGCAGCATCTGGTGCCGATGGTGGTGGAGCAGACCGCCCGTGGCGAGCGCGCCTATGACATCTATTCGCGCCTGCTGAAGGAGCGGATCATTTTCGTTACCGGCCCCATCGAGGATCACATGGCCACGCTCATCGTGGCCCAGCTCCTTTTCCTGGAGGCGGAAAACCCGAAGAAGGAGATCGCCATGTATATCAACTCGCCTGGTGGTGTGGTCACCTCGGGCCTGGCGATCTACGACACCATGCAGTTCATCCGTCCGCCCGTTTCCACTACCGTGATCGGTCAGGCGGCCTCCATGGGCTCGCTGTTGCTGGCGGCGGGCGAGGCGGGCATGCGCTATGCCCTGCCGCACTCGCGGGTGATGGTGCACCAGCCCTCCGGCGGCTTCCAGGGCCAGGCGGCGGACATCGAGCGGCATGCGAAGGAGATCCTTGATCTGCGCAATCGCCTCAACCAGCTCTACGTGAAGCACACGGGCCAGCCGCTGGAGAAGATCGAGGAGGCCATGGATCGCGACACCTTCCTCACCGCGGAGGCGGCGAAGGACTTCGGCCTCATCGACGAGGTGATCGAGAAGCGCCCGGCCCCCGCCAGCTGAGGCCTTGGGGCCTGCGGCTGCTCACCCTTGGGGGCGGATTGGCGGTGCGGCGGCGGAGCGGACAGGAGGGCACCGGCCGGCCTGCCGCTCCCGGAAGGCGGAATGGCCCCTGCCTGGCGCAAGGTCTGCGGGATATGGTGCCGGAAAGCCTGCCGGTCCGGTGCCAGGTGGCCCGGTGTGCGCCGCCCGCGCGGCCGGAAGCTCCTGCCGGACGGGCCATCGGGCAGGGCTGGCGGCAAGTCGGCGGCCTTTCGGGCGGGGTTGTGGACAATTGCGCCATTAACCTTGATGTTCGCGCAAGGGTGGCGGCGCTTGAACGGAGGGCGGCTCTGTCCTAGTTTTCTGGGGCGGAGCAGGTTCATGCAGGAACTTTGCGCAAGGCACCGATCGCGGATGGTCCGCCGGTGCGCAGCATGACCCGAGGAGCTTTCATGAGCAAGGAAACCAGCGGCAACGACGGCAAGAACACCCTCTACTGCTCTTTCTGCGGGAAGAGTCAGCACGAGGTGCGCAAGCTCATTGCCGGCCCGACCGTGTTCATCTGCGACGAGTGCGTCGAGCTGTGCATGGACATCATCCGCGAGGAGAACAAGTCCTCGCTGGTGAAATCCGCCGAGGGCGTGCCCACGCCCCGGGAGATCTACGACGTGCTCAACGACTACGTCATCGGGCAGGAGCGCGCCAAGCGCATCCTTGCAGTTGCCGTGCACAACCACTACAAGCGCCTCAAGCACGCCTCCAAGCACGACGACGTGGAGCTGGCCAAGTCCAACATTCTCCTGGTCGGCCCCACGGGCTGCGGCAAGACGCTGCTGGCCCAGACCCTGGCCCGCATCCTGGATGTGCCCTTCACCATGGCCGATGCCACCACGCTGACGGAGGCCGGCTATGTGGGCGAGGATGTGGAGAACATCATCCTCAAGCTTCTGCAGGCG
>CAZNLW010000046.1:0-14600 GCA_964574205.1 uncultured Rhizobiaceae bacterium | reverse complement strand
GGATGGTGGAAAATTTGTCGTATCCTCAACGTGATGGGGATACTTCACGTGCGACGATCCAGGCCATTCGCGCATGAGATCACTGGCTCCTGCACATTCTGCAATGCTCTTCACACCTTTTCGCGATCCCTTGTTCTTCCCGCATGCAGCACACCTTCTTGCGGCTGTATTTCATTCCGCAAGGCGGGGCGTGGTGAAGACCTGGCCGGGATAGATGAGGTCGGGATCGCGGATCTGGTCCCGGTTGGCCTCGTAGATCACCGTATAGCGGATGCCACGGCCATAGAGAGCGCGGGCGATGTTCCACAGGTTGTCGCCGGGCTGGATGACGACCTTGCCCACATGCAGGCGCGCCGGCTTGCCCTTGCGGCGGGAGGATGGATTCCTGCCGGTCACGGCCGCCCGGGCCTCCTCCTTCCGGTCCCGGGCTGCCTCCCGTGTGCCAGATGCCGGCTGCACCTCGGTCCCATTCACGATCTCCCGACGGGTCATCTCCCTTTCGCTTGAATTCACCTGTCCCTCGTCTTCTGCTGCGGCCGTCTTCCGCTCTGCCAGGGGCGCCTGCGTCTCCTCCACCGGCTTTCGCGCGTCTTCGGCGCCCTGTTCCCGCATGGCCAGCACCTCCTCGCGGGCCATGCGCATGAAGGGCAGCTCGATGCGCTCGACGACGCGGCCGTCCTCACGGATCCGATCCACACGCAAGGTGTGCACGCCGGCCGTCACCTGGCGCCGGCCGCGGAATGTCCAGGCACCCTCCGCCCCTGTCCTGGCATCGCCGATGTGCCGGTTGTCCACATAGAGCCGCAGAATGGCGCCAGGGGCAGCCTTGCCCGTGAAGAAGATGTCGCCGTTCTCGTCGTAGTCCACCACGTCCAGCTGCAAGGCCACTTTCCGGCTTGCCTCCCCGGCCCCGCTCCCGCCCGGGGTCCGGGCCTCGTCGTCGTGCCCGGGCGTGACCGCTTCTTTGGCACGAGCCGTCTCAGCCCTCCTTTCCGCCTCCTGTGACATGGAGCTGCCGGCCACAGCTTGCCTGTCCGTCCCGCTCATGCCCTTTTCGCTTTCGGACTGGGTGGCGGCGGCCACCTGCTGCGGCGATTCCGGCTTCTGCAGCACGCGAGAAGGCGCAGAAGGCTCCGAGAGCACGATCAACGGCTTCTGGCCGCGGCCGGGAATGGTGAGCGCCACGCTCTGGCGGGAGATCACCGGATCGCCCCTTTCCGGCACGGCCCGAACGAGCAGCTCGTGCGCCCCGGCAGGAAAGGGGGTCTCGGGCACAAAGACCCACTCGCCGCGCTCGTTGGCCGTGACCTGCCCCAGCACCTTGCCGTCCAGCAGGATCTCCACGCGGCTGCCCGGGGCCGCCCGTCCGGCAATGACCGCGGCGCCATCTTCCTCCACGCGCACGATGTCGAAGGCTGGCGCCTTTTCCGTCGCACCGGCCCTGCCGGTCTGCGCCATGGCCGGTCCGTCGGTGTTCCGTGACGGTCGCGTGGGCCGAACGGTGTCCTCCCCGGCTGTTCCTTCGGCCTTCCTGCCCGCCATCGCGCCAGCCGTTTCACCGCTGTCGCCCCGGAGGCCTGCCGCAGTCTCCGCACCGGTGTTTCCGGCCTGGGCACCTTCCTTGCTCGACGCCCTGTCCTGCGCGGCAGGGGCCAACGCCGTGGTGGACTTGCCAGCTGTCTGCCCATCCGAAGTCGCCGGCGCCCTGACCACCTGTTCCGCTGCGGGAGGTTGGCGCAGGAACTGGGTCACGAGGGCGGGCTTCTTCTGCCACTGGCCATAGCCGAAAACGAGCAGCAGGAGAGCCGCGATCCCGGTGAGGGCAATGAGTCCCCAGAGCGTCTTTCTGTTCATGCCGGTCTGTCTCTCGAGTTACTGTTCAACGCCTCACTTGGCAGCCGTCCCCGTTCCGGCACCCGGCCGCCCCCCGCAGGCTGGCGCCACACCGGCTGCTGCGGTCTCTTTCATGCTCATGTTTGGCATCTTGAGCGTGACAGCGCAACGACTCAAGGCCAATCTCCTGCTCGGGCCGACAGCATCAGCCAGGATTCGGCCTTTCCCCGGGCTGCGGCAGAGGCTCTTGAAAGGCTCAGGTCACTGTGCCATCTGAAGCGGCCATGACGGAACGACCGAAACGACACCTCTGCGTCTACTGCGGCTCCAGCCCGGGAGAGAACCCGGCCTACATGGAGGCTGCGCGCACGCTCGGGCGTCTGCTGGCAGAAGCCGGCATCGGCCTTGTCTACGGGGGCGGCTCGCTGGGCCTGATGGGAGCCGTGGCCGAAAGCTGCCTGAAGCATGGCGGTCATGTGATCGGCGTGATTCCCGAGTTTCTCATCCGCAAGGAAATCATGCTGGAGGGGGTGAACGAACTCGTGGTCACCACCAACATGCACGAGCGCAAGATGGCCATGTTCGAGAAGGCCGACGGTTTCTGCGCCCTGCCCGGCGGCATCGGCACCCTGGAGGAGCTGGTGGAGGTCTCCACCTGGGCACAGCTGGGCCAGCACGTGAAGCCCATCATCCTCGCCAACATCGAGGGCTACTGGAATCCGCTGCTGGAACTGATCGACCACATGCGCGAGGAAGGCTTCTTTCGCTCCTCGCAGGAGGTGCGTTTCGATGCGGTGGAGCGCGTGGATCAGGTGATTCCCATGTTCGAGAAGTGCCTGAAGCTGAAGCGCCAGCCGGCGTGGACACCCGACGCGCTGGTGCGAAGGATGTGATCCGGCCGCTTCTGCCTGTCGGCAAGGCCAGGATTCCCGACTGTGCCGTGGCCTCTTGACACTCTCTGAACGGTCCTGTTGCTGACGAAAGGACGATTTCGCGATTGCCAGGCCAGCGCCTGGCCTGCCAAGCGCTCAGCCGCCCTGAGCCTTCTTGCCCTTGCCAGGGCCGTTCGGGTCTTGCCGATGAACGCAAAGGCGCCGGAATCCCGCCCCATGCCTGTAGCGGCCATTTCTCTTCATGGGGCCTGCCCCTAGATCGTGGGGCGGATGTGAAAGCCCGGCTCACCGGGTGGATCGCTCTCTTCCCTCACGTCGATGCGGTCGACGCGTGCCGCTGGTGGCCCTGCATGCGCGAGCGCCAGCATGCGTTCCACGGCCTCCGGCGGGCCACAGAAAAGCGCTTCCACCGTGCCGTCGTGGCGGTTGCGTACCCAGCCCCGAAGGCCCAGACGCCGTGCCGTTTCCTCCGTCCAGGCGCGATACCACACGCCCTGCACGCGCCCGTGGATGCGTGCGCGCACACAGCGCCTGTCTCCGTCCTTACGAGTCATGATCGTGCCCCCTTGCATGGCCACAGCGCCCCCGGCCATCCCGCAAGTGGAAATTACATACGGTTGCGTGACCGTTCGGAATGCGACCAAAGTCTGATCCGCGAACCGTCACGGCTTCATCTTCAGGCCGGTTTCTGCCAGAGACTGAAGAGATGCGGGATCTCGCGGTCGGCCACCACGGTCAGGAATTCGTGTTCGACAAGCGTCAGGCCAGCGGCCTGCAATGGCTCGAGTTCCGATGGTGCCAGCGGCCACGGCGGTCCGGCGGGTTCGAGCCCCTCGGGACGCACCCGGCAGATGAGCAGCAGTTGCCCACCGGGCCGCAGAAAGGCTGGCAGCGCGACGACCGCCTGTCTGCGCAACGAGAGCGGCAGGCTCTGCAGCGTGTAGGTCTCGTGCACCAGATCGAACGCCCCCTGCCATTCAGGCGGCGGGTTCAGCAGATCGGCCACCTGCCAATGGACGGAGAGGTCGGCGAACCGCCGTCGTGCCCAGTTCACCGCATGGGGCGAGATGTCGAAAGCCGTCACCTCGTAGCCGGCCCGGGCCAGGGCCGCGGCATTGTCGCCCAGGCCACACCCCACTTCCAGCGCCCGGCCCGCATGCGGGGCGCTTCTCTCCAGCCATTCCGCAAGCAGCGGATGTGGCTTCAGGTCCGCCCAGGGAATGCCGGCGGGATCGCCATTCGCTTCCGCATAGAGGCGGTCGAACCATTCCAGGAAGCGCGCCTCGCCCATCTCGCGCTGAATGGCATCGGCCCGTGCCCTCAGCGCCCGGCGCCGGTGCATGATCTCGGCATCGAAAACCGGCACCCTGACCCGCCGCGGTTCCCGTCCGGCCTTTCCGTTCATGCCTGCCGCTCCCATCGCCCCCGGGCATCCTGACGCCAGTAGGTGAGCTCCAGCCCCTCGCGCCCGCGCAGGCGCCGCCACAAGGCGCGGGCAGCCTCCACGCCCTGCGGATCGTGGGCGGAAAACATCACCACGGTGCGGTCCATGGCCACAAGTTCCTCCTCTTCGGGTTCGGCCCGTTCCACGCAGAAGAGGATGTTGGCCCCATTGGGATTTTCCACCTTGTCCGTGATCCACACGGGCTGAAGATCGGCGTTGCCGTCCTCGGCAATGCCATGGGGAATGAAGGCCTCGTCCCGCCAGCCCCAGACGGCATCCGACAGCGCGCGCACCCGTTCCGGTGCGCTGCAGCGTACCACTGCCCGCCAGCCGCGCTGCAGCGTCTTCTGCAACAGCACGGGCAGCACCTGCTCCAGCGGCTGGCGCTCCAGATGATAGAAAAGGACTTCAGGCATGGCTTTCCGATCTCAGGGCAAGAGCCCCCTGCCGTCAAGCCCTTGTGATCCGCTCCCGGCAGGACTACAACGGCAGGCAACCGGTCTGACGATGGGTCAAGCCAAGGGAGGAAGACAGAATGCCTGTCCATCGTCGCGTGTCCGTGCGTGCCCTGCGGCTGGCGGCAGGGCTGATCGTCATGACCGTCTTCTGCGGACTCCCTGCAAGCGCGCAGATGCTGTGCGATTGCTGCGGCTCGGACGTGTCACGGATCACGACGGACAGGAAGGCCCCGCCGGCACTGCCCGATGTCTGCCGCGAGCCGTGCCGGAAGGCCAAGCGAACAGCCGGTCTTTGCCGCCCCGTGATCCTGCCCGACGTGCGCGATCGGGCGCGGCGCAATCCCCTGCTGGGCGTGGATCTGAAATATCTGGACCTTTCGGGACTGTCCCGTCCCCAGCTGGAGCGGGTGCGCCGCTGGGCGGAGACATGGCGGGCCCGGGCCGAGCGACGCTACCGTCGCGCCAAGGCCAGCCTCGAGAGAGGCCGCCTTTCCCCCGAGGCCTTTGGAAAGGCCGAGGCACGGCGCGATGCCATCATCGTCAACTACCAGCACGTGATCCGCGCCTACCGGGCGGCACAACCCGAACGGTGAATGCCCTCCACGCCCGTTCACACCCGACACGCCCGGCCTCTCACCGGGCTCGTGTCCGCTCGCAAGGCTTTCTTAAGCCTTGGGTGCCATTCTGCACCAAGGGGTCAGAGACCTCGGGCAACATCATGGGCGACAGGAAAGACCATCCCCTCTCCGGCGCAGAGGAGCGTGGCGCCGATTCCGGTTCTTGTTCGAGACCGGCGCGCCTGGGCGCCGCAACCATCCATTTCCGGCAGACCCTTCGCATGTTCTGGCTTCCGGTCCTACTCTTCTGGGGAGCGGCCGTGGCCCTGAACTGGGCCATGCTGGCCAATCGCTACAGACATTTCCTGAACGACACGGATGATGCGCTTCGTCTCGTGCAATGGCGGCTGTTCCGGGACGGCGCGGGGTGGCACGATCTGCTGATCGCACGCATGGGGGCTCCGGAGGGGCTCGAATCCCACTGGTCCCGCCTGATCGATGCCGGCCTGCTGCTTCTCTACTGGCCTTTCGCCCTGGTCATGCCCGAGCCTGAGGCCGAAACCGCGATGCGCCTGGTCTGGCCCCTGCTGCTGCTGTTGCCAGCCATGACAGCCGTGGCCATGATCGCCCACAGCACCGGCGGCCGGAAGGCCGTGATCCCGGCGCTGCTGCTGGCCACCCTGGCCCTGCCGGTGCAGTTCACGCCCGGAAGAATCGACCATCACAATGCCCAGATCGTGCTGCTCATGCTGTCCTGGGCCTTTCTTTTCGTCGGTCTGCGCCGCCATGGCATGATGCTGCCCGCCGGCCTTCTCGTTGCCATGACCCTGGGCGTGGGGCTGGAGGCCCTGCTGCCTGTGCTGTTCGTGCCGGCCAGTGCCGTTCTGATCTGGGCCGTTGCTCCCCGCGACACGGGCAGGGCGCTGGCTCTCTTCGGCATCGGCCTCCTGACAGGGGCGCTGCTGATGCTGATTTCGGCACAGCCCCCTTCCCGATTCATGCAGACGGCCTGCGATGCCTATGCCGCCAACTGGGGACTGACCCTCATGCTGGTCGGCGCCGGACTGGCTCTCCTGCCCCTGATCCCGGATCCGTGGCTGGCCAGCCGTGTCCGGCGCCTGGGCGCGGCCGGCGCCATCGCCGTGCTGGCCACGGCCCTCTTCGTGATCCTGGATCCTCTCTGTCTGCAAGGCCCCTTCGCGGGCATGCCCGAAGTGGTGCGTGCCGGCTGGCTTGCGCACGTGAAGGAAATGCAGGGCCTTGCGGATATTCTTGCCCGGTCGGACGCACAGTCGATCTGGCTCGCCATTGCCGTCTGGTCCGCTCTTTCCCTTCTGCTCTGGCGACTGACCCTGCGGCGCAAAGGGCTTTCGTGGCTGGCGGAGACCATGCTGGCCGGCGCCACCCTGTCGACTTTCGTCCTCGGCATGATGCACATTCGCGTGCTCGCCTATGCCCAGTGGCTGTCCCTGCCGCTCATGGCCATCGCCCTGGCCCGCTGCCTGCAGGGGCCCGGCCGTTTCCGGCAAGGGCTGCGCGCCGCTTCCGCCCTGTTTCTCTCGCCGATGTCGCTCATGGTGGCGGTCATGATTGCCCTGCCGCTGGCGGGCCTGCGTCCGGGGCAGACGCCATCGCCGAATCGAAAGCCCGATGCCGTCGCCTGCCAGAAGGACGAGGCCCTGATCCCCCTGGCCGAGCTGCCGCCTGGCCTCCTGGCCGGGGATCTCGCCCTGCAGGTCTTCATCCTGGCCCGCACGCCACACCGCGTGCTGGCCGGCCCCTACCACCGCCTTGCCGACAGGATCGAAAGCAACATCCGCCTTTTTGCCGAGCCGCCGGACAGGGCCAGACGGCGAGCCCTCACCCTGGGGCTCGACTACATTGCCGTCTGCCCGGGAGCCCGGATGTTCGGGCCCGATGGCCATCCCGTGGGGGCGGCGAGCCTGTGGGGCCACCTGCTGCGTGGCGAGATCCCCGACTGGCTGGAGCCCGTGCCCCTGGCCGCGCCCACGCCCATTCGCGTCTATCGCGTGCGGGCCAACCGTCCGCTGCCTGCGGTCATCGATCTGCCGGACACTCTCACGGACCCCGCGGTTCCACCCCCACCATCCCCTCCCCGACAGCAGAAGCCGCTGGCGCGGAAACCGCACAGCCCACCCACGGATCGCCGCTGACCCGACCCGATGCCGCGGTCTAGTCGGGCAGGCCTTCGGACCAGCGCGCCTTCGTCTCGCGCCGGAAGTCCTCGAACCGTCCCTGCTCGATGGCCGTGCGCATGCCGGCCATGAGGTCCTCGTAGTAGGCGATGTTGGCCCAGGAAAGCAGCATCTGGCCCAGCAGCTCTCCGGCCTTGACCAGATGGTGCAGATAGGCGCGGCTCCACTGTCCGAGCGCGGGGTGAGGATGGCCCGGCACCAGGGGGCGCGGATCCTCGGCAAAACGGGCGTTCTTCAGGTTGATCCTTCCCCAGGGCGTGAACGCCTGCCCGTGACGGCCGGAGCGCGTGGGCATCACGCAATCGAACATGTCCACACCGCGCGCCACCGCCTCGAGCAGATCCTCCGGGGTGCCTACACCCATGAGATAGCGCGGCCGGTCGGCCGGCAGCAGATCGGCGGTGAATTCGGCCATCTCCAGCATCAGCGCCTGCCCCTCCCCCACCGCCAGGCCGCCGATGGCATAGCCGTGAAAGCCGATGTCCAGAAGCCCCTGCACGGAGCGGCGCCTGAGCTCGCGCTCCACGCCGCCCTGCACGATGCCGAAGCAGGCCCGTCCCGGCTGCTCGCCAAAGGCCTCGCGCGAGCGCTCGGCCCAGCGCAGGGAGCGTTCCATGGCCCGGGCCGCCTCCTCGACCGTGTGCGGATAGGCGATGCACTCGTCCAGCTGCATCTGGATGTCCGAACCCAGCAGCCGCTGGATTTCCATGGCCCGTTCCGGCGAAAGGGAATGCTTCGAACCGTCGATGTGCGAGCGGAAGGTGACACCCTCCTCCGTCACCTTGCGCAGATCTCCCAGGGACATGACCTGAAAGCCGCCCGAATCGGTGAGGATGGGGCCGTCCCAGCGCATGAAGGCATGAAGCCCGCCGAGGCGATGGATACGTTCCGCCCCCGGACGCAGCATCAGGTGATAGGTATTGCCAAGAATGACGTCCGCCCCGGCCTGCCGCACCTGATCCGGATAGAGCCCCTTCACCGTGCCCTGCGTGCCCACAGGCATGAAGGCCGGTGTGCGAATGGTGCCGCGTGGCATGTCGATGCGCCCGAGCCTGGCCTTGCCGTCGGTCTTCAGCAGCGTGAAACGGAAATCCTCCGCCGCGGTGCTCATGACTGTTCCTCCCCGCCTCCCCCGGCCTTGCACGGATTCCCGCCATCACGGCGCGGCCCCGAGACCTCGGGCGCCGGAAACAGCAACGTCGCATCGCCATAGGAATAGAACCGGTATCCGGCATCGATGGCATGGGCATAGGCCTGTTTCATCACATCGAGCCCCGAGAAGGCCGCCACCAGCATGAACAGCGTGGAACGCGGCAGGTGGAAGTTGGTAATCAGCACATCCACGGCCCGAAAGACATGACCGGGACGGATGAAGATGTCCGTCTCGCCGGCAAAGGGCGCGATGGTGCCGTCCTCCCGCACAGCCGTTTCCAGGATGCGCAGGGAGGTGGTGCCCACGCTGACGATGCGCCCTCCCCGTGCCCGCGCGCGGTTCAGGGCCTCGGCCGTTTCCGCCGGCACCTCGCCCCATTCCGCATGCATGCGGTGCGCCTCCACATTCTCCACCTTGACCGGGAGAAAGGTGCCGGCGCCCACATGCAGCGTCACCCGGGCCAGCGTCACCCCCATGGCCGCGATGCGATCGAGCAGCGCCTCGGTGAAGTGCAGGCCGGCCGTGGGCGCGGCCACGGCTCCCTCGCGCCGGGCAAAGATGGTCTGGTAGTCTTCCCGATCCACGATGTCCGGTCGGCGACGCGAGGCAATGTAAGGCGGCAGCGGCATGTCGCCGATACGGGCGATGATCTCGTCCAGAACGGCGCCGGACTTGTCGAAGCGCAGAAGCACCTCGCCTCCCACCCGGCGTTCCACCACCTCGCCCCACAGCTCGTCGGCCCCGCAACCGCCACCGGGCGCGCCGAACATCACCCTGTCACCCGCCTGCAGCTTCCTCGCCGGGCGGGCAAAGGCCAGCCAGCCGTCGTCTCCCACACGCCTGTGCAGGGTGAAGGACACCTTCGGAAAGGCCGCAGCGCCCTCACGTACCCGGCGGCCGGTCAGCTGGGCGGGAATGACCCGGGTATCGTTGAACACCAGCACGTCACCCGGGCGCAGGTATGCCGGAAGATCGCGGAAGATGCGATCCTCGAACAGCGGTGGCGGGCCGGGCCGCACCACCAGCAACCGCGACGAATCCCGCGGCCTGACAGGCCTGAGGGCAATCCGCTCCTCGGGCAGGTCGAAATCGAAGTCCTCGATGCGCATGCTGATCGATGTCTCATCCTGGCCGGAACAGAACGGGACCCCGCTTCAGGCCCCACGCGCTTGAGGAAGGCTGTCCTGAACACTCTCGCGTCCGGCGTTTCGCGCCATCTGCAATTCCAGACCCTTTTTCATTGCCTGCGAGAAACGCCAATGGCGATGTCTCGCCATTGGCGCTTCCCCGTCATTCTTTCCGCATGCCCATGATTGTCAAGCAATCGCTGCCGGCCACATGTCCCAAAGGGTGCCCTGGCAATCAGGAACGTGCGGCGAAACGAACCTGCATCCGGGCCGCTTCAGGCCGAAGGCCTTGTCACGGGACCCCAATGCGCCCTGCCCCTTCACCGCCCCTCTCGCCATGTGGCCAGAAAGGTGGTGAGCCCCAGCTCCAGGGTCTGGGGATTCCAGCCCCCTTCCTGCACGATGACGGTGGGCAGATCCAGCGCCAGGAGCAGCCGGGCCATGCGCGCCATGCCGGCCAGGCCCACGCGCGCGGCATCGTCTCCCTCCCAGGGGCAGTGGCCACGCATCATGCCCAGCCCCAGGGCGATGACCAGAGCGCCCGGGCGATATTGACGGATGCGGCCGCAGGCATATTCCACCGCGCCACACCAGACATCGTCTTCGCTGCCGCGTGGCAGGGGCAGGTTGAGGTTGAATCCGTAGCCGCGCCCCTGCCCCACCTCGTGCTCGTAGCCCCAGTAGTAGGGATGCACCTGGCGCGGATCGACGTGCACGGAAATGGCATAGACACGATCCGTGCGCCAGAAGACAGCCTGCGTGCCATGGGCATGATGCAGGCCGATGCTGAGAAGAGCCACACGGGAATGCCTCTTGCCCAGCGTGCGGGCCGCCAGCGCGGCGTTGTTCACATAGCAGAATCCGGCCATGGTCTCCGGCCCCGCATGGCGACCGGCGGGACGGCACAGGGCATAGGCCGTGCGCACCTCGCCCTCGCGCACGGCCAGGGCGGCGCTGATGGCCGTGTCGGCCGCTGCCCGCACCGCCAGCCACAGGCCTTCGCAGAAGGGGGTCATGTCATCGGCCATGTGCCAACCGGCCAGGCCGCGCACATGCCGCGGCCGACGCGCGGGCCTGTGCACCGGATGCACGAGCGGCTGTGGCAGGCCGGGCAGGCCGGCCTCACGCCAGAGGCGCTCGCCATCACGGAGGAATTCGACATAACGACGCGTGTGCACACCGCGCCAGTGGACGAAGGGATCGAAACGCCTCGGCGCATGCAGGGACAGCCCGGCGGCCTTCACCGCCGCCAGCGCCGCATCCAGCCGCGCCGGAGCATCCGGATGAGGCTGACCGGTCCCGTTCAGCAGACGCACCGGCGGCGGCGCGAAATGGCGTTGCAGCGGTGAATGGAAGGCCTTCATGGTCATGGCGGCATCATCGGGCATGCAAGACCCCCCGGCAAGAGGTGATGTCCGCATCCGTACACGCCATACCCGGGATTACCGCTGGACTGCAGGGCTCAGGAGACAGCGCTGGTGCCTTCCAGGACATCGCCGAGACGACGCTTCACTTCCTCGCGCACGGGCTCGGCGGCTTGCAGGATCTCGCGGGCCTTGAGAAAGTCATAGGCGCGGAAGGCATCCACCGGCGGGTCCACCCAGATGTCCGGCGGATCGATGCGCCGGCGCAGGGCAGCGATCTGCAGCTGCATGATCTGGGTGGCGCCCAGGGCCAGCTCCGTCACCCCCGGCCGGCGTCCCCTGGGCGAAGGCATGGGATGACCCGTGACCTCCACCGCCACCACGATATCGCAGCCGAAGGCCCGCACGTGATCGAAGGGCACAGGGTTGGTGATGGCGCCGTCAATGAGCAGCCGGCCATTCAGTTTCGGCGCGGCAATGACGCCGGGGATGGCGATGGACGCGGCCACGGCCGCCTGCATGTCGCCTTCGCGGATGACGATCTCGCGGGCGGCGTAGTAGTCCGTGGCCGTGACCATGAAGGGAATGTCCGTCTCCTCCACCCTGGCGGTCACACCCTGCGGCATCACCAGGCGCACCAGCGCCATGCCATCGATCATGACGGGACGGGAAAGCGAGAAGTTGAGCAGCGACAGCGGATTCTTCTCGCCCCCCGCAAGGATGTGTCGCGCGGTCCTGCGGGAATTGCCCAGCACTTCCAGGGCATGTTCGCGAATCGCCGCCGCGGAAATGCCGGAGGCGAAGGCCGCCCCCACCATGGCCCCCATGGAGGAGCCGACAATCACGGCAGGGCGCAGCCCCAGGTCCTCGAAGGCGGCCAGCACGGGAATGTGCGCAAGCCCCCGGGCCGCGCCGCCCCCCAGCGCCAGACCTATGCTCGGCATGCTCATGGCCTTTTGCCCGTGTTTCCCTGACAAGTCGCAAGCCCCTGATCACCGTGGCGCTCGCCCGGCCCGCGCGTCCCTTTCAGCCTATGCCACCGGCGGGGACCTGTCCAATGTCTCCCCGGTCTGGGGCAGCGGCAGCCCCACGGCGGCGACCCTGTCGTCTTTGTTTCCGTCGTCATCTTCTGCCATGATCTGGACATGAACGTGTCTTCCCCTTACCCCTCGGCAGAGGGCGGCGGACGACAACCATCCCCATCCGGGGCACTGTCCATGGGTATGCACATGCGCAAGCAGGTGTTTCACCGTGCGGGCCGACAGGCGTTTCATCTGCCCGCCCTTGTCCTTCTCCTTGCTGTCCTGGTCGTGGGGCTGCCCCTGCCGGCCACAGCCGGCCAGCGGCTGACCGACACGGACCTGCCCGGTGGCGACTACCGGTCGTTCTCCCTCATCTCCCCCCTGCCGGACTTCTGCGAAAAGGTGTGCAGCAGGGACACGCGCTGCAAGGCCTGGACCTTCACCTGGCCGGGCAAGCGCGGCAAGCGGGCCCAGTGCATCCTCAAGGAGAGCGTGCCGGCACCGAAGAAGGACACCTGTTGCATTTCCGGCATCAAGGAAAGCCCGGACACGCCGCCGCAAACGGCCGAGGCCCCTCCAACCGGCAAGACCGCAGGCGACAATGACGAAGGCGGCAGGACCGGATCCCCGGACGATGCGGCAACGTCCGCCCCGCCCCCCCAGCCGGCTCCGGACGAGGCGGCGGCAGGCGACGAGCCCTCCTCCACGACCGAATCCCCTGTGCAAGACAACGGATCGGCCCCGGACCGCCAGATGGCCGAGGCCGCACCGCCGGCCACGGCGCCCGACATGACGGAGTCCGAGCGCCTGGCCGTGGAGGAGAAACGGCGTTTCTGCGAGGCCTACGCCGAGGCCGCCATGCGCGCCAACGCCCTCAACAGGCAGCTGGGCTGCGGCTATGCCGGCGGGCGCTGGGGGGCTTCCTACCGCGGCTATTTCAACTGGTGCATGCGCAATCCGCGCCAGCGTGCGGCGGCCAACACGCGCGCGCGCGAGCGGCTGCTCGCCCAATGCCGGGCGGCCCCGCCCATGATCACCCCCGGGCCTGTGGATGACGTCCCTCTTGACGGACCGCCGGTGCCGGATACGGCCGATCTGGAATCCTGCACGCTCTATGCCCGCATTTCCCAGCAACAGGCGGAACGGGCACGGCGATTGCGCTGCGGCTATTTCGGTCCGGAGTGGCAGACACGCTTCGGTGTCCACTTCGCCCAGTGCCGGCAGATGACCGTGGCGCAGCGCCGTCGGCAGCTTCAGGCCCGGCGCGCGGCTCTCAGGCGCTGCGCGGATGGCCTGACCATTCCCGGGGATCGGCCCGTGCGCGAACGCGGGCGCACCACCCGCCATGCCCCATTCCTGTATCAGTGGGTGCAGGTGCGCGGCCCCGGGCGCTGGCGCAGCGGCTGGCAGCCCTCCTTTTCCGGCAAGTGTCCGCTGGCGAATGACTGTGCCTGCGGTCCGGAAACCTGCGGCGTTCATCCGCCCGGGGCCACGGCCCTGATGTGGCCGCGGGGGTGTGCGTCGCGGCCGGTGGTGATACAGTGCCGCGTGCGCCGAAACCGCTGAACCGCACTCCTGTGCATGAGGGCATTCGCAAGGGCCGCAGAAGGGAAGGGATGGAAAGGACGTGAGGATCGCCACCTGGAACGTGAACGGCATCCGGGCCCGCATCGAGACGGTGACGGCCTGGCTGAAGGATGCGCAGCCGGACGTGTTGTGCATGCAGGAGATCAAGACCGTGGACGAGGGCTTTCCCCGCCAGCCCTTCGAGGATCTGGGCTACAACGTGGCCACCCACGGCCAGAAGGGTTTCAATGGCGTGGCCATCCTCTCCCGCCGCCCCATGGAGGACGTGATCCGCGGGCTGCCCACCCTGCCGGACGATTCCCAGGCCCGCTACATCGAGGCCGTGATCCCCGGCGAAGAAGGCATTGTGCGCGTGGCCTCCCTTTACGCGCCCAACGGCAACCCCGTCGACAGCGAGAAATTCGCCTACAAGCTGAAATGGCTGGAGGCCTTCCGCGATCATGTGGTCGCCAATCTGAAACTGGAGGAGCCGCAGGCCTATGGCGGCGACTACAACATCATCCCCGGTCCGGAGGATGCCGCCTTTCCCGAGCACTGGGAAGGCGATGCCCTCTTCTCGCCCGAGGCGAGAGCCCATTGGCGCATGCTGCTGAACCTGGGCCTGGTGGATGCCTTGCGGGCCTGGACGGCAGAGCCGGGGCTCTACACCTTCTGGGACTACAAGGGCGGCGCCTGGCAGAAGAATGACGGCATCCGCATCGACTTCTTCCTGCTCTCGCCGCAGGCGGCGGATCGATTGTGCGGCGCACACGTGGACAAGCGTGTGCGGGCCTGGGAGAAGCCCTCCGATCACGTGCCCGTGGTCATCGAGCTCAAGGTGTGACGCCAGCCTGCCCGGCCCGCTCCCTTCCCCCGTCGAAGGAAGCATGCAGCGCAAGGGGGTGTTCAGTCGTCGAACGTGAAGAAAAGTTTTCCAGCCTGCTGAGCAGGCTGGAAATACTTTTCT
>CAZNLW010000045.1:0-14753 GCA_964574205.1 uncultured Rhizobiaceae bacterium | reverse complement strand
TCGCGCGTGCAGGCGGTGGTCAACGAGCTGCAGGGCGAGAAGATCGACATCATCCAGTGGACGCCCGATGCCGCCACTTTCATCGTCAATGCCCTGGCCCCGGCGGAGGTGTCCAAGGTGGTGCTGGACGAGGATGCCCGGCGCATCGAGGTGGTGGTGCCCGAGGACCAGCTTTCCCTGGCCATCGGCCGCCGTGGCCAGAACGTGCGCCTGGCCTCGCAGCTCACCGGCTGGGACATCGACATCATGACTGAGGAGGAAGAGGAAGAGCGCCGGCAGAAGGAATTCGCCGAGCGCACGCAGCGCTTCATGGAGGCGCTGGACATGGACGAGATGCTGGCGCAGCTCCTGGCCTCGGAAGGTTTCGACACCGTGGAGGAGATCGCCTACGTGGATCTCTCCGAGATCGCCGGCATCGAGGGCCTGGACGAGGAGGTGGCCGAGGAAATCCAGGCGCGCGCCCGCGACTTCCTGGAACGCGAGGCGCGCGAGCTGGACGAGAAGCGGCGCACGCTCGGTGTTTCCGACGACCTGCTGGAAATCGACGGCATGACCCCGGAGATCCTGGTGCGACTGGGCGAGGAAGGCGTGAAGACGCTGGAGGATCTGGCCTATTGCGCCACGGACGATCTCGTCGGCTGGCGCGAGCGCAAGGATGGCGAGACCGTCTTCCACGAAGGCATTCTCACGGGCCTGGATGTCTCGCGGGCCGAGGCCGAGCGCATGATCATGCAGGCGCGTCGCAAGATCGGCATCCTGCCGCCCGAAGAGGAGAGCCAGGGCGAGATGACGGAGGACGCGGAAACGGACAGCGAACAGTGACATGACCACTGGCAGCTCCGGCCGGTGTTTCACCGGCGAGAAGAACGGGAAGCGGCGGCATGCGCCGCGGCGCCAGGCGCGAGAGGCACAGGCGGACGGACATGAACGGCAACGGGAAGGAACGACTCTCGGCACCCGTGGCTGCGCCCGCAGCGGAGACGGCAGACACCGATGACGTGCCGGTGGCGGAAGAGGATCTCAATGCCCGCAGGTATCCGGCGCGCACCTGCATCGTCACGCGGGAGGTGCTGCCACGGGAACGCCTGCTGCGCTTCGTGCTCTCGCCTGCGGGCGAGGTGGTCTTCGATCCCCGGGCGGAGCTTCCGGGACGCGGGGCCTGGCTGAAGCCGGCGCCGGGGATCGTCGACGAGGCCGTGCGTCGCAATGCCTTTGCCCGGGCCTTCCGGCAGAAGGTGAAGGTGCCGGCGGATCTGGACGCGCAGGTGCGCCGGCAGCTCGCGCAGCAGGCCGTGCAGCTGCTGTCTCTCGCGCGCAAGGCGGGAGAGGCCACCTGCGGCTTCGATCGCGTGGCCGGCTGGATCGACAGCGGGCAGGTGGCCATTCTCGTGGAGGCTGCCGATGGCGCCGCAGACGGCCGGCGCAAGCTTGTCGGGCGGCTGAAGCGCGCGGGGCGGCAGGCCGAGATTGTCGATTTTCTCGATTCTGCGCAATTGGGTTTGGCATTCGGGCGATCAAATGTGATACATGCTGCACTCAAGCATGGCGGACTGGCGCGGAAGTTCCTCCGGCTGGCGCGCAAGATCGCGGCACTTGACGCCTCACCGACCAGCGGACAGGCCCGCAGGAGGCGCAAGGGGGCACCGCGCAAGCACAGAGACTGACTGGTACGGACAATGAGCAATTCCGACAAGAAAGGCGGCAAGCCGACACTGAGCCTGCGCCGCTCGGCCACCGGGACAGGGCGGGTGCGGCAGAACATCTCGCACGGCCGCTCCAAGACCGTCGTGGTCGAGACCAAGCGCAAGCGTGTCATCGCCACGCCGGGGAAGGGCAAGCTGGTGAAGCCGGCCGCCACGAGTGCCAAGAGTGCGATGCCGGAAAAGGAGGCGGACAAGACGCCCACGCCGGCGGCCGGTGCATCGGCGGCAGAGACGGCCCTGCCCCAGGGCGAGACGCCCAAGGCCTGGGAGAAGCTGACGCCGGAGGAACGGGCCGCCCGCGAACGGGCGCTCGAACTGGCGCGCCAGCGTGCCATCGAGGAAGAGAAACGGCGCAAGGAGGAAGAGGAGCGCCGACGCCGCGAGGAGGAGCAAAGGCGACAGGAGGAAGAGCGTCGTCGCCGGGAAGAGGAAGAACAACGCAAGCGCGAGGAAGCCGAGCGGGCCCGTCAGCTGGCGGAAGAGGCGGCGCGGCGCGAGGCCGAAGCCATGGCTGCACGGAAGGCCGAGGAGCAGGGCCTGAAGGCCAAGCCCAAGACGGCCGAGGCAGCACCGGCCCGGGAGAAGGTCAAGGCCAGGGCCAGAGAAGAGGAACCGCGCCGGAAGGTGCCGAAGCCCGCCAAGCCGGTGAAGGGCGCGGGCGAACGCCGCAAGGGCAAGCTCACCATCGCCAAGGTGCTCTCCGGCGAGACGGAAGAGGACCGGGCGCGCTCGCTGGCCGCCTTCCGCCGCCGCATGGAGCGGCAGAAGAAGCAGCAGCAGGGCGGTGCCGAGCGGCCCCGGGAGAAGGTCTCGCGCGAGGTGGTCATTCCGGAAGCCATCACCATCCAGGAGCTGGCCCGGCGCATGGCGGAGCGCGCGGTGGACGTCATCCGCTTCCTGATGAAGCAGGGCCAGATGCACAAGATCAACGATGTCATCGATGCCGATACTGCCGAGCTCATCGCCATCGAGTTCGGACACAAGGTGAAGCGTGTCTCCGAAGCCGACATCGAAGAAGGCCTCATTGGCCCGGAAGACCCGCCGGAGACGCTGAAGCCGCGGCCGCCCGTGGTGACCGTGATGGGCCATGTGGACCATGGCAAGACCTCCCTGCTGGATGCCATCCGCAAGACCAAGGTGACAGCCCAGGAGGCCGGCGGCATCACTCAGCACATCGGCGCCTATCAGGTGGAGACGCCGGAGGGCAAGATCACCTTCCTGGACACGCCCGGACACGAGGCCTTCACGGCCATGCGGGCGCGGGGGGCCAAGGCCACCGACATCGTGGTGCTGGTGGTGGCCGCGGACGACGGCGTGATGCCGCAGACCATCGAAGCCATCAACCACGCCAAGGCGGCAGAGGTGCCCATCATCGTGGCCATCAACAAGATCGACAAGCCGGAGGCCGATCCCAACCGCGTGCGCACGGAGCTGATGCAGCACGAGGTCTTCGTGGAAAGCATGGGGGGCGACGTGCTGGACGTGGAGGTCTCCGCACTTACCGGCCAGGGCCTGACGGACCTGCTGGAGGCCATTCACCTGCAGGCGGAACTCATGGAGCTGAAGGCCAATCCGGACCGCCCGGCGGAGGGCCTCGTCATCGAGGCGCGACTGGACAAGGGCCGCGGGCCCGTGGCCACGGTGCTGGTTCAGCGCGGCACCCTGAAGGTGGGCGATGTCGTGGTGGCCGGCACCGCCTGGGGTCGTGTGCGTGCGCTCATCGACGATACCGGTCGGCGGGTGAAGGAAGCCGGCCCCTCCATGCCGGTGGAGGTGCTGGGCTTCCACGGCGTGCCTGAGGCGGGCGACGTGCTGGTGGTGGTGGACACGGAAGCGCGTGCACGCGAGGTGGCCGAATACCGCGAGCGCAAGAAGCGCGAGGCGAAGGGCGCGGCCCTGCGCAAGGCCTCGCTCGAGCAGCTGATGAACCAGATGAAGGAAGGGGAGCTGAAAGAGTTTCCCGTGCTGGTGAAGGCAGACGTGCAGGGCTCGGCGGAGGCCATCGTGCAGGCGCTCAACAAGCTGGGCAATGACGAGGTGCGCGCGCGCATCGTGCACTACGGCGTGGGGGGCATCTCCGAATCGGATGTGCAGCTGGCGGCCACCACGGGCGCGGTGATCCTCGGCTTCAACGTGCGCGCCGACAAGAAGGCCCGGGAAGTGGCGGAACGCGAGGGCATCGAGATCCGCTACTACAATGTCATCTACGATCTCGTGGATGACATCAAGCAGGCCATGTCCGGCCTGCTGGAGCCGGAAATCCGCGAGACCTTCCTCGGCAATGCGGAGGTGCTGGAGGTGTTCCGCATCTCCAAGGTGGGCAACGTGGCCGGCTGCCGGGTCACCGAGGGCGTGGTGGAGCGTGGCGCCGGTGTGCGCCTGATCCGCGACGGCGTGGTGATCCACGAGGGCAGGCTGGCCTCCCTGAAGCGCTTCAAGGACGAGGTGAAGGAAGTGCAGGCGGGCCAGGAGTGCGGCATGGCTTTCGAGAACTGGCAGGACATCAAGAAGGGCGACATCGTGGAGTGCTATCGCGTGGAGACGGTGCAGCGCACGCTCTGAGGCCGCCATCCGTCGGCCATCGGCTGTCCGGAAATCGGTGCCGTGGCACACCATCGCCCCGTGCGGCCATGGCAATCGGCCGGCTGGCAGGCGCGAACGCCGCGGCCTCCGATGGCCGGGCAACAGCCCTTGTCCTGTGGTGGCGGGAGCCCATATTCCCGAATGAACGCATGCATTGTCTCGTGATGCGGGCTGCGGTCCTGCCCGGCGCTCTTCTTCTCCGGCTCCCTGTCTGGCGAAAGACACGTCCGGGCACTGCGGCCGCATCCCGATCATGGAACCGGCAGACTCATGAACAGCAGAAAAAAACCGCCAAGCCAGCGGCAGCTTCGGGTCGGCGAGGCCATTCGCCATGCCCTGGGCGAGGTCTTCGTCACCCGACGCATGGACGAACCGGGGCTGGACACGGCCACGATCACGGTGACCGATGTGGAGGTGTCACCGGATCTGCGGCATGCCACCGTCTATGTGCGTCCGCTCCTGGAAGAGCAGAAACAGGGGCTGGAGGCAGCCCTCAACGCACGGGCGCGGCGCATCCGCGGCTTGATCTCGCCGGCACTGCGCCGCATGAAATACATGCCGAAGCTGCGCTTTCGGCTCGATCCGGCACAGGACCATGCGGCGCGCATCGATGCCCTTCTGCGTGATCCACGGGTAGCGCGTGACCTGGCCCGCAGCGGGGACGAGGACTGAAGACGGCAGGGTGCGGCGTTTTGTCCGCCGCCCAGCCGTCGTGAATTTCCGCCATTTCCGAAATGCAACCAGGACGCGAGGCACGACAGATGGGTCGCAGACGACCACGCGGCCAGCCGGTGCATGGCTGGCTCATTCTCGACAAGCCCTACGACATGACCTCCACGGAGGCAGTCAATGTGGTCAAGCGGCTGTTCAATGCCCGCAAGGCCGGGCATGGCGGCACGCTGGACCCGCTCGCCACCGGCGTTCTGCCCATAGCCCTGGGCGAGGCCACGAAGACCGTGCAGTGGGTCATGGAAGGCGAGAAGGGCTATCTCTTCACCGTGCGCTGGGGCGAGCAGCGGGATACGGACGATGCCGAGGGGGAGGTGATCGCCTCCTCGGCGAGGCGCCCCACACGCGCGGAGATCGAAGCCATTCTGCCCGAGTTCACCGGCGAGATCGAGCAGCTGCCGCCGCGGTTCTCGGCCATCAAGATCGATGGCGAACGGGCCTATGATCTGGCGCGTGACGGCGAGGAGGTGAAGCTGAAGCCGCGGCAGGTGATGATTCACGATCTTCAGCTGGTGGATCTGCCCGATGCCGATCATGCCGTGTTTCGTGCGGTGACCGGCAAGGGCGCCTATGTGCGGGCGCTTGCGCGCGACATGGGCAAGCGCCTGGGCTGCCTGGGGCATGTCAGTCAACTGCAGCGCACGCGCGTGGGGCCGTTCACGCTGGAAGATGCGATTTCTCTGGAAAAGCTGGAGGAATTGCGCCATAAGGACGCCGATCGCAAGGCGTTGCACGAGGTGCTGCTGCCGGTCGAGACCGCGCTGGCCGACATCCCGGCGCTGGCCCTGGACGGCACGCAGGCCTCGCGCATCGTGCGCGGCCAGTCGGTGATCCTGCGCGGCGCCCATGCGCCGGTGGAGGAAGAGGCCGTGCTGGCCACCTGGAAGGGGCGGCCGGTCGCCATCTGTACGGTGGAGGCCGGCATTCTCAAGCCGCGGCGCGTGTTCAACCTGGGCCGCGAGGACGGCGCTTCCCGCCCCTGAACCAGCGTGCACGGCAGGGCGCCTTGCGGTTTTCGGGACGAAACCGATTTTCGAGGAGACAAGCGATGTCGATCACGCCCGAGCGCAAGCAGGCGCTCATCAGGGAATTCGCCACTCACGACGGCGACACGGGCTCGCCAGAGGTGCAGGTGGCCATCCTGACGGAGCGCATCAACAATCTCACCGAGCACTTCAAGGTGCACCGCAAGGACAACCATTCGCGGCGCGGCCTGCTGAAGCTGGTTTCGCAGCGCCGCAAGCTGCTGGACTATCTGAAGCGGAAGGACTTCGACCGCTATCAGAAGCTGATCGAGCGGCTGGGCCTGCGCCATTGAAGGGGCAGGCTTTCTGTCATGGGCAGTCGGGGAGCTGCCCGGCAACGTCTCTGGAGCTCCGGGAGCGGTTTGCAGGTTCGGTTCGATACCGGCCGGCATCTCCCGGGCCGACATCTGCATCTTGCTCTTGCCCGGCTGTCTGAAACCGTTGGGACAGGCAGCCGGATGGCGGCGACCCGGGGGCAGGATGAGGGAGCGGGCCGCCAACCCTGCCTGCTGTCCGGCAGGTCATCCTGTCGGCATGAGCGGCAAGGGCGAGTGGCCAGGGTCGCCGATGGTGAGCCGGAGGTGTTCGTTCCGTTTCCGATGGCGGGGGCAGCCGACGGTGCCGTGACCGGCCATCGCAGGCCTCGTCATCGGGAGGGCGGGCCTCGGCCTGCCTTCCGGATCACACAGGCAAACCGGGAAACGGCGGGAGCCGGCGGTATCGCCCCGGGCCTCCTCCCGACCACCCCGGCCACGAGCCGGGGCCTCAACGGGTCGGAACGGGGCGCGGGGTGATCCCGGTTCCTGCAGATACCATTGCAGGAAGCAGAACGATGTTCGACATTCACACGGAAGAGATCGAATGGGGCGGACGGCCCCTGAAGCTGGAGACCGGACGGGTGGCTCGCCAGGCGGACGGCGCGGTGCTGGCCACCTATGGCGAGACCACCGTGCTGGCCACGGTGGTGGCGGAAAAGGCACCCCGGCCGGGGATGGACTTCTTTCCGCTCACGGTGAACTATCAGGAAAAGACCTATGCCGCAGGCAAGATTCCCGGCGGCTACTTCAAGCGCGAGGGACGCCCGAGCGAGAAGGAAACGCTCGTCTCGCGCCTCATCGACCGGCCCATCCGGCCGCTGTTCGACCCGGACTTCAAGTGCGAGACGCAGATCATCGCCACGGTGCTGTCCCATGACCTGGAGAACGACCCCGACATCGTGGCCATGATTGCCACCTCGGCGGCGCTGGCGATTGCCAACCTGCCGTTCAAGGGGCCGATCGGAGCGGCGCGCGTGGGACTCATCGAAGGCGAATATGTCCTCAACCCCATGCTCGAGGACATGGAGAAGTCCCGCCTGGACCTGGTGGTGGCCGGCACGAAGGAGGCCGTGCTCATGGTGGAATCGGAGGCGCACGAGCTCTCCGAGGACGAGATGCTGGGCGCGGTGATGTTCGGTCACGAGGCGTTCCAGCCGGTGATCGAGGCCATCGAGCGCCTGGCTGCCAGGGCCGCCAAGCCGCCGCGGGAGATCGAGCGGGTGGACTACGCGCCGCTTGTCGAGGCCATTCGCGAGAAGTTCGGCGCAGCGCTCAGGGAAGCCTATGCCATCACCGAGAAGCTGAAGCGGCGGGATGCCGTGGATGCCATTCGCGAGCAGGCCGTGGCCGAGCTGTGTCCGGAAGAGAAGGCCGAGGCCGGCGAGTGCAACCCGGGCCACGTGCTGGAGGCCTTCAAGAAGGTAGAAAAGGAAATCGTGCGCGGCCAGATCCTGGAGACCGGCACGCGCATCGATGGCCGTCGGCTGGACGAGGTGCGGCCCGTCGTGGCGGAGGTGGGTATCCTGCCACGCACCCACGGGTCGGCCCTCTTCACCCGCGGCGAAACGCAGGCGTTGGTGGTCACCACGCTGGGCACGGGTGACGACGAGCAGTTCGTGGATGCCCTGGAGGGCACGTATCGCGAGCATTTCCTGCTGCACTACAACTTCCCTCCCTTCTCCGTGGGCGAGACGGGACGCGTGGGTTTCACCGGCCGGCGCGAGATCGGTCACGGCAAGCTGGCCTGGCGGGCGCTGCATCCGGTGATGCCGTCACAGACGGAGTTTCCCTACACGGTGCGCGTGGTCTCCGAGATCACCGAGTCCAACGGCTCCTCTTCAATGGCCACGGTGTGCGGTGCCTCCCTGTCGCTGATGGATGCCGGCGTGCCCATCAAGCGGCCCGTCTCCGGCATCGCCATGGGGCTGATCCTGGAGGGCGAGAAGTTTGCCGTGCTGTCCGACATCCTGGGGGATGAGGACCATCTCGGCGACATGGACTTCAAGGTGGCCGGCACCGAGGAGGGCATCACCTCCCTGCAAATGGACATCAAGGTGACCGGCATCACCGAAGAGATCATGCGCACGGCCCTGCAGCAGGCCAAGGCGGGGCGCGCCCACATCCTGGAAAAGATGAAGGAGGCGCTTTCCGAAACCCGGCCGGAGCTCACCGAACGCGCGCCCAAGATCGAGGTGATCACCATTCCCGTGGCCAAGATCCGCGACGTGATCGGCGCCGGCGGCAAGACGATCCGCGAAATCGTGGAAAAGACCGGCGCCAAGATCGACATAGCGGACGATGGGACCATCAAGGTGGCGTCCACTGATCGTGAGTCCATTCGCAAGGCCATCGAGTGGATCAAGGGCCTCACCGAGGAGCCCGAAGTTGGCCAGATCTACGAAGGCCGCGTGGTGAAAATCGTGGATTTCGGTGCCTTCGTGAACTTCTTCGGCTCCAGGGACGGCCTCGTGCACATCTCCGAGCTCTCGGCCAGGCGTGTGGGCAAGGTGAGTGACGTGGTGAAGGAAGGCGATGTCGTGAAGGTGAAGCTGCTCGGCATCGATCCTCGCGGCAAGGTGCGCCTGTCCATGAAGGCCGTGGACCAGAAGACGGGCGAGGATCTCACCGCCAAGCAGGACAGCGGCAAGTGATGCAACGACATGACTTGCGCGTCGTCCTCTGGTGATCGCGCAATGCTTGCGGATACAGGCGAGCCGGCGGCTGGAGTGCTGCCGGCTTTCTTTCTGCATGGGCCTGTCATGATGCGGGGGGCAAGGGTGAGGATGCCTGCTCGCATGTGAGCACATGCGCATATCCTCATGACTGTGCGACAAAAGTGCCGTCACGCAGGGATTGCGGGGCAGGGCGGGGCCGTCTATATTCCGGTTAACGGAGCGTGAATTGCATTCACGGGGGCAGAGACCGATCATGAAAACCACTCTTTCGGCAGCTATGATGCTGCTCGTGACCCTTTCCGTGTCCGCCATTGCCGACGATTCGAAGGTGGCGACCATCGTTCCCGTGAGCGATGCGGCGGCTGCACAGGAAATCACGGGATCGCTGCCGCCGGCTGCGGAGGAAGGGCAGGCACGGCAGCGCAAGGCCATGCGGCAGGCGGCGCAGCCAATGCCGAACATCGTGGATCTGTTCTTCTCGAAGAAGAATCCCATGGCGCAGGTGGCCCTGGCCATGAACGAGGCCTGCCCCTCGGACGTGCTGGGCCTGATGCGTGACGTGGGCGAGCTCGTGGGTCTGGCAGAACCGCCCCGGCTTGAGCTGCCGGAAGGCGGCACCTTTGCCGACAAGATGCGGGCTCTGGCAGAGCAACGACACGTGCAGAAAAGTCTGCTGGAGCGCATGCTGTCGCGCTCGTGCCTCTACAACCGCCTGTTCGGAGACGGAACGTGCGGTCAGTAGGCATCGCGAGGGCCGCGAATCACGATATCGCGCATCGCGGTGAGGCCCGAATCGGCCGTGCTCCTTTCCGTTTCGAATCCTGCTGATTCGAATAGACACTCACTCTTGCTGCCTGCCACCACCGCTGAGGGGGTGGGCGGCGCGATACTGTTCGACAAGGCGAGCGGCGTCCACGCGCGTGTAGACCTGGGTGGTGGACAGGCTCGCGTGCCCCAGAAGCTCCTGGATGGTGCGGAGATCGGCGCCGGCGCCCAGCAGGTGCGTGGCAAAGGAGTGGCGCAAGGCATGGGGCGTGGCCGTGCGGGGCAGGCCGAGGGCGCCGCGCAGACGGGCGGTGAGTTGCTGAATGATGCGGGGCGACAGCGGCCTGCCCCGCACCCCCCGGAAAACAGGTTCGTCTGCCGGCACCTCAAAAGGCAGGCGGGCGATATAGTCGCGCAGGGCTTCGGCCACTTGCGGCAGCACGGGCACAATGCGCATCTTGCCCCCCTTGCCGGTGATCTCCAAGAGGTCCGTGCGGCCGGCGGCCACGGCCTCGGCCTGCGCGCGGGCAAGGGAAAGGGCCTCGGAGATGCGCAGGCCACAGCCATAAAGCAGCAACAGCACGGCGGCATCGCGGGCAGCCACCCAGGCGGGACGGTTCTCCTCGCGGATCGTGGCCTGCTCCATCAGTTCATGCACCTCGGTCTCGGCAAGCGGACGGGGAAGGGCATCCGGCAGGCGCGGGCCGCGAATGACGGACAGGGCCGGCATGCTCACGCCCCGTTCCGTGGCCAGCCAGTGGGCAAAGCGGCGCAGGGCCGCAAGACGGCGGGCAAGCGTGCGGGGAGAATCTCTCCGATTGCGGCGGTAGGCAAGAAAAGCGCGGAAATCCAATGGTTTCAGGCTTTCCATGTCGGCCAGAGAGAGAGGGTGGCCCAGATGTTCGCGCATGAAGGCGGCAAAGGTGCGCAGATCCCGGGCATAGGCTTCCAACGTGCGGGGCGCGGCCCGGCGCACCTTGCCCATGTGCGCAAGAAAGGCCTGGGCTGCCGATGCGGCATCCGCAGCCATGCCGGGAAAGGCGAGCGTGTCGTCTCTCGTGGCGTTCTGCCGATCCTTCTTGCCGTTTTCCGGGGCCGGTGTCATGGGCCTGTTCCTGCCTCTCGTGGTTTCGAGCTCACATCTGGACGCTGCGGGATCCTCGCCGCATCATGCCGGGCATGAGTCGCACCTGCCGCATAGCCGATGTGCTGCTGCCCCTGCGCATCGATCAGCCCTACAGCTACCGCATGGAGGGTGAACAGGCTCTCAACGCCGGGGCCTTCGTGCGCGTGCCCATCGGTCCGCGCATGGAGACGGGCGTGGTATGGCGGGTGCGCGAGGGGGTGCCCGAGCGGCCACTGAAGCCCATCGCCGAGGTGCTGGAGCTGCCGCCGATGAGCGATGTGCAGCGGCAGTTCGTGGAATGGATCGCGCGCTATTATGTGGCCGAGCGGGGACTGGTGCTGCGGCATTTCCTGCCCGTGCGGGGCGAGCGGCTGGCTCCCCGGCTCCATCTCGTGCTCGAGCCTGCAGAGGTGATGCCGGAACGGATGACGCCACAACGGGCGCGGGTGCTGAAGCTCGCAGCGGACAGCCCGCCATTGACGGCACAGGAGCTGGCGCGCCTGGCGGGCGTGTCGGTGTCCGTGGTGCGGGGGCTGGTGGATGCGGGGGCACTGCGGCCCGTTGCCCGGCCAAAGGATCCGCCATTCGAGACTCCCGTGCCGGCACCGCCCGGGGGACTGACGCTGACAGCCGAGCAGGCCGCGGCTGCGGAGGCGCTGCGCGAGGCGGTGGCCCGACGCGACTTTTCCGTCACGCTGCTGGATGGCGTGACCGGCTCGGGCAAGACGGAGGTCTATTTCGAGGCCATGGCCGCCGCTCTGGCGGCGGGGCAGCAGGTGCTGCTGATGCTGCCGGAAATCGCGCTCACGGGGGCCTTCATCAGGCGCGTGGCACGGCGGTTCTCGGCATTGCCGGCGGAGTGGCACTCCGACCTGACCCCGGCCATGCGCGCGCGGGTGTTCCGCGCGGTGGCCACGGGCGAAGCACGCATCGTGGTGGCGGCGCGCTCGGGATTGTTCCTGCCCTGGAAGAACCTCGGGCTCATTGTCGTGGACGAGGAGCACGAGACGGCCTACAAGCAGGAGGGTGGCGTTCCCTACCACGGGCGGGACATGGCCGTCGTGCGGGGAGCCCTGGGGGGTTTTCCGGTGGTGCTGGCCTCGGCAACGCCGTCGCTGGAGAGCCTCGTGAATGCGGAGCGGGGACGTTATCGCCGGCTGCGGCTCACGCGTCGGCACGGGGCGGCGCGCATGCCGGAGGTTGCGCTGGTCGATCTGCGAACGACACCGCCCGAGCAGGGATTCTGGCTGGCGCCGCCCCTGGTGGAGGCCGTGAACGCGACCCTGAGTCGCGGCGAGCAGGCGCTGCTGTTTCTCAACCGGCGTGGCTATGCGCCGCTCACGTTGTGCCGGGCCTGCGGGCATCGGCTGCAATGCCCGCATTGCACGGCCTGGCTGGTGCAGCACCGGCTGCGCGGCATCCTGCTATGCCATCATTGTGGACATGAGCGGCGGCTGCCGGAGACCTGTCCAAATTGCGGAGCGGAAGGCCGGCTGGCGGCCGTGGGCCCCGGTGTCGAGCGCGTGGCAGAGGAGGCGGCCCGGCGCTGGCCGGGAGCGCGCATCGTGGCCCTGAGCGCGGATCTGCAGCGTGGGGCGCGCCTGAAACGGACCCTCGCCGCCATCGCCGATGGGCAGTATGACATCATCGTGGGCACCCAGCTGGTGGCCAAGGGACACCATTTCCCGAAGCTTACGCTGGCCGGCGTGGTGGATGGCGATCTGGCGCTGGAAACGGTGGATCCGCGTGCTGGCGAGCGCACATGGCAGCTGCTCATGCAGGTGGCCGGACGGGCCGGCCGCGGCGCACGGCCGGGGCGGGCGCTGGTGCAGACGTGGATGGCCGATCATCCGCTGATGCAGGCGCTGGCGGCGGGGGATCGCGAGGCCTTTATCTCTCACGAGAAAGCCATTCGGGAAGCCGCCGGTTTGCCTCCTTTCGGGCAGCTGGCGGCGCTCGTCGTCTCCTCGGCCAAGCCTGAGGCCGCGGAGGCGTTCTGTCGGCAGCTGGCAGCGATGCGGCCGGCAGCGACCGATGTGCTCGTGCTGGGCCCGGCGCCGGCCCCCATCGCCATGGTGCGGGGGTGGCACCGGTTCCGCTTCCTCGTGAAGGCGTCACGACGGTTCGACATGCAGGCTTTCCTGCGGGCGTGGCTTGCGGCCGTGAAGGTGCCCGGAAACGTGAAACTGGAGGTGGACGTGGATCCCTACAACTTTCTTTGATGGTGGCCGATCGCGATGGCTGGGGCAGCACTCTGTCACCAGAATGTGGCCATGGATGCATGTGGCCATGGATGTTGGCAGGGACAGTCGCGTGCCAGCCACACTTGCGGGTATAATCCGTCCACGAATCACCATCACCGGGGGCAGGTGGGGCCATGGATGATCTTCACAAGCCGCTGAAGAAGAAAGGATTTCTTGCGCGCCTGTGGGAGCGGCGGCCAACACCGGCACAGACCGCGTGGGCGCTGGCGCTCATGCTGCTGGCTGGGGGTGCCGTGTGGGCCTGGAAGACACCCCTGCCGGAAACGCCGGCCGCCACGGTCGCGATCAAGGATGTGAAACCGCAAGCCGATCCCACCCTGCAAACCGCCACGATTGGCGAACCGGTGGAAACCATCCGGCCGGACGGCGCCAAGGTCATCACCTTTCCCGATGTGCCGGATGACGTAGGCATCGATGCGGCCGAGCTGCCCTCCTCGCCAGAGGAGGCGGAGGTCCTGGAGGAAGCCCAGATAGAGACAGGCGAGACGAAAGTGGCATCGCTTTCCGGTGTGGCCGGCGCACTGCCGCGTGCACCCATCCGCGATGTCACGGAGCGCAGCCGCTTCGGTTCCCTGCCTCGGGTGAAGGGCAACCGCAAGCCGTGGCGCGTCTATGCCCGGAGGGTGTCCGACGAGATCCTGCGCTCGCCCAGGCCCAAGGTGGCGATCGTGATCGGCGGGCTGGGACTGAATGCGAAGCGCACGGCACGGGCCATCCGCATCCTGCCGCCGGCGGTGACGCTCTCTTTCGCGCCGCTGGCCCGCAATCTCCAGAACCAGATCAACAAGGCACGGCAGGCCGGGCACGAGGTCCTGCTGGAAATTCCCATGGAACCCTGGGGCTGGCCCTCGGTGAACCCGGGACCACAGACGCTGCTCGTCTCCGCCAATGCCGAGGAAAACCGCACCAAGCTGCTGCGTCTCATGGGCAAGGCAGCCGGCTATATCGGTATCGTCAACTACACGGGCCAGAAGTTCCTGACATCGGGCGAGGCGCTTTCGCCGGTGCTGCATGAGCTGAAACGGCGGGGGCTGGTGTTCCTGGATGATGGCATCACGAACGATTCGCTGGCCATCTCCCTGGCCGAGGTGATCGGGGTGCCGGCTTTGCAGGCCGATCGCCGCATCGATCTGGAGCGGGATCCCGACGCCGTGAAGGCGGCGCTGAAGGCGCTGGAGGCCAAGGCCCGCACTTCGGGATGGGCCATCGGCATCGGCGCGGCCTTCGACGAAACGCTGCGGGGCGTGGACGAATGGGCCACCGAAGTGCAGTCCAGGGGCGAGGTCCTGCTGGTGCCGCTGAGTGCCATCTATCGCCTGAGGGGCGCACGCTGAGCGTCGGCGTCCTGCTTCTTCACGTCGGGCGCGGATGACGGTTGCGGTCGGGCATGTTATCTACACCGGCCGGAACAGGTGTCTTGCGCGAGGAAGCTGGGTCATGACGGATCTTCCCTATCGCCCCTGTGTGGGGGTGGCATTGTTCAATCCGCAGGTGCTCGTGTGGATCGGTCGTCGGGCGGACAAGCCGAATGACGAGGGCCAGGGCCTGTGGTGGCAGATGCCACAG
>CAZNLW010000044.1:0-14770 GCA_964574205.1 uncultured Rhizobiaceae bacterium | reverse complement strand
CTGGCGCCGGGCCGTGCCCTGAGCCAGCAGGACGCATTGTTTTTCTGAAGAAAAGGTTTTCCCGCCTGCTCGGCAGGCTGGAAAATTTTTCTTCACGTTCGACGAGAGAAGGGGCGCGCCGGGATGAGAGTCGAGGCCGTCTTCATTCACGGCCCGCCCCCCGGCGCAAGAGGAGCCCCGCTGGCATGAGGCAAGTCCGTCGTTTTCCAGCAGAAAGACAAGGAAAGGCGAAAAATGGTGCCTGGGGGCGGAATCGAACCACCGACACACGGATTTTCAGTCCGTTGCTCTACCAACTGAGCTACCCAGGCACGGGCATGTGATGGCTGTCGCGCTGAAGCGTGAACACCTGCGCCATCTGGCGAATGGGGTTATAATGAAACCGACGGCCTCTTTCAAGCATTCCCTTGCGGTTTTTGTCTGCGCCAGACGGCGTTGTGCCCCGTGCAATCCAGCCCGGCAGACAGGAAACCGGCATGAGGCCGCGCCAGCATCCGGGACATGGCACTGGTCACCCCTGCCCGCGAACGAGACCGCGCGCTGCCAGCGCTTCCGTGATCTCGTCCAGGATCGCCGGGTCATCGATGGTGGCCGGCATCTTCCATGCCTCCCCATCGGCGATCTTGCGGATGGTGCCGCGCAGGATCTTGCCCGAACGCGTCTTGGGCAGACGCGCCACGGCCATGACCACCTTCAGCGAGGCCACCGCACCGATCTTCTCGCGCACCAGCTGCACGCACTCCCGTTCCACCTCTGCCGAAGGCCGCGAAACACCGGATTTCAGCACGATGAAGCCGATGGGGATCTGCCCCTTCAGATCGTCTCTGATGCCCACCACGGCACATTCGGCCACATCCGGATGCGCGGCCAGCACCTCTTCCATGCCGCCCGTGGAAAGGCGATGACCGGCCACGTTGATGATGTCGTCCGTCCGAGCCATGATGTAGAGATAGCCATCCTCGTCGCGATAGCCGGCATCCGCCGTCTCGTAATAGCCGGGAAAGCGCGAGAGATAGCTCTCGCGGAAGCGTTCGTCGTTCTGCCACAGGGTGGGCAGGCAGGCCGGCGGCAGCGGCAGTTTCACGCAGATGGCCCCCAACTCGCCAGGGCCCAGCTTTCTGCCTTCGTCATCCAGAATGTCCACCTCGTAGCCGGGCATGGGCACACCGGGCGAGCCGTATTTCTGCGGCAGCAGGCCCAGGCCCAGTGGATTGGCGGCAATGGCCCAGGCCGTCTCCGTCTGCCACCAGTGATCGATCACCGGCACGCCCAGATGGCCCTCCGCCCATTTCACGGTGTCCGGATCCGCCCGCTCGCCGGCCAGGAACAGGGCCTTGAAGCCGGAGAGGTCGTACTTGCGGATGAACGTGCCCTCCGGGTCCTCCTTCTTGATGGCGCGGAAGGCCGTGGGGGCCGTGAACAGCACCTTCACGCCATGCTCGGCAATGATGCGCCAGAACACGCCGGCATCGGGCGTACCCACCGGTTTGCCCTCGAAGACGAGGGTGGTGCAGCCATGCAGCAGCGGGCCATAGACGATGTAGCTGTGGCCCACCACCCAGCCCACGTCCGAGGCGGCCCAGTAGACGTCGCCGGGGTCCACGTCATAGATGGCCTTCATGGACCACTTCAGCGCCACCATGTGGCCGCCGTTGTCGCGCACCACCCCCTTGGGCTGGCCGGTGGTGCCGGAGGTATAAAGGATGTAGAGGGGATCGGTGGCGGCGACCGGCACGCATTCTGCCCGGTGGTCCTTCGCCTTGGCCTGGCTCATCAGCTCATGCCAGTCCTGATCGCGAATGGGGATCATGCCGGCCCTGGCCTGCGGCCGCTGCAGGATGATGCAGGTTTCCGGCTTGTGGCGGGCCATCTCGATGGCTTCGTCCAGCAGCGGCTTGTAATGCACGATGCGGCCGGGTTCGATGCCGCAGGAGGCAGAGACGATCAGCCGGGGGCAGGCATCATCGATGCGCGTGGCCAGCTCTCTGGCCGCAAAGCCGCCAAAGACCACCGAGTGAATGGCGCCGATGCGGGCGCAGGCCAGCATGGCGATCACCGCCTCCGGCACCATGGGCATGTAGATGATCACCCGATCGCCCTTTTCCACGGAGAAGTCGCGCAGCACGGCAGCGAAACGCGACACCTCGTCCAGCAGCTCGCTGTACGTGATCACACGCTTCGCGCCGGTGATCGGCGAATCCCAGATGATGGCAGGCTGATCGCCACGGCCGTCCTGCACGTGCCGGTCCACGCAATTGTAGCAGGTGTTGCACGTCGCGCCGACGAACCAGCGCCCATACACGCCCTGATCGGGATCGAAGACCTTGTCCCATCGTCTGTACCAGTCGATCTCCTCGGCAGCCCTGGCCCAGAACCCTTCCGGATCCTTCCTCCAGCTCTCGTAGACCTCACGATAGCGGCTCATGCCCGGCCCTCCCTGGCTGATGCCTGGATGTCATGTTCCTGAAAATGCCGGATCGTTCCGTATTCTGGCGTGCCCGTTCCCGTTCCGGCAAGCTGCCCAAAAGACGAAAGGCCCAGATCGGTCGGAAAACCCGGAAGAAACAAGATCGCCTGCCGCATTCACCTTTCCCTAACCAGCGCGACAGGTCGGTAATCGACTTTAAGGCTTCCTTTGCGCCTCTCTGCGATTTTCAGGGCGAGACGGCCGCATTCCCATCCGGGCCAGACGGGGGAGTCATGAAGAGACTGCTTCTGCGTTATACGGCACGCCTGCCGGATCCGCTGCGCGACCTGTTGCTGGGCCGCGGGGAGGATGCCCGTGCCGGCCTGGGCGCGCTGTTCTCCTTCGGCATCCGCGTGGCCTCCGCCGGCATCGCCTTCGCCTCCCACGTGCTGCTGGCCCGCTGGCTCGGCGCTTTCGAGTTCGGTGTCTATACCTACGTGTGGGTGTGGGTGAACTTTCTGGGCCTTCTGTGCACGGCCGGTCTCTCCATCGCAGCCGTGCGCTTCCTGGCCGAATACCGCAAGCCGGAGGACCACGGCCTGGCCCGAGGTTTTCTGCGTTTCGGCCGGCTGGTAAGCCTCGTCGGCGGATTTCTGGCCGCCGGGCTGGGCATTCTCGCCATCCGTTATGTACCGGCCCTGCGCGAGGATCACTACGCCGCGGCCATGACGATCGGCCTGCTCGCCCTGCCGGCCATGGCGCTGACCGACTTTCAGGACGGCGTCGGCCGTGCCCGCTCGTGGATCGGTCTGGCCTTCCTGCCGCCCTACATCCTGCGCCCGCTGCTCATTCTCGTGCTCGTGGCTCTCGCGCTGCTGACCCTGGGCGAACGCAACGCCGTGCTGGCTGCCACCGCGCTCGCCGTGGCCGCCTGGCTCACCGCCGGCGTTCAGTTCATTCTCCAGCATCGTCGCCTCATGCGCGAGCTGAAGCCCGAGCGTCCGGTCATGCAGGGCCGGCAGTGGATCGCCGTTTCCCTGCCCATGCTCATCATGGACGGGTTCACCCTCCTCATGCTGAACCTGGACGTGATGCTGCTGGAGCTCTTCGTCAGCCCCGACCGCATCGCCGTCTATTTCGCCGCGGCGCGCACCATCACCCTGATTGCCTTCATTCATTTTGCCGTCACGGCCGTGGCCATGCCCCGTTTCGCCACGGCCTATGCCGAGCGTGACGTGGAGCGTGCCGCCCGCCAGCTGACCCGTTTCCGCAACTGGACGCTCTGGCCCTCTCTGGCGGCGGCCGCCGTGCTGCTGCTGACCGGTCGTTTCATTCTTTCCATGTTCGGTGCGGAGTTTGTGGAAGGCTGGCCGCTCATGTTCGTGCTGGCCATCGGCTATCTGGCGCGCGCCGCGGCCGGCCCGGCCGAATCCATGCTCGTGGTCTCCGGCCACCAGAATCACACGGCCATGGTCACGGGTCTGGCGGCCCTGGTCAACGGGCTGCTCAATCTGCTGCTCATTCCCTCCATGGGTCTCATGGGCGCGGCCACGGCCACCACCACGGCCTTTGTCCTGCAGGCCGGGCTCTTTGCCCTGGCGGCGCGGCGCGTGCTGCAGGAGGGATTTGATGGCCCGGCGCCGGCCCAGACGGCAGGAGAACGGGCATGAACGAAATGCCGCGGATCCGCCATCTTGCGGTCTCTCCCCTGCCCGATGCAGAGGACTGGGCCGCTCTCGAGGAACAGGCCGCCGAACCGGCATTTTCATCCATGCGGGCCTGGCTCATGGCAGGCATGGCGGGGCTACCTGTGAAAAGTCGGCCTTTGCCTGTCGTGGCTCTTGACGACAGGGGGGCACCGGTGGCCCTGTGCGGCATCGCGCAGGGGGCGCGATGGAACAAGGAGTGGCCGCAGGTGGCCACACCCCGCTGGACTTCCTTCTTCTGCCATGGCGTGCCGCTGATCGATGGTCGCGATCCGCAAGCGGCCGTTGCCGCCCTGCTGCAGACCCTGGCCGAAGGGGGCACTCGGGTGGCCTTCTTTCCCTCCGTCACGCGCCGCGGCCCTTTCATGAAAGGGCTGGCGGCCTGCGCAACCGAGATGGGTCTGCGCTTGCGCATTCTCGATGTGTGGCAGCGTGCGGCCCTTGATGCCACCCTGACGGAAGAGACCTGGTGGCGCGGCCAGATCCGCCGCCGCCGGCGCAAGGAATGGCAGCGTCTGAAGCGCCGCCTGCAGGAGAGGGGAAAGACGAGCTTCGAAATCCTCCAGGCGGAAGACGATCCCCGGCCGTGGATCGAGGATTTCCTGACTCTGGAGGCCAGCGGCTGGAAGGGGCGGGCCGGCACGGCCCTGCTGAAGGAACGCGGGCTGGCGGCCTTCACGCGTCAGGCGCTCATCGCCCTGCATGCAGAAGGCCGGCTGCGCTTCTGGCGTCTGAGACATGCCGGCCGCACCATCGCCAGCCTCTTCGCCATGCTGCATCTGCGCACCCTGGTGCTGGGCAAGATCGCCTATGACGAGACCATGGCGGCCTACTCCCCCGGCGTGCTGCTCACCATCGAGGCCACGCGGGAGATCCTGGCCGATCCTGCGGTGGACTGGGCCGATTCCTGCGCCATCCCCGGGCACCCCATGATCGATCATCTATGGAAACAGCGACTGGAGATGGCAGACGTGCTGATCACCCTGCCGGGAAGCCATGCGGGTTTTGCCACGGGTCTCGCCCTGGCTGTGGAAGGACGCTATCATGCCCGCCGCTGGCTGAAAACCGCCTGGCACAGATGGCGTCGCATCCTGCCCCACCGCTGACCCTTCACAGCGGAAGAGAGACAATCCGCCTGGACATTCGGCCCTTTTGCGGGATCAGGCACGCAGTTCACCGCCCGTGGCCTTCTTCACCGCGGCCACGATGCGATCGGCCAAGGCCTGGATCTCCTCGCTGGTGAGCGATCTTTCGCGTGGCTGCAGGATCACCTCGATGGCCACGGATTTCCTGCCCGGTCCCAGCTGAGCCTCCGCCTTCTCGCCGGCAAAGACATCGAACACCCGCACATCGACAATGAGCGCTTTCTCCGCGCTGCGTGCGGCCTGCACGATCTTTTCCGCCGGCACGTCGGCATCCACGACGAAGGCGAAGTCTCGCGAGACGGGCATCAGATCCGGCGCATCGAGCGGCGGCCTAGTCGTGCCCTTCTGCCGCCGCGCGGGGATGGCATCCAGCCGGATCTCGAAGGCGGCAACCGGGCCCTTCACATCCATCTCCTCCAGCACGGCCGGGTGAATCTCGCCAAAATGGCCGAGCACGACCTTTGGTCCCAGCTTCAGCGTGCCGGACCGTCCGGGATGGAACCAGGCCGGCGCCTCGCCTGCCACCGTCTGCACCGAAGCCACCGGTGCGCCAGCCGCGGCCAGCACGGCCAACGCATCGGCCTTGGCATCGAACACGTCCACCGGCCGCTGCCGCACCTGCCAGTGGCGTGGCCCCGCCATGCCCTGGCGCACGCCGGCGGCGGCCGGCTTTTCGCCTTCCGGTTCGTCGGAGAGATAGAGGCTGCCGACCTCGAACAGGGCAATGCCCTCCACGCCACGGGCGGCATTGCGTCCGGCCGCGACAATCAGGTTGGGCAGAAGCGAAGGGCGCATGTCCGACAGCTCCGTGGAGATGGGATTGGCCAGTTGCAGATCCTTCTGCCCCCCGCCGAAGAGCACGGCCTGCCTGTGCGGCAGGAAGGAGTAGGTGACGGCCTCTGCCAGCCCGCGCGCTGCCAGGGCATGCCGCACGCGCACGATGCGTTTCTGCATGTCGGTGAGCACGGGACGCGCCACCGCATGCGGGCGCGACAGGGCCACGGAGGGGATGCGATCCAGCCCCTCGATGCGCACGATCTCCTCCACGAGATCGGCCTCGCCCCTGATATCCGGTCGCCAGGTGGGAGCCGTGGCCACAAGCCCGCCGTCCTTCTCTGCGGTCTCGAAGCCCAGGTCGTCGAGAATCGCTTTCTGGCGCGGCAGTGGCAGGTCCAGCCCGCCCAGGGTTTTCACCCGATCCCCACGCAGGAACCAGGTGCGTCTCTCCCGTGGCGGCACGGCCGGTTCGCCCGCCTCCACGATCGCCGAAGCCTCGCCACCGCAGATGTCCAGGATCATGCGCGTGGCGATTTCCGCCGCATCATGGAGAAAGCCGGGATCCACGCCCCGCTCGAAACGGTAGCGGGCATCGGTCATGAGATTGAGCTTGCGCCCGGTCATGGCCGTACGCACGGGATCGAAGAAGGCCACTTCCAGGAAGACGTTGACCGTCTCCTCCGCCACACCCGATTCCTCGCCGCCGATGATGCCGGCAATGCCCTGCGGCCCCGCATCGTCGGCAATCACGGTCATGGTCTCGTCCAGGGCATATTCGCGCCCGTCCAGGGCCAGCAGCCTTTCGCCCGGGCGAGCCAGACGCGCATGAATGTTGCCCGTGATGCGGTCGGCATCGAACACGTGCAGCGGCCGGTTGAAGGTGAACATGATGTAGTTGGTGATGTCCACCAGAGCCGAGATGGGCCTCAGGCCAATGGCCTTCAGCCGTCGCTGCATCCACGCCGGCGACGGCCCGTTCCTGACACCGCGGATGTAGCGGCCGATGAAATGCGGGCAGGCATTGCGCGCCTCTTCCGGAAAGTCCAGCGACACGGCAATGGGCGAGTCGAACACGCCTTCGACTTTCGGCACGTCCAGCGGCCTCAGGCGCCCCAGCCCCCGCGCAGCCAGATCCCGGGCAATGCCGCGCACCCCCAGCGCATCCCCACGGTTGGGCGTGATCGCGATCTCGATCACCGGATCGTCCACCCCCAGCGCCTGCGCGGCCGGTGTGCCCACGGGCAAATCCCCGGGCAGCTCGATGATGCCCTCGTGATCGTCGGAAATTTCGAGCTCCCGTTCGGAGCACATCATGCCCGCCGATTCCACGCCGCGCACCCTGGCCACCTTCAGATCCAGCCCCGTGCCGGGGATGCGGCTGCCCGGGGGCGCGAAGATGCCCACAAGCCCCGCACGGGCGTTGGGCGCACCGCACACCACCTGCACTTCGCCGTCCCTTGTCTGCACCCGGCAGACCTTCAGCCGGTCGGCATTGGGATGCGGCTCGCAGGCGACGATGCGGGCCACGGTGAAGGGCTTCAGTCTCGCAGCCGGATCGACGACCGCCTCCACCTCGAGACCGATGGCATCGAGCGCCTCGACGATTTCCTCCAGGGAGGCCTCCGTCTCCAGATGATCCTTCAGCCAGGACAGCGTGAACTTCATGCCGACAGCCCTCCCGCCAGAGTGGGCACCTGCAATGCCGAAAAACCGTAATGACGCAGCCACCTCAGATCGGACTCGAAGAAGGCGCGCAGATCCGGAATGCCGTATTTCAACATGGCCAGCCGGTCCAGTCCGATGCCGAAGGCATAGCCCTGATAGCGCTCGGGATCGAGGCCGCCGGCCCGGATCACGTTGGGATGCACCATGCCGGAGCCCAGGATCTCCAGCCAGTCATCACCTTCGCCCACCTTCACCTGGCCACCTTCCCAGGCGCAGTTGATGTCCACCTCCATGGAGGGCTCGGTGAAGGGAAAATGCGAGGCACGGAATCGCATCTTCACCGTATCGGTTTCGAAGAACGCCTTGCAGAACTCCTCCAGTGTCCACTTCAGGTGGCCCATGTGGGTCTCTTCGTCGATGACAAGGGCTTCCACCTGGTGGAACATGGGTGTGTGCGTCTGGTCCGAATCGCAGCGGAAGGTGCGTCCGGGCGCAATGATGCGTATGGGCGGTTCGGTCGTCTCCATGGTGCGGATTTGCACCGGCGAGGTGTGTGTGCGCAGCAGCTTGCGCGTGCCGTCCGCCTTTTCGTGGAAATAGAAGGTGTCGTGCTCCTGGCGCGCGGGATGCTCGGGGGGAATGTTGAGCGCCTCGAAGTTGTACCAGTCGGTCTCGATGTGCGGCCCTTCTGCCACGGAGAAGCCGAGATCGGCGAAGATCTCCACCACCTCCTCCCACACATGGGAGACGGGATGCACGCTCCCCTGCATCTCCGGCCGCGGCGGCAGGGTCACGTCCACCTGCTCTGCTTGCAGCCGGCGCTCCAGGGCCGCGCGCTTCAGAGCCCGCTTCCTGTCCTCCACCAGGGCGGCCAGCCGCTGCTTCACCGCATTGAGCGCCTGACCGCGGGCCTTGCGGGCCTCCGGCGGCAGCTTGCCCAGTTCCTTCATCAGCTGGCTGATGGCCCCCTTCTTGCCGAGGGCCTTCACGCGGGCCGCGTCCAGGGCGCGTTCGTCCTCTGCCGCCTCGATGGCCGCCGCCAGCGCCGCCTCCAGTGTCTCCAGATCCTGTTCCTCGCTCATCACGGCCTCGTCAAGCTGGTGCTCCTGTCAGCATCGTCACCGGTGAAGCCCGAAGGTCCGCGGAAACCGGTGGCCATACATGCCAAGGGCCGGCACCTCGGAATGACACGCTGCTCCCTGCGCCATGCATGCTGGCGCCGGCAGATGCCATCGGGCCCGGCCCTGGCAGGTTGTCTGTGATTCGCGAAAGCCCGTGAGTGGTGTTCCGCTCGCCACTTCGGCACGAGGTTCGGAAGAGGCGGGCGGAAGGCGCCCGGTCGCCAGACTTGCCGGCACGGCCCGTGCTGCCCTGGGCGCCCAGCCGGCCTGCTGGCCCTTGCACGGTCAGGCCAGCGCCGCCCTGGCCTTCTCCACGAGTGCCTTGAAGGCCTCGGGCTCGCGCACGGCCAGATCGGCCAGCATCTTGCGGTCGATCTCGATGCCTGCCTTGCCGAGCCCGTTGATAAATCGGGCGTAGGTGAAGTCCAGCTCGCGGCAGGCCGCGTTGATGCGCTGGATCCACAGGCTGCGGAACACGCGCTTGCGGCGGCGGCGATCGCGATAGGCATACTGGTGTGCGCGCTCTACCGCCTGCACGGCCACGCGATAGACATTCTTGCGCCGGCCATAGTAGCCCTTGGCCTGGCGGATGATCTTCTTGTGTCTGGCTCGGGCCCTGGGGCCGCCCTTCTTTGCACGAGGCATGGGTCCTTTCTCCTCGGAACGTCCTGATCCCGGCGATTGCGGTTGCTGATCTGGCGGTTCGCTGCCGATGTGCCTTTCGTCTCCGGCACCAACTGCCGCTCATGCCCGGGCAATGAGCATGCACCACCCTCTCCGAGAATGCGCGCCTGTCCGCTTCAGCGGTAGGGCATCATCTTCTTCACGATCCTGGCGTCACAATCCTTCAGGATGGTGGTCCCGCGCTGATTGCGGATCTGTTTGTTGGTGCGCTTGATCATGCCGTGCTGCTTGCCGGACTGGGTGGCGCGCACCTTGCCGGTGGCCGTGAACCGGAACCGCTTCTTGGCGGCCGACTTGTTCTTGAGCTTGGGCATTCGGGTCTCCTCGATCAATGGGCGTTTGCCGTCTGTACGCTGGCGGGGCGCACGGCCGGACGGCAGAACGCGATCTTTCACCCTCTTGCGTCGCCCACGCGGCAGCCCACGGCCGGGGGCGACCCGAAAGTGCATTGTGCCGCCATCGACATGCGGCAACAACGAGCCCCGGAGCCGCCTGCAGGACGGATCCGGGGACGCGAACGCTTATAGGCCACAAGGCCCGCCTCTTTCAAGAGCGGATCCGTGAAGAGAGACCTCATGTGACCCATGTGACGCATGGGGTGCATGTGGCGCATGCGCCTCAGGCATCACGGTCCTCACCGATGCGGGTCACCAGCACGATCTTGCCACGGTGCGGCCCCTCGATGCGGGCATGGGCCCGGGCAGCCTGTTCCAGGGGAAAGGTGGAATCCATCACGGGGCGGATCTCGCCTTTCTCGATGAGGGGCCAGATGACGGTTTCCAGGCGCATGGCCATGGCCGCCTTCTCGGCAACGGGGCGGATGCGCAGGGTGGAGCCGGTCAATGTCAGCCGCTTCAGCATGACGGGAAGAAAGTCCACTTCCACCCGGGCTCCCTTCTGGTAGTTGATGTTGATGATCCGGCCCTCGCGCGCGGCCACCGTGATATTCTTCTGGATATAATCGCCGCCAATGATGTCCAGGGTCACGTCGATGCCGCGCTTGCCGAGGATGGCCCTGAGCCCGGCCACCCAGTCCTCGCTGCGGTAGTTGAAGGCGCGTTCCGCGCCCAGCGCCTCGCAGAATCGACAGTTCTCCTCCGAACCCGCGGTGGTGAAGACACGCGCGCCCAGGGCGCGGGCCATCTGGATGGCCGTGGTGCCGATGCCGCCGGCGCCACCATGGACGAGAAAGGTCTCGCCCGCCTGCAGGCGGCCGCGATCGAAGACATTCGTCCAGACGGTGAAGAAGGTCTCGGGAAGGGCCGCGGCCTCCGCCATGGACAGCCCCTTCGGCACGGGCAGGCAGTTGGCGGCAGGGGCGACGCAGTATTCGGCATAGCCACCACCAGCCACCAGGGCGCAGACACGATCACCCACCTGCCAGCGCATGGCGCCAGGCCCCAGGGCGATGATTTCGCCAGCCACCTCCAGCCCCGGTTCCGCCGGCGCGCCGGGAGGTGGGGGATAGCGCCCCTCGCGCTGCAGCACGTCCGGATAGTTCACGCCGGCCGCATGCACGCGAATGAGCACCTCGCCATCGCCGGGGGCGGGCACGGGGCGGATGAAGGGCTCCAGCACCTCCGGGCCGCCGGGCCGGGCGATGCGGATGGCTGTCATGGTCTCCGGAATGGCGGGCGTGCTGGTCATGCGGCGCCTCGTTTGACTCTGGCATCCCCGTGGCAGGGGATGGTGATGGCCCATCCCACTGACTGCCGCAGGCATTTGCCGTCCGTTGATGTGACATGAAGTGACCTCTGCGGGCAATAGGCCGGCAATCGCCGGCGGGGCAAGCCGGGAAAAGGGTGAAGATCGGCCTTGCGGGGGACGGAGGGATGGCATCTTTCCGACAGGCGAAAGAGCGACCAAAAGAGCATGAAAAGCTTGTAATTCACGATCACCTGTTCTTGCAATTCATTTGCAATCGTGGCAATCTGGTTCTGCTTGTAGGGAGCGACTGGCTGGAGGAGATTCCACCGCCCAGTCCCTGCCAGGACGCGATACCCGTCGCAAAAGGGCCCGGCAGACCGGGCTGCTTCCCTCAGGATCCCCTGTCGCGTCCTTGCATGACACTCTGACAGGCCCGCTCATGCAGTCCGGCCCCGCCTTACTCCCGCAAGGCGGGGCCGTGGCTTTCCGGGACCTGACCGGCCAGATCCTGACCTCATGTCACCATATCAGGTGTCGCTTGTGTTCCGCTGGCCTCGCGCCCTGTCTCCGTCCGGCAGCTGCTCCAGCCACCATCGGGCCATGCGGCGGACATTTTCCGGAGCGGTGCCACCGAAACTGGTCCGGGAAGCCACGGAATTCTCCACCGTCAGGACGGAATAGACATCGGCGGTGATGCGGGGTTCCACCTTCTGCATCTCCTCAAGCGGCAGGTCGGCGAGGTCCATGCCCAGCGCCTCGGCACGGGCGACCAGCCGGCCGGTGACGTGATGGGCCTGACGGAAGGGCAGGCCAAGCACGCGCACCAGCCAGTCGGCCAGGTCCGTGGCCGTGGAAAAGCCGCTGGCGGCCGCGGCCCGCAGGGTCTCCGGCACCGGCGTCATGTCGCGCACCATGCCGGTCATCACTGCTAGCAGCAGGGAGAGGGTGTCCAGCGCCTCGAAGGCCGGTTCCTTGTCCTCCTGCATGTCCTTGGAATAGGCAAGGGGCAGGCCCTTCATGACCACCAGCAGGGTCACCAGCGCGCCGATGACACGGCCGACCTTGGCCCGCACGAGCTCCGCCGCATCGGGATTGCGCTTCTGCGGCATGATGGAGGAGCCGGTGGTGAAGCGGTCCGACAGCGTGATGAACCGGAACTGGGCGGAGGACCAGATGACCAGCTCCTCGGCAAAGCGCGAAAGATGCATGGCGCAGATGGCGGCAGCGGCCAGGGTTTCCAGCACGAAGTCACGGTCGGAAACGGCATCCAGCGAGTTGCGCATGGGAGCATCGAAGCCCAGCGCCCGTGCCGTCTGCTCACGATCGATGGGAAAGCTGGTGCCGGCCAGGGCTGCCGCCCCCAGGGGACATTCGTTGAGACGCTTGCGGGCATCCTCGAAGCGGCCACGATCGCGGGCCAGCATCTCCACATAGGCCAGCATGTGATGGCCGAAGGTGACCGGCTGGGCCGTCTGCAGATGGGTGAAGCCGGGCATGATGACATCGGCGTGCCGCTCGGCCTGCTCGGCGAAGGCCCGCATCAGCCCGGCGATCTGTCCACTGATCTCGTCGATGGCATCACGGATGTAGAGACGGAAGTCCGTGGCCACCTGGTCGTTGCGGGAACGGGCCGTGTGCAGGCGGCCGGCGGCCTCGCCGATGAGATCGGCCAGCCGTGCCTCCACGTTCATGTGGATGTCCTCCAGCGCGCGCGAGAACGTGAAGGTTCCGGCCTCGATCTCGTCCAGGATCTGCTGCAACCCCCTGATGATGGCCTCGGCATCCTCGGGCGTGATGATGCCCCGGTCGCGCAGCATCTCGGCATGGGCAATGGAAGCCGCAATATCCTGACGATAGAAGCGCTTGTCGAAGTCGATGGAGGCGTTTATCTCCTCCATGAGCGCATCCGGCCCCTCGCGGAACCGGCCACCCCACATCCTGTTGGCCATTTTCCTGGTCTCCGCAGGCGACTGTTTCAGTGGCGAGGCAGAACGATGACGGTTCAGGACATGTCCCGCAGTTTTCGCACGATGCTCGTTCCCAACCGGCGCAGCGTGACGCTGGGGCTGATCTCCCTCCTGCTCGCAGGGTGCAAATACGGCAAATCGGACCGTGATGGCAATGCCGACGATCGAGCCGCCGGCCAGGCGGATCTGGAAGGTCTGCGCAAGGGCGCCATGGCCGGCCTCATCGTGATGCGGGAGCGACCGGACGTGAGCGGGCTGAAACTCGTGGATGGCGAAGGCAGGGAACGGAGCCTGGGAGAATGGAAAGGTCGGGTGCTGCTGGTGAACTTCTGGGCCACCTGGTGTTTTCCCTGCCGCAAGGAGATGCCGCAGATTGCCGATCTCCAGAAGGCCTTTGCCGACAAGGACTTTCTGGTGATTGCCGCATCCGAAGACAGGAAAGGCTATCCATGGGCCAGGGACGGGCTGAAGGAGCTGCAGGCAGAAAACCTGCTGCTTCTGATGGACGAGGGGGCACATGCGCTGCGGGCCCTGGGCGAGCGGGGCCTGCCCACGACCATCCTCGTGGATCGCAAGGGACGCATGGCAGCCAAGCTCATTGGCCCCGCGGACTGGAACAGCGAGGAGGCCAGGGCCGTCGTTCGGGCGCTTCTCGCCGAATCGTGATCGTTTCGTCATTTGCCGGAGGTGCATCCTGCGCCTATAGCGGAGCATGATGACGGCAAGTCCGGCCTTTCCATCCGGCCGGCATTTTCGAGGGAGCACGGGCATGGCAGGCGAGACGCTCACTTTCGGCGTGGCGTTTCTGGCGGGACTGGCCTCCTTTCTGTCTCCCTGCGTGCTGCCGCTCGTACCCCCCTATCTCAGCTATCTGACCGGAGCCACGCTGGACGAGCTCACCGGCGCGGAAGACAAGGCCGGAGAGGTGGCGACCGCGCACCGCAACGTGGTGCGACGGGCCGTGATCACGGCCTTGCTGTTCGTGCTGGGCTTTTCCACCGTCTTCATCATCATGGGACTGGCGGCCACGGCCATTGGCCAGCTGTTCCGGCAGTACATCGACATCCTGGCCTATGTGGCCGGTGCGCTGATCATCGTCATGGGCCTGCATTTCATGGGGGTGTTCCGCATCAATTTCCTGCTCATGGAACGGCGATTGCAGGTGGAGGCCAAGCCGGCCAGCCTGATGGGTGCCTATGTCATGGGCCTGGCCTTCGCCCTGGGCTGGACACCCTGCATCGGGCCGGTGCTGTCGGCCATTCTGGGCATTGCCGCCTCGGAAGAGAACGTGGCACGCGGCGCCTATCTGCTGGCCGTCTATTCGGCGGGACTGGGCGTGCCGTTCGTGCTGGCGGCCTTCGCCATGCGGCCATTTCTCGCGTTCATGCGGCGCTTCCGCCGGAACCTGGGCCTGATCGAGCAGCTGATGGGCGTCTTCCTGGTCATCACCGGCATCATGTTCATCACGGGCGGCATGCAGACCGTGGCCACCTGGCTTCTGCAGATCATGCCGGAATGGCTCCTGGAGCTCAGCTGAGGGGCCGGCCTCGAAAACATGGCCGAGACTGCCGCCTGTGCACGTTTTGCGCGCGCCGATCCGTGTTTGCTGCAGATCGCCCCTCGCTCTGGTCTCAGGCCTCGGTGCGGATGA
>CAZNLW010000043.1:0-14954 GCA_964574205.1 uncultured Rhizobiaceae bacterium | reverse complement strand
GGTGGAGACCGGCTCGGCCATCACCTGGAAATATCCCTCCTGCATCCTGCGGGGAGACAATTCGGTTGGAGAGTTCTACTCCATCGCCATCTCCAACGGCATGCAGCAGGTGGATTCCGGCACCAAGATGATCCACCTGGGCCGCAACACGAAGAGCCGGATCATCTCCAAGGGCATTTCGGCCGGCAAGTCGCAGAACACCTATCGCGGGCTGGTCTCCATCGGCCGCAAGGCGCACGGGGCGCGCAATTTCACCCAGTGCGACAGCCTGCTGATCGGCGACAGGTGCGGCGCGCACACCGTGCCCTACATCCAGGCCAAGACGCCCCATGCCAAGGTGGAACACGAGGCGACCACCTCGAAGATCGCCGAGGATCAGCTCTTCTACTGTCGGGCCCGCGGCATTCCCGAGGAGGAGGCGGTGGCGCTCATTGTCAATGGCTTCGTGCGCGAGGTCATCCAGAAACTGCCCATGGAGTTCATGGCCGAGACGCAGAAGCTCATCAACATCTCGCTGGAGGGCAGTGTCGGATGACGAGTGCCGCGTTGCCGTCCGGGCCGGCGCGCAACAGGCACAGGCGGTTCGCGGCCGGCATGCTGGCCGGCCCCTGCTGGATGCCGCTGGCACCGCGAGCCCTGACCGGTGACAGTGCAGGGAACCGCCAGGGTGCCCGGCACGCGGCGGCAGAACGAATGGGGCGGAGCGGAAGACGAACGAAGGGCCCGGCCGCCATCGGCCCGGCAATCCGATGCCGGTAGACAGCATCGTGACCGGGCCGGAACGGTGGCGGGGCGGAGATGAACGGCGGAACAACGGAGAGACGGGACACATGTTGCTGGATGTCAAGGATTTGTGCGTCGAGGTGCGGCCCGAGGACGAGGACGGCGAGGCCGAGGCGAAGACGATTCTCAAGGGGCTCTCGCTGTCGATCCGGGCGGGAGAGGTGCATGCCATCATGGGGCCCAACGGCTCGGGCAAGAGCACCTTCTCGCACGTGCTGGCGGGCAAGCCGGGCTACGCGGTGACGTGCGGCACGGTGCAGTTCGGCGGCGAGGATCTGCTGGCGCTGGAGCCGGAGGAGCGGGCCGCGAAGGGACTCTTCCTGGCCTTCCAGTATCCGGTGGAGATTCCCGGCGTGCCCTACATGCAGTTCCTCAAGGTGGCGCTCAATGCCCAGCGCAGGCTGCGCGGCGAGGAGGAGCTCTCCACGCCGGACTTCATGCGCCTGATCCGCGAGAAGACGGACCAGCTGAACATTCCCATGGACATGCTGCGGCGTGCGGTGAACGTGGGCTTCTCCGGCGGCGAGAAGAAGCGCATGGAAGTGCTCCAGATGGCCGTGCTGAACCCGCGGCTGTGCATCCTGGACGAGATCGATTCGGGGCTGGACATCGACGCGCTGAAAGTGGTGGCGGAGGGCGTGAACGCCCTGCGCGGGCCGGAGCGGGGCTTTCTGCTGATCACGCACTACCAGCGCCTGCTGGAATACATCGAGCCGGATCATGTGCACGTGATGGTCGACGGCCGCATCGTGCGCTCCGGCGGCAAGGAGCTGGCCGAGGAGCTGGAGCGCGAGGGCTATGCCGCCTATCAGGCCGCGGCGTGACGGGCAAGGGCGGCAGGCCGGGGCGAGGATCGAGAAAGAAAGGACCGGAACAGGGACATGAGCAAACCCATCAGGCGACTGGCAGCGGAGGAAACCTGGCGCGCGGCCTTTGCCGGGTTCGAGGCCGGACCGGCATGGCTGATGCCGGAGCGACAGGCGGCCTTCACCCGTTTCGAAAAGGCGGGGTTGCCCACGCCACGCACGGAAAACTGGCGCTGGAGCGACATCCACCGCTATCTCAATGCCCCCTATCCGCCGCTTTCCGGCACGGATGCCGCCGCTGCGGCAGAGGCTCTGGCGGAAGAGGAACAGGAGGTGAAGGCCCTGCTGGCCGCCAATCCCTTCCGGGACGTGGACGGCTCGCTCATGGTCTTCGTCAATGGCCGCTTCGTGCCGGCGCTGTCGCTCGTCATGGAGGAGGAGGGCGTGGACGTGCTCTCCCTGGCGGAGGCACCGCTGCCGCCGGAGTGGGCGGCCCTGGGCGCACGCGGAGATGATGCCCTCGACCTTCTCAACCTGGCCTATGCCACGGACGGGGCACTGGTGCGGGTGCGCGCCGGGGTGAAGGCCAGCATTCCGCTGGTGATCGCCAGCATCTTCACCGGCGAGGGGCATTCCGCGGCGTTGCGGCATTTCGTGCGGGTGGAGGCGGGCGCGGCCTTCGACCTCTACGAGGTGCAAATCGGTGGCGGGGATCGCGTGGCCAATACGGTGTGCAAGGTGGTGGTGGAAGAGGAGGCCGAGCTCGATCGCGTTCAGGCCAACGTCACCGACGCACAGGCCATCCATTTCGGCACGCTGGCGGCCCGCGTGGAGCGCAACGGGCGTTTCCGCGATCTGGCGGTGCTCACCGGCGGGCGTTTCCATCGGCAGAACGACTTCGTGGATCTCGCCGGCGAGGGGGCCGTGGTGGAGGTGAATTCCGCCTATCTGCTGCGCGGCCGGCAGCATGCGGACACGCGACTGGTGGTGAACCATCTGGTGCCACACGGCACCTCGCGGGAGACGTTCAAGTGCGTGATGGACGAATCCGCCCGTGGGGCCTTTCAGGGCAAGATCCATGTGGCGCCGGGCGCGCAGAAGACCGACGGGCAGATGGCGGCGCACGGCCTGTTGCTGGGCGAGGCGGCGGAGTTCGACGCCAAGCCGGAACTCGAGATCTACGCCGATGACGTGATCTGCGCCCATGGGGCCACGGCCGGCGCGCTGGACGAGGCGCAGCTGTTCTATCTCAGGGCGCGTGGCGTTCCCCTGTCGCAGGCGCGGGCCATGCTGATCTCGGCCTTCGTGGCGGAAACCTTCGACGCGGTGACCAACGCGGCGGCACGGGAGGGACTGCAGGCCCTGGCCACGCGCTGGCTGGCAGGCGGGGAGGCGTCGGCATGAGCGAAGCGGTGCTGCGCAATGCGGGCAAGGCGGGCGAGCCGCAGGCGGCGGCGCCCTATGACGTGGCGCGCATCCGCGCCGACTTTCCCATCCTCTCGCGCGAGGTGCACGGGCGGCCGCTGGTCTATCTGGACAATGGCGCCTCGGCCCAGAAGCCGCAGGTGGTGATCGACACCATCGTGCGCACCTACGCCGAGGAATATGCCAACGTGCACCGCGGCCTGCATTATCTCTCCAACCTGGCCACGGAGCGCTTCGAGGCAGCGCGGGAGACGGTGCGGCGTTTTCTCAATGCGGCCAGCGCCGAGGAGATCGTGTTCACGCGCAACGCCACGGAGGCCATCAACCTGGTGGCGGCGAGCTTCGGGCAGGCCTTCATTGGCGAGGGCGACGAGATCATCGTCTCGCTGCTCGAGCATCATTCCAACATCGTGCCCTGGCACTTCCATCGCGAGCGCAAGGGGGCGGTGCTGAAGTGGATCCCGGTGGACGACGACGGCCAGGTCATCCTGGAGGCCTACGAGCAGCTGTTCTCGCCGCGCACGAAGATCGTGGCGCTCACGCACATGTCCAATGCCCTGGGCACCATTCCGCCGGTCAGGGAAATGATCCGCATCGCGCATGAACACGGCGTGCCGGTGCTGATCGACGGTTCGCAGGCGGCGGTGCATCTGCCGGTGGACGTGCAGGCGCTGGATGCCGACTTCTATGTCTTTACCGGGCACAAGACCTATGGGCCTTCGGGCATCGGCGTGCTCTACGGCAAGCATGACTGGCTGGAGAAGCTGCCGCCCTACATGGGCGGTGGCGAGATGGTGGGGGAGGTATCCACGGATCGCATCACCTATGCCGATCCGCCGCACCGGTTCGAGGCGGGCACGCCCCCCATCGTGCAGGCCATCGGTCTGGCGGCGGCCCTGGACTACATGGAGAGCGTGGGACGCGCGCGGATCGCCGCGCACGAGGCCAGGCTGCTGGCTTATGCCACGGAGCGGCTTTCGGCCATCGAGGGCCTGCGCATCATCGGCACGGCAAAGGAGAAGGGGGCCATCGTCTCCTTTGCGATGGCAGGCGTGCATGCGCATGACCTCTCCACCGTCATTGACCGCTACGGCGTGGCGGTGCGGGCGGGCACGCACTGTGCCATGCCCATCCTGCAGCGTTTCGGCGTGAGCAGCACGTGTCGGGCGTCGTTTGCCATGTACAACACGCTGGAGGAGGTGGACCGCCTGGCGGAAGCCCTTGAAAAGGCACGGCTGCTCTTTATGTGAGTGGAGCCATGAGCAAACCATGAGCAAGATGGGCGACAGCAGGCAGAAACCGAAGGACAGGGCCGCCGGCGAGGTGCGGGCGGCCGGTCGCGGCGAGACAACACAGGCGAAGGCAACACAGGCGAAGGGGGGGCTATCGCTTGGCCTTTCGGTTTCGTTCTCGGCGCGGCCCGTGGCGCCGGGCGTGGCGGCGGCTGACAAGGCGCAGGTGCAGGTGAATGGCGCGGCGGGGCAGGGCGATGCGCCGGCAGGGCGCAAGACGGAACAGGCCACGCCAGCGGAGAAGACGCGCCGGCCGCTGACGCCCGAGGAGCGCGAGCAGATGAAACGGGAGCTGAAGGCCCAGCTGCGTGCCTATGTGGATGCGCTCAAGAAAGAGATGCGGGAAAAGCGGGAAACGGGCGAGGGGGTGCCCGATCTCGAGGAAGCCATGACACGCGCGGAGATGGAGGCGGCGCGTGTGATCGCGGAACGGAAGCGACAGCAGCTGGCGAATCAGCGCGTGGAGGACAGTGTGGTGAAGGACGATGAGGTGCAGGACAAGGTGGCCGAAGGCACGGCCGATGCGCGGGCGGTCGTGGCTGCGGTGACGGCCTCCGGGTCTGCGGCAGCCCAGGACCATGCACAGGCTGGTGTCGCGGAGGGCACCGGCGCGGGGACGCGTGATGTCATGAACGTGGCCACGCCAGCGGCCGAGGACGGCAGGGAGGGCGGCACCAATGAAGGGCAGGCGGCAGAGACGGCCAGGGAGGATGCCGGCGAAGCCGCCGGTGCCGGCAGCGAGGGCCATGTCTCGGCCATTCCGAAGGAGGAGCTGGAGCGGCTGACGCGGGACATCATTGCGGCGCTGAAGACGGTCTATGATCCGGAAATTCCGGTGGACATCTACGAGCTGGGGCTCGTCTACCGCATCGACATCTCGGACGATCGGGTGATCACCATCGACATGACGCTGACCGCACCGGGGTGCCCGGTGGCGGGCGACATGCCCGGCTGGGTGAAGAAGGCGGTCTCGGAGGTGGAGGGCGTGAAGGACGTGAAGGTGAACCTGGTTTTCGATCCGCCGTGGGACATGTCGCGCATGTCGGACGAGGCGCGCCTTGCGCTCAACATGTTCTGAGCCGTTCTTGCGGTCTGCGCGGACCTGTGTGCGCCTGGCACATGGCGAGGGCGGGTGACGGAAACCCCTGACAAAAGGAGGCGGCCGATGGTGGCGCCAGCAATACTGACACTGACCGAGGCGGCGGTGAAACGCATCCGCCAGCTGCAGGAGAAGTCCGGCAAGCCGGAGGCGGGGCTTCGCATCTCGCTGAAGGAAGGCGGCTGTGCCGGCTACGAATACGACATGCAGTGGGCAGACGCGCCGCAGCCCAATGACGAGGTGGTGGAGCAGGACGGTGTGCGGGTCTATGTGGATCCGTCGGCGCTGCTGTTCCTGCTCGGCTCGAAGATGGACTACCAGGAGGGCAAGATCTCTTCCGGTTTCGTCTTCGACAATCCCAACCAGGTGGGCGCCTGCGGCTGCGGCCAGTCGGTGCAGCTGAAACCGGTGGATCCTGCCGTGGTGGAGAAGGTGAAGGGCGCCTGAGGGTGTCCTTGGCGCTGGTGGCGGCCGCAGGGCCCCGGTCGGTCGGCTGGGGGGACGTGGGGTGTTGTCGCGGTCTGATTCATGGTGCGAGGCGAGGGGGGTGCGGGCATGCCGGGGCATGACGATCGGGTGCGGCCGGGGGAGGTCGTGCTGCCGTTCGATCCGGGCGAGGTGGCAGACGGGCCGCGGGTGGTGTTCATCGGCCATGTCCACTCGCCATGGCAGAGCCGCAAGGACTGCCCGCGCAATATCCAGGAGGCGCGTGCTCGCATGGCGGCGATGGGCGCACGTGCCGAATTGCATGTGGCCGAGCCTTACCGCCCGGGACTGACGGGTCTTGAGGCCTGTGCCGATATCATCGTCATGTACTGGATGCACGAATCACCGCGGCACATCATCATCCAGACGCCGCGGCATCTTCAGGGTCGACGGGGTGTCTTCGCCTTGCGCTCGCCGGTGCGGCCCAATCCCATTTCCCTTTCCACCGTGCGGCTGCTGGACATGGATGGGGCGCGGGGCGTGCTGGTGATCGACGCCATCGACTGTATGGATGGCACACCGCTTCTGGACATTCGCCCATGGGTGGCGACGGCGGACCTGCCTGTTGACGGGGTGAAGGCGTAGGAGCATCCCCTTCTGGCCGTTTCTCGCAAGCTTGCGACCCTGCCGGCACCGGGATCCGGTATGTTGAAATGCCTTCCGTGGCGCTCAGGAGAAACGCGGGCTGAACACGGGAGGCGAGACATGAGTCGGAATGCCATTCGCAGCAACATGAGGGCGGCCGAGGCTGTCATTCGTGAGCTCGGGGGGCGGGTCGTGAACCGTCGAAAGAGCGGCCATTTGGTCCTTGCGGTGGTCATAGGTGGCCGCATCGGCAATGTGAGCATCCCCCGCTCGCCATCCGACTGGCGCTGGCTGCGCAATTTCCGGCGCGATGTGCGGAACATCGCCATACGCGGTCATCCCGTGCCGAATCGGAAATGAAGCGATGACTTGCCACGCGAACACACGGAACCGTCTTCTGGCCAAATGAGAAGGCTGCAGACCTTGTCTTCAGCAAAAACAATCGTCCTGCTGGCTCAGCGCACGGCCCTGCGCCAGCAGGGCGAGCATTTCTGGCTCGAACGAATCGCAAGGTTCTGACGATGCATCGCCAGAACCTTGCGATTCACAGTCATCCAATCATCCGCAAAGTTCTTGCAACTCCATACCTTGTCTATGCTTCACATGCGATTCATTTTCGCACGTGGCCTTGAATTTGAGGCTATCCTTCCCGCAGGGAGCGGCGGGCGGCGGCAATCAGCGGGTCCAGCAACATGTCCAATGGCCGGCGAGCCTGTGTGGTGATGAACACTTCCGCGGGCATGCCGGGCACGAGCCGGCGGTTGGTGCCCAGGCGTCTCAGTTCCTCGGGCGGAACGACAACTTCCACGCTGTAGAGAAAGGCCCTGGTGCCGTCAGGCAGTTCCGTTTCGCTGGGAGCCGGGGCAACAGTGCGCACCCTGCCTGTCAGGCTGGGCGTGTCCCGGACGTGAAAGGCCGTGATCATGACCCTTGCCGTCTTTCCGGGTTGCACCTGGTCGATGTCCTGCAGCCTCACCTTCGCATCCACGATCAGGGGTTCATCGACCGGCACGATCTGCATGATCGGACTGCCAGGCATGACCACGCCACCAATGGTGCGGATGGAAAGATCAAGCACCTTGCCATCCACGGGTGCACGGATCCTGGTGGCCTCCAGCTTCTTTTCCAGGGCCGTGAGTCTTTCGCGCAGTTCGTCAGCCTCCCGCGTGCGCTGGGTGAGCTGTTCAAGCACGTTGGAAAGGAAGACCTGATCGATGCGGATGAGCTGCAGCCTGATCTCGGCAATCTGTTCGCCGGCGCGTGCCATTTCGTTGATCAGGCGGCCTCTCTGACCTTTCATGCGCGCCAGTCGCGCCTTGAGATCCAGATAGCGTGGTCGGGTTGCCCGTCCCTGTTCCAGTTCCCTGCCGACGGTTTCCACCTGCTCCTCGAGCAGGGCAATCTGCTCCTCGGTGCCCTCGAGTTCGGCCTTGAGCCCGCGGATCTGCAGCTCCAGTGCGCGGATCTTGCGTTTCAGTTCTTCCTTCTGCCCCAGGTTGGCGCGGCGTCTGGCCAAAAAGAGCTGCTGCTGGGTGCGCATCAGACCGGCCGTGTTCCGGCCGCGCATGATCAGCTCGTCAGGAAATCTGATGGACTGGCGGCCGTCCCGTTCGGCCTGCAACCGGGCAATCTCGGCCAGTGCCGCATCCAGCGCATCGCGCGTGATCTCCAGATTGGCTTGCAATTCCTCGTCTTCCAGCACGAGGAGGATGTCATCCTTGCGCACGAGGTCACCTTCGCGCACGCGGATCTCCCGAACCACGCCTCCATCGGGGTGCTGAATGGTCTTGATGCCGCTTTCGGGATTGACCGCACCGGTGGCAATGACGGCGCCCTCCAGCCGGACAAGCCACGACCAGGCGCCTCCGGCACCAAAGAGAACCAGTATCACCGTCACACCGATCAGGATCCACCGGCGCGGTGTCAGCTTGCTGATTTCATGGCTTCTGTCGGACATTGCTTGCCTTTGGGCTTGCCTTTGGCGTTTTCCGGGTCCTGAAATCCGCAACCCGTCCGTTGCGCAGCACGAGCATGGAATCGGCCAGGTCCAGAATGATCTGTTCCCAAGGCATGGGTGCCCGGCCCTGTTCGCTCAATACGGGAATGTGCTCGATCAGAACCACGGTCTGTCCCCGTTTCTTCATGTCTGCGATGGCCTCGAGAAAACGGTTGCGCCCTTCCGAATCCAGCCCGGCAAAGGGCTCATCCAGGACAATGAGGACAGGATGCCCGTAAAGGGCCCGTGCCAGGGCCACCCGTTTCCGCTCGCCGAGAGACAGGGTGTTGCCATCCGTACCGACCTGGCGATCGAAACCGCCCATGGCCTTGACGGCATCGGCCACATGGGCTGCACGCACGGCTTCGTGCAAGGCCATTTCATCCGGTTCGGAATCGAAACGGGCGATGTTTTCGGCGATGGTGCCCTCCAGCAGCTGCACATTCTGCGGCAGGTAGCCGATGAGGCGCCCCAGTTCATCGGGAGGCCAGATGGCGAGATCCGCTTCGTCCAGCAGGACCTTGCCGTGTGTCGGGCGCCATATGCCGGCACAGATGCGTGCAAGCACCGACTTGCCCGAGCCGTTGGGTCCGACGACGAGCAACAGGTGCCCCGAAGGCAGGTGAAAGCCGATGTTCTGCAATACCGCCTTCTTCGCATTGGGAGGCACGGCATGCACTTCCACCAGCTTGAGGTCTCCCTGTGGATCCTTCTCCGGGGCATAGCGTCCTTCCGACACGAGCGAGGGACGATGTCTCAGCATCTGATCCAGGCGCTGCCGAGCCACACGGTAGCGCTGATATTGCCGCCAGTGGGTGATGGACATTTCCACCGGTTGCAGGGCGCGACCGAGAATGATGGAGGCCACGACCATCACGCCGGCCGGGATCTCGCCACGGATGACGAGCCACGCCCCCAGGGCCAGCATGGCGGATTGCATGAGCATGCGCACGGTCCGGCTGAGGGAGGCCATGCCGGCCATGCGTCCGGAACTGACGTCCTGACGGGAAAGGGAAGCATTGTCCAGCTTCATCCAGCGATGTTGCAATCCGCCGATCATGGCCATGGCCCGCGCGGGCTCGATGAACCGAATGATGCCCTGGAGAAGGGCGGAGGCCCTGTTGGCAGATCTTATGGCTTCCTCCTGTGCGTGCCGCGTGATCCGGTCGTTGATCAAGGCCAGGGCGAACAGGACGATGGCGGCGCCGATGGCGAGATAGGCGAGCCAGGGGTGAAGAAGATAGATGATGCCAATGTAGATCAGCATCATCGGGGCATCGAAAAAGGCCGTGATCCCGGGGCCGCCAAGGAAGGAGGTGAAGATGTTCAGTTCGCGAATCGGCTCGGCGGCCGTGCTGCTCCCCCCCGTCAGCAGGGCGCGGTCCATGACGAGCCCGAAAAGCTGGCCGCGCAGGCGGTCGTGCATGCGCAGGGCGATGCGGCCGAGCACACGGTTCCTGGCCATGTCCAGGAATCCGTAGGCCGAGTAGAACACCACGACCAGGACGAAGAGGGTCACAAGTGCTTCAACGCTGTTGGCCGGCAGCACGCGATCATAGATCTGCAGCATGAAGATGGCGCCGGTGAGCATGAGCACGTTGACAAAGATGCCCATGAAGGCCACCGCCATGTAGGCCCCGGCCTGCTTGCGTATGAGAGTTCTTGTCGAATGAATTCGAGACATCCGATTGCCACCATCAGGACCCGGCACGAAAGCCTTTGCCGAGAAGGATCATGAGGGTACGGGGGGTCGTCAATGCGTAATCATGGATTTTGCACGGATCAAGAAATAAAGTTCAGAAAAGAATGGCCGAAAATTGCCTTGACCAAGAGAGAGAGACCCTGCCTGTTGCCCTCGAGCGAGCGACATCAACAGCAAGGTCACCCACCATATGGCCCAATGAGCCCTTTCTGCATCATGGCGCAACGGCATGGATTGTCACGGGCCTGCAGGAGGGGGCGCAGGGGGCGGACAGGCATATTTGTGCAATTTGGGCCTTCCGCTGGTCTGCACTTGGTGCTATAGCGCTGGACACAGATGGCCGGCGGGGCAATGGGCCTGAGCGGATCCGGCAGCCCGGTTTCTGTGGTTTCGGAGCGTAGCGCAGCCCGGTAGCGCACCACACTGGGGGTGTGGGGGTCGCCGGTTCAAATCCGGCCGCTCCGACCAGTCCGCTTGCGGGCATTTCGAGCAAAGCAGCAATTCTCATCATACCCTCATGTCATCTTTTCTGCATTGCCTGACGAGCGGGGACGACCGTTCTCGCGCGTTGCGGTTGCCGGCATGTCGAAATATGGCCATGGTATTGAGACAGGAAGTCTGTCTTGAAGTCGGCGTGCGCAACCAGGTTTCAGGAGCCGCCGCCCGCTCCTTGCGGGGTTGAACCGGGAAGGCATTTCGCCTACCTGCCATGGCAGGTCTGACCGTGGCGGCTGACGGACAGGCGCTGTTTGGGCATTCGGAGCGGCGATCGAGATCACTTCTCGCGGCTCCTTGCAGCAGACGGGCGAACGGGCAATGGCAATTTGACGGGGGCAGGCCGGACGGCAGCAGGCAGGTGATCCTGTTCACCCGCAGACAACGGGGACGGGCAGCTGCCGGAAGGCATGAGCGGACAGGCAGATGTTGCGGTTTCTGGGATATCTCTTTTCCATTGGCGTCCTCATCGTCATCGGTCTTGCGATTGCGGCCGGCTACATCATCTGGGAGACGTCCAAGACGCTCCCTGACACCGCCGTGCTCAAGGAATACAAGCCGAAGGTGATCACCCGCGTGCATGCGGCGGACGGTTCGCTGCTGGCGGAATACGCCACGGAACGGCGGCTGTTCGTGCCCGTTTCGGTGATGCCCAAGCGTCTGATCCAGGCCTTCATCTCCGCCGAGGACAAGAACTTCTATCACCATTTCGGTATCGATCCCCTGGCGCTGGCACGCGCCGTGGTGCAGAACCTGGGCTATGTGATCACGGGCAGGAAGCGACGTTTCGTGGGGGCCTCCACCATCACCCAGCAGGTGGCCAAGAATTTCCTGCTCGGCAACGAGCGGACCATCAGACGCAAGATCCGCGAGGCGCTCATTGCGCTGAAGATCGAATCCACCTTCACCAAGGACCAGATCCTGGAACTCTATCTCAACGAGATCTATCTGGGCCGCGGCGCCTATGGCGTGGCCGGGGCGGCGCTCACCTATTTCGGCAAGTCGCTGGAAGAGCTCACGCTGCCGGAAATGGCCTATCTCGCCGCCCTGCCCAAGAAGCCGACGCGACTGGATCCGGAGCGCAACCACAAGGAGGCCCTGGCCCGGCGCAACTGGGTGCTGGGCCGCATGCTGGCCAACGGATACATCACGCGGGAGGAATACGAGAAGGCGGTGAACACGCCGCTGCAGGTGCATCCCAGACCCTTTGGCGGGCGGCTGTTCGCGGCCGAATACTTTACCGACGAGGTGCGCCGGCAGGTGAGCCGCCTCTATGGCAGGGACGAGCTGTTCGGCGGTGGCCTCTCGGTGCGCACGACACTGGATCCCAAGCTGCAGATCATGGCCCGTCATGCCCTGGCGCGGGGGCTGATCCAGTTCGATCGCTCGCGAGGATGGCGCGGGCCCATCCGCCATGTGGATCTGGCGAAGGTGGAGGACTGGGGGGCGGCCATCGCCCGGGACAGCTTGCCGCGGGACCTGCGCCCCTGGCGCATCGCCATCGTGCTGAAAGTGGAAAAGGATCATGCCGTCATCGGCCTGCAGCCAAGGGCAGGCAGGGGAGGCAAGCCGTCCGACGAACGGGAGACCGGCGTCATTCCCCTGGCGGGCCTGTCCTGGGCACGCAAGGCCCTGGGGTTGACCAAGAAGGGGCATGTGAAGCTCGGCCCCAAGGTGAAAAAGGCTGCGGACGTGCTGAAGCCCGGGGATGTGATCTACGTGGCGCCCATGGGCAAAAAAGGCCAGTGGCAGCTCATGCAGGTGCCCGAGGTTCAGGGGGCCATGGTCGTCATGGACCCGCACACGGGGCGCGTGAAGGCGCTGGTGGGGGGATTCTCCTACGGCTTGTCACAATTCAACCGGGCGACACTCGCCAAGCGCCAGCCGGGCTCGTCCATCAAGCCCTTCGTCTATGCCGCGGCGCTGGACAACGGCTACACGCCGGCCTCCGTGGTGCTGGATGCACCCATCGAGTTTCGCATGCAGGACGGCACGGTCTGGAAGCCCAAGAACTATTCCAACAAGTTCTATGGCCCTTCCACGCTGCGCCGCGGCATCGAGTTCTCGCGCAACGTGATGACCGTGCGTCTGGCCAATGACATGGGGATCGACAAGTTCGCCACGCTCACCGAGAAGATGGGCATCTACGATCACCTGCCGCGGGTGCTGGCCATGTCGCTGGGCGCCGGCGAAACCACCCTCATGCGGCTGGTCACGGCCTATGCCATGCTGGCCAATGGCGGCAAGAAAATCGAGGCGGCGGTGATCGACCGTATTCAGGACCGCTATGGCCGCACCATCTACAGGCACGACAAGCGCAAGTGCCCCGGATGCAAGGCCACGCGCTGGGAAAACCAGCCGGAACCGGAAATCATCGAGAATCGCGAGGAGGTGATCAATCCCTACACGGCCTATCAGATCACCTCCATGCTGCAGGGCGTGGTCCAGCGGGGCACGGCCAAGGGGGCGTTCAAGGATTTTCCCTGGCCGGTGGCGGGCAAGACGGGCACCACCAACAACGAGCGCGATGCCTGGTTCATCGGCTATACACCGGACCTCGTCGTGGGGGTCTATGTGGGCTACGACACGCCCCGGCCCATGGGTCGCGATGCCACCGGCGGTCATCTGGCGGCGCCCATCGTCGCGGATTTCCTGCGCATGGCGCTGAAGGGCAAGCCGGCCGTGCCCTTCCGCACGCCACCGGGCATCCAGCTCATTCCCATCGACCCCAAGACGGGCAAGCGTGCCGTCTATGGAGATCCGAACGTGATCCTGGAGGCCTTCAAGCCGGGCGAGGAGCCGCCGGAGGAAGGCGGTCCGGTCATCGGCGCCGAAGGACGGCTTGCAGCCGGCACCGGAGCCGGTGGCGGTGTGGAGATTTATGGTGGCGTGCAAGGGAGTGATGGCGGCCAATATGGCCTGGGCGGTGGCGGGGCGGCCGGCTCCGGCCTGCCGGCCAATGACAATGCACCGGCGGGAGCGGCTACCGAGGAGGAGGGCGGCCTGACCACGGGCACTGGCGGCCTGTATTGAGTCACGTCCGCGGCCGCGGGTGGCATGACTGGCGCGCCGGTGCAGGTCGGGATCGGTCGTCTGTCGTGGCTGATCCCGGGGTGCGGGCTGGGCGCAGGGGGCGGTCCGGGGCAGAGAGAGGGCAGAACATATCCTGGATCCGGGTGTCGTCACATGTCCATCCATGACCGGCTGATGCTTGCCCCGCTCACGGATATCGTCTGCGGACTTGCGCCCATCACGGAAAACCGCCGCCGCCTCGTGCCGCAGGCGGAAGGCGTGGTGCTGGAGCCGGGCATGGGCTCGGGGCGCAATCTGCCGCACTACGACCCGGCAAGAGTGAAGCGCATCATCGGGGTGGATCCGGGACGAGAACTCCTTCAGATCGCCCGTCGTCGTGCGGCCAAGTTGCCGGTGGAGGTGGAGATTCATGAACAATCGGCGGAAGAGCTGCCGCTCGAGAACCATTCGGTGGATACGGTGCTGCTCACCTACACCGGCTGCACGATCCCGGACATTCGCCGGGCCCTGGCCGAATTCCGCCGGGTACTGAAGCCGGAAGGCCGGCTGCTCTTCTGCGAGCATGGCCGCTCGCCCGATCCGCGCGTGGCGCGTCTTCAGGACTGGCTCAATCCCATGTGGACCCGGCTGGCAGGTGGCTGCAACCTCAACCGTGACATCGAATCGCTGCTGGTGGAAGCGGGTTTTGCCATCGAGCATGTGGAACATTTCCATCGCCCGTCTCGTCCCCGCTTTCTTACCTGGCACGCTTTCGGCCACGCCCGCCCGCGCTGAGGCCCGCGTGCCCGACCCTTTCGGGGATATCCGGAAAATTCCACGCTCTTCAGGGCGCGAGGAATGCATGGCCGAGCCGCAGTTCGCACACTTTTTTCGCCTTGCATTGGCACGCCACAAGAGGCACAAGCACTGCCAGGACAGGGAAGGGGCCCGGGCCATGGCCGGAGGCGGGGCATGCCCCGTTCCTGCCGCCATCCCCTGATCTTTCGGAAGTGAGGCCAATCTTTGCAGGACCGGATGGAGCTGTCATGCGTCTGAGTCGATTCTTCATGCCCGTGCTGCGCGAGGATCCGCGCGAGGCCGAAATCGCATCCCACCGGCTGATGCTGCGCACCGGCATGATCCGCCAGGAAGCAGCGGGCATCTATTCCTGGCTGCCGCTGGGCTATCGCGTGCTGACGAAGATCATGGACATCATCCGCGCCGAGCAGGCCCGGGCCGGGGCGCTGGAAATGCTCATGCCCACCATCCAGCC
>CAZNLW010000042.1:0-14974 GCA_964574205.1 uncultured Rhizobiaceae bacterium | reverse complement strand
GCTCGTCGACGATGTCGCCGACGATCTCCTCCATGATGTCCTCCAGCGTCACCAGCCCTTCCAGCTCGCCATATTCGTCCACCACCAGCGCGAAGTGCATCTTGCGGCGCAGGAAGGCCGTGAGCTGATCGGCCAGGGGCGTGGAATCGGGCACGAACCAGGGCGCGATGAGAAGGGTGCGGATGTCGAGGGCATCGATGTTGCCCTTCGCGCCGACCAGGGCGGCCAGCAGATCGCGTGAATGCAGGATGCCGATGATGTTGTCCGGCTTCTTGTGCCACACGGGATAGCGCGTGTAGCCGTTGTCCAGCACATATTGCAGGATCTCCCGGGGCGGTCGGGAGATGTCGATGCTCTTCATGTCCGTGCGGTGGACCATGACATCGGCCACGGTGAGTTCGCCCAGGTCCAGCACTCCCCCCAGCATGTCGCGGTCCTTGCGGCCCACCTCGCCGCGCGCATGGTGAAGATCGAGGGCCCCGCGCAGCTCCTCGCGAAACGAGAGCACGTTGTGCGCGCCCGTCGTATCGGCCCCCAGGGCCTTCAGGGCCCCGCGCACCAATGTTTCCACAACCATGACGATCGGGGCAAAGACCTTCACGACAGCGGACACGACGGGCGCCACGGCCAGGGCAAAGCGATCCGGATTGAGAATGGCGTAGGTCTTGGGCATGACCTCGCCGAAGACCAGCACCAGGGCCGTCATCACCAGCGTGGCCCAGACCACGCCCGTGGGCCCGAAAAGCTGCAGGAAAAGGGTGGTAGCCAGGGCCGAGGCGAGAATGTTCACCAGGTTGTTGCCCAGCAGGATGGCGCCGATGAGCCGCTCCGGCGCAGAGAGCAGCCGCTCCAGCATGCGTGCACGGCGATCACCCTGCTGCGCCAGCCGGTGGACGCGGGCGCGGGAGACCGCCGTCATGGATGTCTCGGAACCGGAAAAAAAGGCCGACAGGAGCAGCAGCATCGCCACCGACCCCGCCAGCAGCCAGACCTGGCCGTCCATGGTTCCCTTGTGCCTCGTTCGGGTTGTCCGCCGTTCCTCATGGCCAAGCTGGGCATGTGCACGGCAATGTCAAGCCCGATTCCGTCGGCACGAGCACAGCAAGAAAGAGGCTCCGGGAAAAGGACAGGCTGGTCACGCAAGACCCGCAGCCGGCTCGCCCGGAGAGAACGTGCATCGCCCCCTCCCAGCATTCGCGGGCTTCATGCAGGTGCGGGCAGATCGCCTCAGGCCTCGCCGGCAGAGGCGCTGTCGCTGCCGGCAGTGTCACCGGACGATGTGGTCTTGCGCGTGGTGCGGCGCGTGCGGCGGGTGGTGCGCGCTGCCCGCGTGCGGCGGGTGCGCTTTGTCTTGTCCTCCGCCTCGGCGGTCTTTTCTCCGGATGTTGCGCCTGTGTCCGCGGATGTGGCCTCTGGCAGGGCTGCGCCATTGTCGCCATCCGCCGTTCTGGCGCCATCTTCCGGCAGGTCGGAAAGGGAAACCGGCTGCATCAGAAAACCGGGCGGATTGCTGCCCCAGTCCTCGGCAGCCTCCAGTCTGGCGCCATCGCCATCCTTGCCGTTGTTGCCTGCCGTCAGACTTCCGGTTTCATCGACGGCCCCGGTATCGGTGAGATCCACGACCTGAACGACAGGCTCCGGCTCCCTCATGCCATTGCCATTCGCATCCTGCCCATTGCCACCAGCTTCAATCCTTTCCTCGGAGACATCGATGACAGTGAGCGTCTCTCCCGTCTCTGCCGCCTCGGACCGGAGAGCCGTTTCCTCGACCGGCTCGGATGCCGGGGCGGCGCCATTGCCACCATCGCTGCCATTGTCCGGTGCCGGCAGGGCGGGAGCGGATTCCGGCGCCGGCACCGCGGCTACGGGGGATGGTGCGGAGCGGCTGCGGCCGTTGCCGCGCATGCGCTGCTCCTGCTGCTGACGACGCTGCTGGATCTGTTCCTGTGCGGCCGCAATGATGCGGTAGTAGTGCTCCGCGTGCTGGAAATAGCTCTCGGCCTTGATCTCGTCGCCCGAAGAGAGGGCATCGCGCCCGAGCTGCATGTACTTCTCGGCCACATGCTGGGCCGTGCCGCGGATCTTCACGTCCGGCCCGTTGCTCTCATAGATGCGGTTGATGGGATTGGGCTGCCGTCTGTTGCGCGCCCGCATCCGGTTCTTGTGCTGTGGCTGTCTCATCGATGTCCGCTGCTGCCTGATTTCACGCGCCGTCCCAATGCACGGTCCCAGTCCGCCCGGCTGCACGCTTCCCATCGCCGGACCATGCGCGACCCGGCTTGCGTGGCCAACGTGCAGTTTGGCAGCGCCTGGTTCTATGGCGTGTGTCTCTATGTCTCAGTGATCCGGCCGGTTGGCAACCGTCTCGTCTCGTTGCTCTCCTGCCTGCTCCGACTCCCTGTTCCTGATCTTTCAGGTGTTTCTCGGAAGCGGCCTTCAGCGTTCAATCGTGCCGGTCATTCTCGTTCCGTTGGCTGTTCCGGCCCCGGGCCTCGGATGCGCATGCACGGGCTGCCGGCGCCCCAGCCATTGAAACACGCTTCCTTTTACTCTGCCTGTGCACGCTTTCCAACCCATTTGTGGGCGATCGGAGGGCAAATGGATCATTTTTTTCACCTCTTTTGCAAAATGATCACACGCTCACGTCCAGCGAGATCACGACGCGGAGACGGAAGGGCCGGATGGGGGGCCAGGCCTGCCTGGCAGAAGAGGGCGGTTACGGCCTCTGCCTGGTCATGTCCGCATTCCACCAGCAGGAAACCGCCCGGGGAAAGGGCGCCCCTGCACACGTGCCCGGCCAGGGCGCGGTAGGCGGCGAGGCCGTCCATGCCGCCGTCCAGCGCCAGGCGCGGGTCGAATCGCGCCACTTCCGGCGCCAGGGTGGCGATGTGGTGATGCGGGATGTAAGGCGGGTTGGAAACGATCAGATCCAGTGGCCCCGGCACGCCCTCCAGCCAGGGACGGCGCAGCAGACGCAGGCGATCGGCCACACCGTGGCGGCAGGCATTGCGCATGGCCACGGCCAGGGCACCGTCGCTGATGTCCGTGGCCAGCATCCGGAGAGACGGGCGCTCGGCCAGCAGCGAGACGGCCATGATCCCGCTGCCGGTGCCCACATCCACCGCCTTCAGTGCGGACAGCGGACGCCCCGTGGCGGCAAGCAGATCGATGGTCTCGAGCGCAGCCTCCACCAGCACTTCGGTATCAGCCCGGGGATCCAGCACCGACGGGGTGACGATGAAGGACCGGCCCCAGAACTCGCGTTCGCCCATGATGCGGGAGACGGGCTCGCCGGCCAGGCGCCGGGCCAGAACGGCCTCGGCCCGGGCCAGAGCCGCAGGGGCAGGGCGTTCGCGTTCCCTGAGGATGAGGCCGGCGGCATCGAGCCCCAGCACATGGCGCAACAGCACGCGCACATCCAGGGCTGCCGCGCCGAAATCCAGGTTCCGCGCCACTGCCAGGCGGCGGGCAGCCGAGCGCATCCAGCCTTCCCAGCTTGCCGGCATGGAAGAGAGACAGAAGCCTTCCGTGCCGGTCTTTCCATTGGGGGCGCGCGATCCGTCAGGCACCGGTGGGCGCTCCCGTGTTTGCCTCCTCCTCCGTCTCGGCGGCGAGGCGGCGGGCCTGGTCCTCGGCAACGAGGGCGTCGATGATCTCGTCCAGCGCCTCGCCGGCCAGCACCTCGTGCAGCTTGTAGAGCGTGAGGTTGATGCGGTGGTCCGTTACCCGCCCCTGGGGAAAGTTGTAGGTGCGGATACGTTCGGAGCGGTCTCCGGTGCCGATCTGGCCGCGGCGCTGGGCGGCACGGGCCTCCATCTGGCGGCGACGTTCCTGCTCGTAGAGGCGGGCCCGCAGGATCTTCATGGCCTTGGCGCGATTCTTGTGCTGGCTGCGCTCGTCCTGCTGGGTGACCACGATGCCGGTGGGCAGGTGGGTGATGCGCACGGCCGAATCCGTGGTGTTCACATGCTGGCCACCGGCACCGGAAGCGCGGAAGACATCGATGCGCAGGTCCTTCTCGTCGATGTGGATGTCTACCTCCTCGGCCTCGGGCAACACGGCCACCGTGGCGGCGGACGTATGAATCCGGCCCTGCGCTTCGGTCTCGGGCACACGCTGCACGCGGTGCACGCCGGATTCGAATTTCAGGCGCGCGAAGGCACCGCGGCCGCGAATGGCGGCGATGATCTCCTTGTAACCGCCGCGTTCGGATTCGGAGGCGGACATGATCTCGACCTGCCAGCCACGGGCGGCCGCGTAGCGCTGATACATGCGGAAGAGATCGGCCGCAAACAGCGCGGCTTCCTCGCCGCCGGTGCCGGCGCGCACCTCCAGGATCACGCCTCTTTCGTCCGCCGCATCCCGGGGCAGCAACTGGATCTTCAGCGCCTTCTCCAGCTCCGCCACACGGGTGCGGGCTGCAGGCAGCTCCTCGCGGGCCATGTCTGCCATCTCGGGATCCGCGAGCAGTTCCTCGAGATCCGCGACTTCCTTCAGGGCTGCGCGCAGGGCCCGGGCTGTCTCCACCACGGGCTGCAGCTCGGCATGCTCGCGGGAAAGGCGGGCAAAGTCCTCGCCCGAAAGCCGACCGGCCGCCATGGTCGCCTCGATTTCCTCGAAGCGGGCAAGAATGCGGGCGATCCTTTCCGAATGCGCGATGGACATGGTTGTCCGTTCCGAAAGCGGTGATGATTGTGGCACAAGCCGGCACACATGCAGGCGGCACCGTGCGTTCCGTTCCGCCCGATCAGATCTCCAGATAGCGCATCCGGTCTGGCCGGCCAAACCGCCAGGGTGTCAGGCCATGAAGGATGCCTGTCGCATGCCCTGGAACAGGCTTGTTGTCACCCCTGGGCCTTCTTCACGAGATCGGCGAGGCTCCTGCCGACGATGGCCTCCCCCTCGGCCATGCCGGGATGGAGCACCTTGCTGCCGACCATGATCTCCAGGGCGCCGCCGTCGTTGCTGGTGATGATCACGTTCTTCGGCGCGATGCCGGCCGGCAGGGTGAAACTGCTGCCCGCCTTCAGGTCGCCGCTGAAGAGGGGGCGGCCTTCCGCATCCTCCACCTGCAGCCAGATATCGCGCACTGCCCGGAGGCGATAGACGGGGCTGTGCCCAGCCTGCGGGGTGCGTCCTCCGGATTCAACGACTTGTGCCGGAGAGGCCCTGCCGGCCATTGCCGGGGCCATGGCCGCCGGAGCGCGATCTGGCGCCTTGTCCGTGGTGGCCGTGGCTTCCGGCACGGTCTGCAGGATCAGGCGGCCGATGTCATCCAGGCCGGCGGGTGCTGCAGGGTTCGTCGCCACGCCGGCATCCTTGTTCACGGCCGTTTGCGCCAGACCACCGATGGTGGCCACGGTGCGCGGATCGGTCTGGTCTCTGCCTGCGCTGGCCTCAGCCACCTGTCCGGGGGCATCGTTGCCGGACTGCGGGACAGCCTCGGCCGTGATCTCCGTCCAGCCCTCGCCGGGCTCCTCTTCCGGCAACAGCGCCCAGACCACGCCGCCAAAAAGCAGCACGGCGGCCAGCACGCTGGTGACGATGCCGCCGGCACCCTGCGGGACGCCGCGCAGGCGCTCGATGAGCGGAAAGCGGATGATGCGGGCGGAGGAGAACCACCTGGCTTCCGTCTCCTTCGGCATGAGCTGGGCATAGTGGCGCACCAGCGGCTGGGCATCAAATCCGAGATAGGTGGCATAGGCGCCAATCATTTCCAGCGCCTCGCGTCGCGGGGGCAGGCCGGAGAGATCACCCATCTCGATGGCTTCCAGATGATGGGGATGAATGCCGAGATCCTGCCCGGCCTTCTCCAGAGTGATGCCCTGGGCCAGGCGCTCGCGTTCCAGGTACCAGCCGGCCTCGCCGGCCGGATCCTTGCGGCCATCGGGCTTGGGGCGGAAGCGTGCCCGCATGTCGCTGCCGGACGTGTTCATGGTTTTCATGTTTCCTGCATACTGACACCGGTGACCGGCCGCAAATGGCAGTGGCCGTCCGAGAAATCTTCGGCCCCCATGGTAAAGGGGAATGGTAACCCATTGGTGAATGGACAGCACGAGAGACTGGCCACCACTCATCGCGAATGCAGCATCACACCATGCTCGCGGGCGTAGACGGCGGCCCTTTCGCGCAGGGATTCGCCGCCTTCAGCCACCCACTCGGGGATGTGCCGGGCCAGATGGCCGCGGTCCAGCGAGCGCACCATGGCCTTGACCGGCCCCACGGCGGCCGGCGCCATGGAAAGAGACGTGAAGCCCAGGCCCAGCAGGATCATGGCATCCAGGGGATTGCCGGCCATCTCGCCACACAGCGAGAGCGGCACGGCCTGCCCGCGGGTCTGACGCGCCACCTGATCGAGCAGCCGCACCATGGCCGGATGCAGGGGATCATAGCGGTGGGCCACACGCGGGTGGCCGCGATCGGCGGCAAAGAGAAACTGATGCAGGTCATTGGAGCCAACCGAGACGAAATCGGCTTCCCGCAGCAGGGCGTCAAGCTGCCAGACAAGCGCCGGCACTTCCAGCATGGCGCCGATCTTCACGCGTTTCGGGACCGCGCGCCCCACCCGGCGCATGAAGGCGAGTTCGTCCAGCACCATCTGCCGGGCGGCCCGAAATTCGCCCATGTCCGCAATCATGGGGAACATCACGTGCAGCACCTGGCCGGCAGCCGCTGCCAGCAGGGCCCGCAACTGCACCTTGAGCAGCCCCGGTCTGTCCAGCCCCATGCGGATGGCGCGCCAACCCATGGCCGGGTTTTCCTCACGCTCGGTGCGAAAGTAGGGCAGCACCTTGTCGGAGCCCACATCCAGGGTGCGGAAGATCACGGGCCGGCCGTCAGCGGCCTCCAAGACCTGTCGGTAATGCCGTTCCTGTTCCTCGCGACGCGGGAAGGTGCGTGTGAGCATGAATTGCAGCTCGGTGCGGTAGAGCCCGATGCCGTCGGCACCGGAATCCTTCAGGTGCGGCAGGTCCACGAGCAGGCCGGCGTTGATGTTGAGAGAGACACGCACGCCGTCCCGCGTTACCGCCGGCAGGTCGCGCAGCCGGGCGAAGCGGGCCTGGCGGCGGGCATAGAGGCGCACCTTCTCGGCATAGGCCTGGATGATCTCATCGGAGGGACGCACATGCACCTCACCGGTGCGGCCGTCCACGATGATGGCATCGCCCGTGTCCACGAGCTCGGTGATGTATTCCACCTGTGCCACCACCGGGATGCCGAGCGCACGGGCGACAATCGCCACATGGGAGCCGGCGCCGCCTTCTTCCAGCACCAGGCCGCGCAATGCCTTGCGGTCATAGTCCAGCAGCTCGGCCGGGCCCATGTTGCGAGCCACGATGACGGCGTCCTTCGGCAACCTGCCTTCGGCGGCGGTGCCCGTCTGGCCGGTGAGGATGCGCAGCAGGCGATTGGCCAGATCGTCGAGGTCGTGCATGCGCTCGCGCAGGTAGGGATCCGTCTGGCGCAGCATGCGGGCCCGGTTGTCGGACTGCACACGCTCCACCGCCGCCTCGGCCGAAAGCCCATGGCGGATGCCCTCCTCTATACGGCGGATCCAGCCGCGATCCTGGGCGAACATGCGCACCGTCTCGAAGATCTCCACATGCTCGCCCTGCGGGGCCAGGCCGTGATTGGCGATGAGATGGTCCACCTGCCGGCGCAGGGTTTCCAGAGCCGCGTGCAGGCGGGCGATCTCGGCCTCGACATTCTCGGCCAGGAAGTTGCGGATCACCACGCGCGGCTGGTGCAGCACCACATGACCCAGGGCCACGCCAGGGTTGAGCGCCTCGCCACGCAGGTGCAGGCGGCGGACCTTCTCCTCGCCGCGAGCCTCCTGCTCGGCACGGAACTCGGGCGAGGCGAAGAACTCCGCCAGCACCATGGCGGTGGTCTGCAGGGCCTCTTCCTCCTCTTCGGTGTAGCGGCGCGGACGGCGGTTCTGCACCACCAGCACGCCGGTGACGCGGCCACCGCGAAGAATGGGCACGCCGAGGAAGGAGGCGTAGATCTCCTCGCCCGTCTCGGGGAAATACTTGAAGGCAGGGTGCGCCTGCGCATCGGAAAGATTGAGCGTTTCAGCGGTGAGCGCAATGGTGCCCACCAGCCCCTCGCCGGGTTTCAGCCGCACGCGATGCACGGCCTCGGGCCTGAGCCCTTCGGTGGCGTAGAGCTCCAGCTCGCCGTCATCGTTCATGACGTAGATGGAGCACACCTCCGCCACCACATTGGCGGCCACGAGATGGGCAATGCGGTCGAGTCTTTCCTGGGCCGTCGCCTGCTCCGCCATGACCTCGCGCAATCGCCGGAGCAGGACGCGCGGGCCATGTGCGGCAAAGGTCATTGCCCGGCGCCCTCCTGGGTGCGGATTTTTCGCCATGCGTATACGGCCGCAATCCGGCCGTCGCCATGTCCGGTCACGGCATGGCAGCGGTTCTTGGCCACTTGCGTGCTGTCAGGACACTTCCGGTCTGCTGCCTGCAGGGCGATCATGATCATGGCCCCTTGTGGGGATGCTCCCCAATGACGCGTTCCGCCGTGGTATGCGTGGCTTGCGGATGTGCATGCCAAGGCCGTTATGCCGGCCTTTGCCGGCGAGCGTCAAGTCGGGCAAAGGCACGATGGGCGTGACTTTCGCGTCATGCCTGTTCCGGCGTCAGGCGGCATCCAGCCCGTAGGCCGAATGCAGCGCACGGATGGCCAGTTCCAGATAGGCCTCGTCGATGAGCACGGAAACCTTGATCTCCGAGGTGGTGATGGCCTTGATGTTGATGCCCTTCTCCGCCAGTGTGCGGAACATGCGCGCGGCCACGCCGGCATGGCTGCGCATGCCGATGCCGACGATGGAGACCTTGGCCACGTCGTCGGCCGCGGCGATCTCCTGAAAGCCGATGTTTTCCCGGTTCTCCTCCAGCACCTTCAGGGCGCGTTGCAGGTCCTTGCGGGCAACGGTGAAGGTGAGGTTGGCGAATTCGCCATCTGCCGAGACATTCTGCACGATCATGTCCACCGAGATGCCGGCATCAGCCAGCGGCCCGAAGATGGAGGCGGAGACCCCCGGCTTGTCCTTGACCTTGCGGATGGCCACCTGGGCCTCGTCTCGGGAGTAGGCGATGCCGCTCACGACCTGCTGTTCCATGGTCTCGTCCTCTTCGCAAACCAGCGTGCCGGGTCCGCGCCCGTCTGCCGTCACCTGAAAGGGCGAATCCGGATCGTCGAAGCTGGAGCGCACGCGCAAAGGCACCTTGTGGACCATGGCCAGCTCCACGGAGCGGGTCTGCAGCACCTTGGCGCCAAGGCTTGCGAGCTCCAGCATCTCCTCGTAGGAAATGCGCCCGATTCGTCTTGCCCTCGGCACGATGCGCGGATCGGTGGTGTAGACGCCATCCACGTCCGTGTAGATGTCGCAGCGTGCGCCGAGCGCCGCCGCCACGGCCACGGCGGAAGTGTCCGAACCGCCGCGGCCGAGGGTGGTGATGCGGCCGTCCGGCCCGATGCCCTGAAAGCCGGCAATGACGTTGACCATGCCGCGCTCCAGCGCCGCCTCCAGATTGTCCGGAGGAATGTCAAGAATGCGGGCGGCCGCGTGCATGCCATCGGTCTTCACCGGCACCTGCCAGCCCTGCCAGGAGCGTGCCGGAATGCCCATCTCCTGCAGGGTAAGCGCCAGCAGGCCCGAGGTGACCTGCTCGCCGGATGCAACAACCGCATCGTATTCACGCGCATCATACAGGGGCGAGATCTGCTCGCACCAGGCCACCAGCTCGTTGGTCTTGCCGGCCATGGCCGAGACCACCACGGAGACCTGGTGGCCGGCCTCCACCTCGCGCTTCACATGGCGGGCCACATTGCGAATGCGGTCGAGATCCGCCACCGACGTGCCACCGAACTTCATCACCAGCCGGCTCATGGCGCAAAACCCAGTGCTGTTGCTGCTCCCATCGCAGACACGCTGCCCTTGCCACACGGCGGGGCCGGGCCGGCTGGTGCGGCGCTGCGCTGCGCTGCGACCCCGATCCCTTCTCCAGCTCCGCGCGGGCATGAACGCGGCTACTCATAGCCGCCGCGGCGGGGTTGTGCAATAATGCACAGGCCGTTGCAAGCACCGCGACCGGCGCGCTATGCAGGCGGCAGGAAAGACAGGCGCCGGCCGTGTGCCATCGGGCATGCGTCCGGTCAAGCACACAGGGCAGGCCATGGTCGGGACAGGCACGGACAGGCAGGATCAGGATGCGGCCGGCGCACCGCCGCCCGGAACCCCCTCGCTGGATCCGGCGGAGGTGGAGAAGTTCTCCGCCATGGCGGCGGAATGGTGGAAGCCGGACGGCAAGTTCGCCGTGCTGCATGCCTTCAATCCGGTGCGGCTTCAATACATCCGTGATCACGTGACGGCCGCCTTCGGCCTGGATCCGAAGGCGGAGAAGCCGCTTGCCGGCATCCGCCTGCTGGACGTGGGCTGCGGGGGCGGGCTCATCTCCGAGCCGCTGGCACGTCTGGGGGCGAAGGTGACGGGCATCGATCCTTCCGAGAAGAACATCAAGACGGCCCTGGCCCATGCCATGGAGAGCGGCATGGAGATCGACTATCGCGTGAGCACGGCGGAGGCGCTGGCCGAAGCGGGCGAGACCTTCGACGTGGTGCTCAATCTGGAGGTGCTCGAACACGTGAACGATCCGGCCGGTTTCATTCGCACCTGTGCCGGGCTGGTGCGGCCAGAGGGCCTGATGTTCTGCGCCACCATCAATCGTACGCTGAAGGCCTTTGCCCTTGCCATCATCGGTGCGGAATACGTGCTGGGCTGGCTGCCCAGGGGCACGCACCAGTGGGAGAAGTTCATCACGCCCGAAGAGCTGAAGGGCTGGCTGAAAGAAGCCGGTCTTGAGACCCTGGACGAGACAGGCGTGGCCTACAATCCCTTTACCGGCAGGTGGCTGAAGGCGCCCAGGGACATGGATGTCAACTACATGCTGGTGGCGCAGAAGATGAGCGCATAGGTGGGGTGGGAAACCCATTGCCGGCAGATGGCCGTGGTCATGTTTTCTGCCAGGGAGCGAGGCAATCGAGGCGGATGAGGTCTTCCGCGGACAGGCGCGGCCGCACGATTGCCATCTCACGGCCCTGCACCATCACCTCCGGCACCAGGGGGCGGGTGTTGTAGGTGGAAGCCTGCACGGCACCATAGGCCCCGGCGGTCATCACGGCGAGGAGGTCGCCTTCCCGCAAGGGCGGCATGGGGCGGTTGCGGGCCACGTAATCACCGGTCTCGCATACGGGGCCGACCACGTCCACTGCCCGCCGGGGGGCATCCGCAGCCGGCTCGCGCACCGGCAGGATGTGGTGGAAAGCCTCGTAGAGCGTGGGCCGGATAAGGTCGTTCATGCCGATGTCGGTGATGACGAATGTCTTGCCGTCCTGCTCCTTCACATAGAGCACGCGGCCCAGCAGAATGCCGGCATTGCCCACGATGAGGCGGCCCGGCTCCATGAGGTATTCAACGTTCAGGTGCCCCAGCACCCGGCGCACCATGGCAGCATAATCGCGCGGATGGGGCGGGATGTCGGTATCACCGTGATAGGGCACGCCGAGGCCGCCGCCCAGGTCCACGTGACGGATGTCGTGTCCGTCGCGGCGCAGGATCTCCACCAGTTCCGCCAGCAGGGTGAAGGCGCGTTCGAAAGGCGCCAGATCGGTGATCTGGCTGCCGATGTGCATATCCACTCCGCATACCGTGATTCCCGGAAGGGCAGCGGCGCGGGCATAGACCTCGCGGGCCTTCAGCCAGGCGATGCCGAACTTGTCCGCCCTGCGACCGGTGCTGATCTTCTCGTGGGTACCGGCATCCACGTCCGGATTGACACGGATGGAGACCGGTGCCTTGCGGCCCATGCCCTCGGCCACGGCAGACAGGCGCACAAGCTCCGGTTCCGATTCCACATTGAAGCAGCGGATGCCTGCCTCGAGAGCAGCACGCATCTCCTCCTCCGTCTTGCCGACGCCGGAGAAGACGATGCGCTCGCCTGCCACCCCCAGGGCCTGCAGGCGCGCCAGCTCACCACCGGAGACGATGTCGAAGCCGGCGCCAAGGTCGGCCAGCAGCCTGAGCACGGCCTGGTTGGAATTGGCCTTCACGGCATAGCAGACGAGATGCGGATCGCCGGCAAAGGCCTCGGCGAACACGCGATAGTGCCGGGTAATGGTGGCGGCGGAATAGACATAGACCGGCGTGCCCACGGATTTGGCAATGGCGGGCAGGGGCACGTCCTCGGCATGCAGGATGCCGTCACGGTACTCGAAGTGATGCATGGAGACCGGCTCCGGCTGCTGGGTGGGACCATCCGGACGGGGCGGTTGTGCCCGAGGCTGAGCATGCCCGTCAAGGCTTTCCGGCATGACCGGGGATCGAGAGCCTTGCGTTTCTCATCTTGTGGCCGTGGCAGGGGAATCGGGCCCTTTCACCAGCGGATCGAGCACGATCGCGCGGTCGGGATCCGGGGGGCTGGCGCCAGGTGGGGGCTCCGGTTTGCCGCGGGCACCGCATCCGGCAAGCACGAACGCCAGGCTCAGGGCTATGATCATGGCAGGCAGGCGCATCATGGTTTCCTGATCCTTCTCCTCTGGCCGGGGCGGGAGCGGCCTTTGCCACCTGCCCTGGCCACGGCCGATCATGGCGCGGTCAGGTGCAGGGTGCAACGGCATCGCCTACCGCGATGTGGCCATCGGCCACGGGCTCCAGATAGAGGCCGCAGTCCTTGTGGCCGAAGACATCCAGCATGGTGCGGGGAATGTTCATGTCGCGCTCGCCGGTGTCCGGATCCACGCCGGTGGCGATGCAGCGGCCGATGCGCTCACGGGCCACGAAGAGCGGCTTGCCGTTCACGCAGATCTCCCTGCCCAGCCATTCGAACTCGGCCCAGGCAGGCAGGCCGGCAATGTAGATGTTGGCCCGGAAGCGGCGCGGGTCGATGGGCTTGCCGATGACGCGCTCCAGGTCTTTCACGCTTTCCAGGTTGATGAGTGAGAGGTAGGGCTGGGGCACGTCGAAGAAATGATGCTCGCCGGCGCCCACCACACGCGGCGGCCCCGGGATTTCGTCCTTCAGCCAGGCGGCGAGAAACTGCTCGATGATGGCGCGACCGGCCGGTTCCGTGAGGCGGCCACGGGCCACGGGCTCGCCCTTGCGCAGGAGGGTGAGAGTGGCCGTCTCGGGATCGTATCGCGTTTCCAGCGCTGCCAGGCGGGCGGTGTTGACCAGCTGCAGGAACTTGCCCTTGGGAATGTGACGGGGATTGAGCGGATCGAAGACGCGGCTGCCGCGTTCGATGGCCCAGCGGCGGTCATGTGGCAGGGGCTGATGTGCGCGGATGTCGGTTTCCTCAATGCGCTGGCCGGAAAGTCCCTTCACCGGCCAGTACCAGATGGATTCGATGTGCGGCATCTCGCTCATGTCGCTCATGCGCCCTGCGTTCCCTTTTCGAAAAGCCCGGACTTGTGAGCGCCTTTCTGCACACTATATCCCTCTTAGGCAATGCTGCGCATCGCCGCGGAGGGGCAACTGCAAGGCGGTGCGATCCTGCAAGGGAACGATACAGACCGTGAACACATGGACGCATCCCGCTAGTGACGGTGCCGCCTGATCGTTCGGGCCGTCAAGGGGATGTGGTCTGCAACGGGAGAAGAGACACGATGAACCTGGAGAAATATACCGATCGGGCGAAAGGCTTCGTGCAGTCGGCGCAGACCCTGGCCCTGCGCGAAGGCCATCAGCAGTTCACGCCCATGCATCTGCTGAAGGTGCTGCTGGACGATGATCAGGGCATGGCGGCGCGCCTCATCTCCGCGGCCGGTGGTGATCCCAAGATCGCGCGCATGGAGGTGGAAGCCGCCCTGAAGACGCTGCCGAAAGTGGAAGGTGCGGGCGCCGGTCAGCTGTATCTGGCGCCAGAGACGGCGCGCGTGTTCGCCACCGCGGAGGAACTGGCAAGCAAGGCCGGCGATTCGTTCGTGACCGTGGAGCGGCTGCTGCATGCGCTCATCATCGAGCCCTCGAAGGCTGCCGAGGCACTCAAGAAGGCGGGGGTCACCCCCACCTCGCTGAACAAGGCCATTGACGAGCTGCGTGGTGGCCGCACGGCGGATTCCGCCTCTGCCGAGGAGAGCTACGAGGCGCTCAAGAAATACACCATCGACCTCACGGAAAAGGCGCGTGAAGGCAAGCTGGATCCGGTGATCGGCCGTGACGAGGAAATCCGCCGCACCATCCAGATCCTTTCCCGCCGCACCAAGAACAACCCCGTGCTCATCGGCGAGCCGGGCGTGGGCAAGACCGCCATCGTCGAGGGGCTGGCGCAGCGCATCGTCAACGGCGACGTGCCCGATTCCCTGAAAGACAAGCGCATCCTGGCGCTGGACATGGGTGCGCTCATCGCCGGCGCGAAGTATCGCGGCGAGTTCGAGGAGCGGCTGAAGGCCATCATCAACGAGGTGGTGAATTCCAACGGCCAGATCATCCTCTTCATCGACGAGATTCACAACCTCGTCGGCGCCGGCAAGTCGGAAGGCGCGATGGATGCCTCCAACCTGCTGAAACCCGCCCTGGCCCGCGGCGAGTTGCGGGTGATCGGCGCCACCACACTCGATGAATACAAGAAATACATCGAGAAGGATGCGGCCCTGGAGCGGCGCTTCCAGCCCGTTTACGTGAAGGAGCCGAGTGTGGAGGACACCATCTCCATCCTGCGCGGATTGAAGGAGAAATACGAGACGCACCACGGCGTGCGCATCACCGATGCGGCGGCGGTGGCGGCAGCGACGCTGTCGAATCGCTATATCTCCGACCGCTTCCTGCCGGACAAGGCCATCGACCTCCTGGACGAGGCCGCTGCCCGGCTGCGCATGCAGGCGGAATCGAAGCCGGAAGCGCTCGATGAGCTGGATCGCAAGATCATCCAGCTGAAGATCGAGCGCGAGGCGCTGAAGA
>CAZNLW010000041.1:0-15017 GCA_964574205.1 uncultured Rhizobiaceae bacterium | reverse complement strand
AGGAAGCGCCAATGGCGAAAAATCGCCATTGGCGCTTCTCTTGGCCAATATTCATTAAAATGGCAAAATGACAAATCGTTGCAGTGAAAGCTGTCAGGTTATCCAGGACAGCCCCTTGTTTTTCCGAAGGTTTTCCAGCCTGCTAACAGGCTGAAAAACCTTTTCTTCACGTTCGACTCCCGTTCGACGCGACAGGGTGAAAAGTTGCCTGCACATTCGCTTACGGTTCCAGAGCACCCAAGGCCTGCTCCAGATCGGCGATCAGATCCGATACCGCCTCGAGCCCCACGGAAAGACGCACCAGATTGTCCGTGATGCCTTGGCGCTGCCGTTCCTCCGCCTCCACCGTGCGGTGCGTGGTGCTCGCCGGGTGGGTGATCAGGCTCTTGGCATCCCCCAGGTTGTTGGAAATGTCGATGATTCTTAGTGCATTCATGAAGCGGAAGGCCTCTTTCCGTCCCCCCGGCAGCCGGAAGGAGACGAGCGTGCCGCCCATGGCCATCTGCCGCACGGCCAGATCATGCCGGGGATGTTCGGGCAGATGGGGATAGCGAACGTTCTCCGGTCCCAGCCGGTCGGCCAGGAACCTGGCAATGGCCAGCGCCGTCTCGCTGGCATGATGCACCCGCAGGGGCAGGGTTTCCAGCCCCTTGAGCAGCACCCAGGCATTGAAGGGCGAAAGGGCCGGCCCCGTGTGCCGCAGGAAGGGCATGAGTGTTTCGGTGATGAAGTCTTTCCGCCCCAGCACCGCGCCCCCCAGGCAGCGCCCCTGTCCGTCAATGTGCTTGGTGGCGGAGTGGACGACGATGTCCGCCCCCAGCTTCAGCGGCTTCTGCAGCACCGGCGTGGCGAACACGTTGTCCACTGCCAGCATCGCGCCATGAGCATGCGCCACCTCCGCCACGGCCGCGATGTCGAGAACCTCCAGCATCGGATTGGTGGGCGATTCCAGCAGCAGAACCTTCGTCTCCGGGCGCATGGCGGCTTCCCAGGCCGCGAGATCGCGCCCGTCCACCAGCGTGTACGCAATGCCGAATCGGGGCAGGATCTTCGTGATCACCTGCAGCGAGGAACCGAAGAGCTGCCGCGCCGCCACGACGTGATCGCCCGCCGAGAGCTGGCTGGCCAGCACGCCGAACAGCGCCGCCATGCCGGAAGCCGTGGCCATGCAGGCTTCCGCGTCTTCAAGTGCCGCCAGCCGCTGCTCGAACATGGCCACGGTGGGATTGGCATAGCGGGAATAGACATAGCCCTCCGCCTCGCCGGCAAAGCGCGCGGCCGCCTCCTCGGCAGTTTCGTAGACGAAGCCGGACGTGAGATAGAGCGCCTCCGCCGTCTCCCCGTGCGGGCTGCGACACAGACCGGACCGCACCGCCCGCGTCGCCTCTGCCCATGCAGGTGCAAAGGCTGTCTCCGCTCCGTATCCTTCGCCTCTCTCCCCCCTGCCCTTGTGCCCGTCGTCATGCATCCGGTGCTTCCTCCCTCCTGCCCCGCTTCCTGCCCCATTCAGATCCGCCCGTCGGCCGCGACAGTCAGTGAGACTTTCTTGCAATGGCCGCATTCTTGCCACCGAACACCGCATGGTGCAACGTGTCCCCCGGGCAGGGACACGAGCAACCAGCTCACCGAGCCCGCGTCCGCCGAGCCGCCGCACTGGGGGAGGGATCACGACATGATCGAATTCGACCGCGAACTCGTCATCGAGGTGAAGGAAACCCTGGACATGGCCCGCGAAAGCGGCCTCATGATTGCCGTCGCGGAAAGCTGCACCGGCGGCCTGCTGGCCGGCGCGCTTACTGCCGTGGCCGGTGCCTCCACCGTTTTCGAGCGCGGTTTCGTGACCTATTCCAACGCCGCCAAGGAGGAGCTTCTGGGCGTGCCTGGCGCGCTCATCGCCACCCATGGCGCCGTCTCCGAGCAGGTGGCCCGCGCCATGGCGGAAGGGGCGCTTGCGCGCTCCCGCGCCGATCTCGCCGTCGCCATCACCGGCATCGCCGGTCCCGGCGGCGGCACGCCGGAAAAGCCCGTGGGCCTGGTGCATTTCGCCGCTGCCGCCCGTGACGGGGAAACCATCGCCCTGCGCATGGAATATGGCGACATCGGCCGCGGCAACGTGCGCACGGCCGCCGTGCGCACCGCCCTAGCCCTGCTTCGCCAGCAGATGGAAAACAGCTATCCGGTGCATACGGTCTGACACCATCGCGATCTGCCCCCTGGGGGCGGACCGATGCCCGAAACGACGACCGGGGGCCATGGCCGAATGGCCGCAATTTCATCCGTGTCCGAACGGCCTGTCGATGACCCTTGCGGGATCCGCGCAACATCGCGCAGCGACACCGGCGGACAGACAGCCAGGAGAGCGCCCGGCATGAGTCCTGCCGATCTTGCCCTCGTCTTTCTCGCCTGTCTGGCCGCGGGCCTGGCCAATGCCCTGGCCGGCGGCGGCACCTTCTTCTCCTTTCCGGCCATGCTGGCCGTCGGCCTGCCTCCCACCGTGGCCAATGCCACCAGCAGTGCCGCCCTCATGCCCGGTTATGCCGCTTCCATGATCGCCCAGTGGCATCTCGGAGCCGGAACCGCCGTGCGAGAGGGCCGCTTTCTCATCCCCCTGGCCGGCGGGCTCACGGGCGCTCTGTTGCTGCTGCTCACCTCCGATCGCGCCTTCGTGCTGATTGTCCCCTGGCTGCTGCTCACCGGCACCCTCATCTTCATCTTTTCCCGCGCCGTGGGCGGTGGCCTGCGTCGGCTGCTGCCGGCCCGCGCCCATGCCGGTCTGGCACGGCTCATGGAATACCTCTTTTCCGTCTATGGTGGCTATTTCGGGGCCGGTGTCGGCGTGCTGCTCATGGCCGTGCATGTGGCCTTCGATCGCCATGACGTGCGTACGGCCAACATGCTCAAGAACGTGGCCTCCACCTTCATCAGCATCACCGCCGTCACCACCTTTCTCGTTGCCGGCAAGGTGCATCCGGCCGCGGCCCTGGCCGGCATATCCGGTGCCCTTCCCGGCGGCTGGCTGGGTGGCCGCCTTGTGGGCCGCATGCCCGCGAACATCCTGCGCGCGATCATCGGCACCCTCGCCGTGCTCATCACCCTGTGGTATTTCGCCAGAGCCTACTGGCTCTGAAACGGCACAAGGTCGCCCAGCGCAAACTGGCCCGGCAACATCACGGGCTCGGAATCACGAAAAGGGAGTCCATGCGCCCGGCCACTCTCGATCCGCTGTTCGCCTCCGTTACCTCGCTGCCCGGCGTGGGGCCGCGGGTAGCCGAAAGCCTGGCCCGGCTTCTGGGCCGGGACAGCCCCGAGGACGTGCGGGTGAAGGACCTGATCTTCCATGTCCCGACCGGTCTCGTCGACCGCGGATTCATGCCGAGGATTGCCGAACTGCCGCCCGAGGGCGTGGTCACGGTGAAGGCCCGCATCCTTCGCCATCTGCCCCCCGCGCCCGGCAGCCGCAGCCCCTGGCGGGTGGAGGTCACCGATGGCACCGGCATCCTTACCCTCGTCTATTTCCACCCGCGGCCCGACTGGATCCGCCAGATCCTCCCCGAAGGCGAGGAGCGCTACATGTCGGGACGCATCGAGTGGTTTCGCAACCAGCCCCAGATGCCGCATCCGGATCACGTGGTGCCGCCGGAGGAATTCGCTGGCCTGCCGCGCCTGGAACCCACCTATCCCCTCACCGCTGGCCTTTCACAGAAGGTGCTGGCCCGTATCATCGGTCAGGCGCTGACCAGCCTGCCCTCCCTGCCGGAGTGGCAGGATCCCGCAATGGTGAAGACACGCGGCTGGCCGGCCTTTCACGAGGCGCTCATCCGCCTGCACCGGCCACAACAGGCAGAAGACCTGGCGCCGGATTCGCCGCTGCGCATGCGCCTGGCCTATGACGAGCTGCTGGCCAGCCAGCTGGCCCTGGCCCTCGTGCGTCATCACATGCGCAAGGGCCGCGGTCGCAGTCTTGCCGGCGACGGCCGCCATCGAACCGCCATCGAGGCGGCCCTGCCCTTTTCTCTCACCCAAGCCCAGCGAAAGGCGTTGGATGAAATCCTCGCCGACATGGCCGCGCCGCAGCGCATGCTGCGCCTGCTGCAGGGCGATGTCGGCAGCGGCAAGACGGTGGTTGCCCTGCTGGCCATGGCCGCTGCGGCAGAGGCCGGCGCCCAGTCCGCCCTCATGGCCCCTTCCGACATTCTCGCCCGCCAGCATCATGCCACCATCGCCCCCCTTGCCGCCAGAGCAGGGCTCAAGGCCGTTCTTCTCACCGGTCGCGACACCGGCCGCCAGCGACAGGAGAAGCTGCGCGCGCTGGCCTCGGGCATGGCCCACATTGCCATCGGCACCCACGCCCTGTTTCAGGAGGACGTCACCTTCCGCGACCTGGGCCTTGTGGTGGTGGACGAGCAGCACCGCTTCGGCGTGCGCCAGCGCCTGGCCCTGCAGGCCAAGGGCCATGGCACCGACCTGCTGGTCATGACCGCCACCCCCATCCCCCGCACCCTCGCCCTCACGGCCTATGGCGATCTTGACGTTTCCCGCATCACCGCGCGTCCTGCCGGCCGCAAGCCGGTGAAGACCTCCGTCATTCCACTCACCCGCCTTTCCGAGGTGGTGGATCGGCTGAAGACCGCCGTGGATCAGGGCGCCCGCGTCTACTGGGTCTGTCCGCTGGTGGAGGATTCCGGCGCCCTGCCCCACACCGCGGCAGAAGAGCGCTTTGCCATGCTCGACGAGCATCTGCCCGGTCGCGTCGGCCTTGTGCACGGCCGCATGAAGGGCGAGGCCCGCGATGCCGTCATGGCCGATTTCCGCGCCGGACGCATTGCCGTTCTGGTGGCCACCACCGTCATCGAGGTGGGCGTGGACGTGCCCGAGGCCACCATCATGATCATCGAGAATGCCGAGCGTTTCGGCCTCGCCCAGCTGCACCAGCTGCGTGGCCGCGTCGGCCGCGGCAACCGCGAGTCCTATTGCCTGCTGCTCTACCGCGAGCCCCTTTCGGCCACGGCACGGGAACGCCTGCGCATCATGCGCGAGACCGATGACGGCTTCGCCATTGCCGAGGCCGACCTGCGCCTGCGCGGCGCCGGCGACCTGCTGGGCGAAAAGCAGGCCGGACTGCCCCGTTTCACCTTCGCCGACCTTGCCCTTCACGAGGAGCTGCTGCTGGCCGCTCGTGACGACGCCCGCCTCGTCGTCGCCCGGGATCCGGATCTCGCCACCCCACGCGGCGAGGCCCTGCGCCACCTGCTCTACCTCTTCGGGCGCGACGAGGCCATCCGCCTGCTGCTTGCCGGCTGAATCCGCCTGCCCAGCACGCCAGCCCCGGTCAGGAACGCAGGAGCGTGGGGCCAGATGGCAGTTTCATGGCGCCGGCCGCATCCCATTGGGCGACAAGGCGTCGGGCCTCGGTGAGATCGCTCGGAAAGTCCACCTCGCACCAGGTGTGGCCGGTCAGGTCGATGATGCCGACCGGAATGCGCCGTGCCAGACGGCCGATGGCAGCCGGAAACCATTGTCGCAGGGCAGCCGGCTCGCGCATCATCTCCTCCAGCGTCTCCCGGTAGAGTCGGGGGCCCTCGCCGCGAAAGATGTAGAAACCCGTGGCTTCGGCATTCACGGCTTCCAGAGGCAGGGTCTTGCCGATCTCGGTGAGCCGGTTCCCCTCCAGGATCACCTTCATGTCGTCATCGTCGTAGGAATCCTTGCGGTTGATGGCCACCGTCACCTCGGCCCCTTCCGCATGGAGAAGCGCGGCCACCAGATCGGGATGAAAGACGTTGTCACCATTCACCTGGATGAAGTCCCCGTCCATCGCGTGCCGTGCCATCCAGCAGCTGGCGAGATTGTCGCTCACCGCATAGAAGGGATTGTACACGGTGCGGATGGCCACATGGTCGCGGCGGGCGATACGATCCAGTGCTTCCTCCATCTTGTCGGCGGCAAAGCCGGTAACGACGACGAAATCGTCGATGCCATGGGCGGCAAAGGCATCGATCTGGCGGCCGATGAGCGTCTGGCCGCCGATGTCGAGCAGGGCCTTGGGGATCTCGGCCGTCAGCGGCAGCAGACGCCGCCCCTGGCCGGCTGCCAGAATGAGCACTTTCACGGTTCGGCATCCTTTGCTAGGAAAGCCGCAGGATCTGCCGCCTCATCCACCCGGCCGGATGAAGGCGGTGGTGGTTGCAGGATGGCTTCATCCATCACTTTCGCGCCCGTTTGCACCTTTTCGCCTGCCACGTCAATCATTCCTCGGTCCATGGCTGCAGCTCAAGGCCGATTTGCCCAAGATTGCCGGATTCGCCCATGGTTCGCATCGCCCATCTCACTGATCCGCATCTGCCCCTCGCCGGCGTGCAGCTTTCCGAACTGTTCGGCAAGCGCATCCTCGGTTTCCTGTCCTGGATGCTGAAACGACATCGCCGGCATCGGCCGGCCTGTCTGGAAAAGGTGCTGGCCGACATCCGCGCCGCCATGCCCGACCACATCGTGCTGACGGGAGATGTGGTGAACATTGCCACACGGGCGGAATTTGCCGCCGCCGAGAAATGGCTGACCCGGGCAGGCTCCCCCGGAGACCTGACTCTCGTGCCCGGCAATCATGATCACTACGTGGCGGATGCCACACAGGCGGGGCTTGCACGCCTGCATCCCTGGATGGCCGGCTCCGACAGCCAGGTGGAACCGGGCACCTTTCCGTTCGTGCGCTATGTGCGCAACGTGGCGGTCATCGGGCTCGATTCCAGCTATCCGGCACCATGGACAGAAGCATCCGGACATCTCGGCGAGGACCAGCGGGACCGGCTCGCCCGCCTGCTGGCGGACAGTCGGGAAAAGGGCCTGTTTCGCCTCGTGCTCGTGCACCATCCGCCGCTGTTCGAACTCGCCTCGAAACCGCGCAAGGCCCTGAAGGACGCCGATGCTCTTGCCGCTGTCCTGCGCCAGGAAGGAGCGGAAGCCGTGCTCTTCGGACACAATCACTGGTGGTCGCACGATGTGCTGGAAAGCACCACGGGCCCCGTGCATTTGCTGGGCGCGCCCTCGGCCTCCATGACACGGGATCAGGCACGCCGCCCCCCGGCAGGCTGGCAGCTGCTGGAGATCGGGCGCCGCCGGGGACAATGGCTGCTGACGGTGGAACGCCGCGAGCTGGGAACGGACGGCCGCATGCGCGTGCGCGAGCGGCTGGCGCTGCACGAGGGCTGAGCCTGCGCGCGCGGCGGACAGGCGCATGATGAAGGGGCAAAAGGCCCTTGTCCCCGGCATGCGCGGGGGCTATCCCCGATGTTGGCAAAGGACGCGCGAAGGGGCTTCGGCCCCGGGCAGGATGGATGAGCACATGAAGATCGTCGACCGCTACATCTTGCAGCAGATTTCGCGGCCTCTGTTCGTTTCGCTGGGCATCGGCCTGCTGGTGCTGCTGTCCGAGCGCATGGTGCGCATTCTGGACAAGACGCTGGGCAAGCAGAACTCGCTGTCTGTGGTCTTCGAGCTGCTGGGCTATCTGGTGCCGCACTATCTGGGCCTGGCCATCCCCGCCGCACTGTTTCTCGGCCTTCTGTTCGGTTTCAACCGTCTCTCGCGCAACAGCGAGATCGACGCTTTCCTGGCTGCCGGCATATCCCTGCATCGGCTGGCCATGCCGGTCATCATGCTCTCCCTGCTGCTGACCGTGATCGCGGTCTACATCTTCGGCTGGCTGCAGCCCTACACCCGCTATGCCTATCGCGCCCTGCTCTACACCGTGAGCAACGTGGAGGTCTTCTATCTCGCCGAGGAGGGCGTGTTCATGCAGGCCGGCACGCGCACCTTCATCCTCGACCGCCTGCAGCGGGACACCAACACCTTCCAGCGCATCTTCCTCTTCGACTACCGCGGCAAGGGCGGCGCGGAAACGATAACGGCCAAACGCGGCTATCTCGTCCCCCAGGAGAATGATCCCCGGCCGCTGCTGGTGCTGGAGGATGGCCACCGCCTGAAACTGGCCAGCTGGCCCGAGTTCGACACCGACAAGCCGCCTCCCCGCTTCTCGTCCGGCTTCTTCGAGCGGGTGGAAGCCCCCATCGGCCGCAAGAACGCGGCGGTGTTCCGCCCCCGCGGACAGGACGAGCGCGAGCTCACCTTTCCGGAGCTCGTTGCCACCTACGACACGCCCCTGCCGCGGGCCACGATCGCGGAGCTCCATACGGAATTTCACAAGCGGCTGGTGTCCATCCTGACGATACCGGTGCTGCCTTTCCTGGCGCTGCCGTTCGCCATTGGCCAGCGTCGTCAGCAGCGGGCCTACCGGTTCGGTGTGGCGCTGGCCATCCTCGTGGCCTATCACGAAGTGGTCCAGCAGGGCGCAGTAGCCTCGCGGGTTTCGGGCGCACCGATCTGGCTCACCATCTGGACGCCCTGGGCCCTGCTCGTGCTCTTCGCCGGCATTCGCTACTGGAACACCTGCTTCACCCTGAAGCACGATCCGCTGGAACATGTCTATGACCGGCTGGCACAGGCGGGTGGTGCCGTGAAGCGGAAGGTCTCCCGCCTGTGGCCACACGATGATGCGACTGGGGAGGGGCGTGCGGCATGACGGTGATCGCCCGGCTGCTCACGCGCATGATTCTGATGCGGTTCGTGGTGATCCTGCTCGGGATCGGCTTGTTCGTCCTGACCCTGGACGTGCTCACCAACCTTGATGACATCCTCGCCTATGGCGAGGGCGATCCATGGGTGGTGCTGCGCTATGCCGGTCTGCGATTGCCGCAGGTGGCCGCCACCTTCTGGAACCTGAGCGTGTTGCTTGCCGTCCTCCTCACGCTCGTGGAGCTGGGATATCGCAACGAGATCGTGGCCATCTGGGCCGCCGGCGTCTCGCCACTGCAGCTGCTCGTGATGCTGCTGCCCCTGGGCATCGCTCTGGGAACAGCACAGTTCCTGCTCAACGATCAGGCCACGCCACGCACGGCCCGGGAGCTGCGCGACTGGGGCGTGGGCGATTATGCCACCAAGAAGCTGCAGCTGGGCGAGAAGGCCCCCATCTGGATGCGCGCGGGCCACGATATCCTCAGGGCCGGCCGCACCAACCGCAAGGCCACCGCACTCGAGGACGTGACCATCTTCCGCCGTGACGAGGAGGGGCTGCTGCTGGAGCAGATCATCGCCCGCACGGCCAGGCTGGTGAACGGGCGATGGGTGCTGCGCGATGTCTACATCTACGCCCGCGACAACGTGCGGCCGCAGAAGCTGGATACACTCATCTACTCCGGAAACCTGCGCATGGCGGCGACGGGCGCGCGCTCCGGCGATCCGGAGGAAATGACGCTGTCGGATCTGTCCTATTTCATTGCCAATGCGGGATTTGGCATTCGCCCGGCCTATGTCTATGAAGCCTGGTGGCACAAGCGCATCAGCCTGTTCGTGCTGGCCTGGCTGGTCATGGCCGCCTGCATGCCGCTGGCCGCGCGCTACCGGCGCGGTGGAGTGGCCGGCCACGTTTTTGGTATGGGCGTGGCCATCGGCTTCGGCTATTTCATTCTGGACGGACTGGCCATGACGATAGGCGAGCAGGGGCTGGTGCCGCCGTGGATGGCGGCCTGGCTGCCGGCCGTGGTGCTGGGGCTCATCGCCACGGCATTGCTGCTGCGTGCAGAAACCCTGGCCTGATTTCCCGGCCTGGCCAGCCGCAGGGACCGCACATTCGGGGAACCCTCTGTTTCCATGTTGAGTGACGAACAGGCATGACGGAGACATCGCAAGACGGAGCAGAAGACTGCGTGCTGCTCGTTGTCGGCGAGGGCCGGGAGCGGATCTGGGGGCACACCACGGAAGAGCGGCTGCGACGGCAGTTCGCGAAAGCCGGTGTCATGCCGGCTGCCGTGCGGGATCCGGCGGCCCTGGCTGAAGATGGCAGAGGAGAATCCTGCGTGATTCTCGTGCGAGGTGACGCGGTGCTGGATCCGCCTCTCGTGCAGGCGCTCGTGCAGCACAAGCGGCTGGTGCTGCTGGCCGACAACACGGAAGGCCCCATTGCCGCCAGGGTGCCGGCCTCGCTGGCGGCACGGATTGCCGAGGACCTGCGCAAGGGCACGGTGCCGGACCTGCCGGACGTGACCGTCCGGCGCCCCGGCGAACTGGGCATGAACTTCTGGAAGAAGCTGCGCAAGCATGAGGCGCCCTATGCCCTGGTCCTGAATGCCCGCAACCGCCGGGACGTGGAGTGGCGCTCCTTCATGGGCACCTACAAGGGGGCCACGGATCTCGTCACCAAGCGGCTGTGGCCCTGGCCGGCCTTTCATGTCACCCGCTGGCTGGCCGAGACACCGGTGACGCCCAACATGGTCACGGTGCTCTCTGGCCTCCTGGTGATCGTGGCCTTCTGGCTGTTCTGGCAGGGCGAATACGGCTGGGGGCTGACCGCGGCCTGGGTCATGACCTTTCTCGACACGGTGGACGGAAAGCTGGCCCGCACCACCCTGCAGACCAGCAAATGGGGAGATATCCTCGATCATGGCATCGATCTGATCCACCCCCCTTTCTGGTACTGGGCCTGGCTGTCGGGACTGGAGAAATATGGCTTGCCCCTGGATGATGGCACCTGGACACTGGCCCTGGGGGTGATCGTTGCCGGCTATGTGCTGCAGCGGTTGATCGAAGGCATCGCCATTGCCGTTCTGGGTCTGGAGATCCATATCTGGCGCCGATTCGACACCTTCTTCCGCGAGATTGCGGCGCGGCGCAATCCCAATCTGGTGATCCTCACGTTCTTTGCCGTTCTGGAACGGCCGGACCTGGGCATTCTGGCCGTGGCCTGGTGGACGGCCATCAGCCTTGCGGTGCACATGGTGCAGATCGCGCAGGCCCTGATTGCTCGCGCCCGCCATGGCGAACTCGTATCCTGGATGGCCAGGGAAGGGGAGGAAAAGGCACACCGTTGAACCAGGCCCGAAAAACGCTTGGCAACAGGAGAGGGCGAACATGAAGCGGGCCGGCGTGATCATCAATCCCCTTTCCGGGGGCAGCAACACGCGGGGACGGGCACTGGCCGAGGCCCTGCGCGCGGCCGGCCACGAGAAAGACGTGCGGCTGGTGTTGCTGGAGCACTTCGAGTCCCTGTTTCCGGCCCTTCGGGAGATGACGGAATCCGGCCTGCATACCCTCTTCATCTCCTCCGGTGACGGCACGATCCAGGCCATCCAGACCTGGCTGGCCGAGACCCTGCCACGGGAACGTCTGCCCCGCCTCGTGCTGCTGCCCCACGGCAGCACCAACATGACGGCGGCCGATCTGGGTTTTCGCCAACGCGACATCAGGGACCAGCGCGATTTCATCCTGTCCCGCCGCTGGACGGAGGAAGGGAGCCTCGAAACGGTAGCCCGCCCCACCCTGCGTCTGGCCAACCCCGCCTCGGGGCAGCCTCTTCACGGCATGTTCCTGGGCGGTGGCGCCATTGCGCGCGGCACCCTGTTCTGCCAGGAACGGTTCAACCGCAAGGGTGTGCGCGGCGACTGGCTGGCCCCGGCCCTCACGCTGGCGGCGGCCGCCGGCAGGGCCATCCTGGGTGGCCCCGCCGATCCGGAAGACGAGGATCGGCTGGACCGGCCCGCGCCCATGACGGTGCGAGCCGATGGGCAGCTGACAAGTGACGGGCTGCACGTGGCCGTGCTCGCCACCACGCTGGAGAAGCTGGTCTTTGGCGCCCGTCCCTTTCTCCCCGGTGGTACGGAGAAACTGAAAGTGGGAGTATTCGCGCATCCGCCGCCGTCGCTGGTGCGCTGGCTGCCTGTCCTGCTCTGGGGGCGGAAAAAAGGACGAACGTGGCCGGAAAGCATCCGCCTGCTGCATGCCGACAGGCTGGAGATTGCCACCACTGCACCGTTCATCCTTGACGGCGAACAAGTCATGCCGCCGGCGGCGGCGCCCCTGCGGGTGGAGATCGGCCCCCGGTTCACGTATATCCGGGGCGGTTGAAGGAAACTGGTCACCCGATCATCCATTCATGTCCCGAAATGCTGATGGATACGCGCCCGTGAGGGAGACGCTGGAAGCCTTTCTGGCCCGGCAGGTGGCCGAGCCGGTCCCGGATGTGGTCTCTCGGCTGGCAGAGGCGGCGCGTCAGCGACACATGCGCGGAGGCGGCGTGCTGGCCGTTCTGGCCTATGGTTCGGCGTTGCGCGAGGCCGATCCGGCCGAAACCCTGGTGGACCTCTATGTGCTGACGGCAGACTTTCGGGCCGTGAGCGATTCGCGGTTGCTGCAATGGGGATGCCGGCTGGTGCCGCCCAACGTGCATTATCTGGAGCTCGTGGACAACGATGGACAGCGCTGGCGTGCCAAGTATGCCTGCCTGCCGCTGCATCAGTTCACGCGATGGATGAAACGGGATGTGCGCAACCCCTACTTCTGGGCACGCTTCTCGCAACCGGTGCGACTGGTCTGGGTGAGAGACGCAACGGTTCGGCGGGATGTGATAGCCGCCCTGGCCACGGCCGTGCGCACCATGTGCGGCATGGGCAAGGGCCTGGGCGCTGCGCCCGAGGCCGGCGAGGAAGACTGCCTCCGCTGCTGGCAGCGGGCACTGGTGGCCACCTATGGCAGCGAGCTGCGCGTGGAAGGGCCAGAGCGTGCCCGTCTGATCGTGCAACGCCACCGGACCCACATGCTGCACCTGTGCACATTGCTGGCCGAAGAGGGCCGCATGGTTCCCATCCGTCGCTGGTGGCCGGCCGTGCGCCTGGCCGGCAAGGGCTGGTCGGTCCTGCGGCTTCTGAAGGCGGCCTTCACCTTCGCCGGCGGCGCGGATTACCTGGCCTGGAAGATCGAGAGACACACGGGCATGAGGGTCGATCTGTCCCCCTGGCAACGGCGACATCCGGTCATCGCCTTCCTCATGCTGTTCCCGAAGCTTCTGGGAAAAGGGGCCGTGCGGTAGGCTCCGGCATCATGCGGAGGCCGCCCGCGGCACCGGCGAGAGACCGGATGCGGCCACGGTCGGGTTGTCCGTCTCCGAAGCGGACGTCGGGGCCGCCATGCGTTCGCCCCTGGCACGATCGGCCAGGATGACGGAGGCCACCGCCTCCGCCGGCTGCGGACGGCCAAACAGCCAGCCCTGACCGAGATCGCAGCCATGCGCGCGCAGCCAGTGGGCCTGGTCTTCGTATTCGATGCCCTCGGCCGTGACAGGCAGACGCATGCCTTTGGCCATGGCCAGCGTGGCGCGCAGCACCGTGCGCACGTCGGGATGGGTCTTGAGCGCGGAGACGAAGGAACGATCGATCTTGATCTTGTCGAAGGGAAAGCGCCAAAGGTAGCTGAGCGAGGAGTAGCCCGTGCCGAAATCGTCCAGAACGATGCGCACCCCCATGTGCTTCAGCGCCTGCAGCTGCTCCAGGACCCGGGCACTGTCCTCCAGCATCAGGCTCTCGGTTACCTCCAGCTCCAGCCGTTCCGGTTCAAGACCGGAAAGGGCAAGAGCATCCTTGACCAGGGCCACGAGCGTGCCGGTCTCGAACTGCAGGGGCGAGAGATTGACGGCAACGGTGAGATGACGCGGCCAGGCAGCGGCCACACGGCAGCTCTCGCGCAGGGCAAAGGCGCCGAACTCTTCCATCATGCCGTATTCTTCGGCAATGGGGATGAATTCCTCCGGGCTGATGAGCTCGCCGGCCTCGTCGCGCATGCGCAACAGGGCCTCGAAGCCGTAGAGGCGGAAATCCGCAAGACGCATGAGCGGCTGGAAATGCATCTCCAGTCGATGGTCGCGCAGGGCCGACTTCACGAGACGTTCGAGATGTCCGTCACGCCGTTGCACCTCCTCGATCTGCGGATGATAGAAGATCATGCGATTGCCACCCTCGCGCATGGCTGCCCAGCATACCAGCGTGGCCCGGCGCACGATCTGCTCCACGGAATCGGCATCGTCCGGCACGATCACCGCCCCCAGGGAGGCGGCAGGATGAAGCACACCGCCTGGCGCGGGCAACGGGCGGCGCACGACAGCCAGCAGGCGCTCGCCGAAGGCAAGAATGTCCCTGCGGCTGGTAAAGGGCGCGAGGAGAGCGAAATTGTCCGAATCAAACCGGTAGATTCGCATCTGATCCGTGACACTCTCCCGCAGACGGGTGGCCGTGGCCTGCAGCAGACGCTCGGCCGCAAGGTGCCCGTGAATGCTGGCGATGCGGTCGAAATTCTCCATGTCCAGCAACATGAAGACGAACCGGGTGCTCCTGCGCTCGTTGCTGTCCAGCCAGCGAGCGAGGTCCTCCAGACAGTGACGCCGGTTGGGCAGTCCGGTCAGCTCGTCGTGCCTGGCGAGCCGCACGAGATGGCGCTGGCTGTCACGCTGGATGGCGCGGAACACCCACCCGGCAATGCCCGTCACCAGCAGCACGGAAAGGCCGGAAATGAAGACGATGGACTGCACCCAATGCTCGATGGAATCATGCAGGGGCCTCACGTCCACATGCGCTTCCAGCCGCCCGACGACATCGCCGCCCGGCGCCTGGACCGGCAATACGAGAACCACATGATCATGCGCCTTTTCCCCCTTGCCGGTACGAGAGGCGAAAGGTGCGGGAATCCCGGCACTGCTGGCCGCGTCGAACGACTGGAGGTGATCGGGAAGTCGCAGCGAGGCCTCATCGGAATGGAAGGAGACGCTCTCGCCATCATCAAGCCGGGCCACCACATGGCCGTTCCGGCCCATGAGGCGGAAGCTGGTGAGGCCATGATGCGTGGCTTCCCGCCGCAGCTTGGCCTGCAGGGAGCGGGGCAGGTGACCGCCTTGCAGGGCCTTCATGACCTTCGGGTGATCCTGGCGCAGATGGCGCAGCCAGTCCTCCACACGGCGTTCGGCCGCGATCTGCATGATGCGGTTCACACCCGAGGAGACAAGCATCTCGCTGAACAGCACCGTCGCGATGAGGACGAGGCTGAATGATGCGAGTGCCAGACGCCAGATCCGCCGATGATCCCTCTCCAGATGCACGGACGCCCCCCGCTCCGACCACGGATTTTGGTGTGGCTGGTTTGGATAA
>CAZNLW010000040.1:0-15455 GCA_964574205.1 uncultured Rhizobiaceae bacterium | reverse complement strand
CTCATCAGCGTCTTCTTCACCATCACCATCGCCGCTATCGTCAGCGCCTTCTCATGCGGCCCAAGGTTAGTCGCCGCCAAGGACATTCACCGTGGAGACCGAGCTGCGTATGGTGGCCGTGCCCAGATTAAGCAGACGCAGGAACTTCTCAAGCTCCGTGCCCACGGAATTGGCCACGTAGATCACGTCGTTGTCATGCATCATGAAGGCCTGGGCCATGAAGAAGGCTCGGGGCTTGCGCATGTCCAGCACATAGATCGTGGGTGTTACCCCCGATTCATGGAGCTCAGCCGGATCATAGCCGGCATCGCGCAGAATCTTGTTCCTCTCGTAGCGGAAGAGGAACACACCACCGGCATTGGCCCGATTGTCCAGCAGACCACCAGCCCGGGCCACGGCCTCGAGCAGGCTGACACGATCACTGTCGAAGGGATACTCGCCCTTCTTGCTCACGGCACCAAAGGCCGTGAACGTTTGCGGATTGTGGGAAAGATAGATCTGATCGCCAGGGCGCACATAGATGTTCTCGGAGGGATTGTCGATGATGCGCTTGAGGCTCTGGATGCCCTTGCGTCCCTTGCGCACGAGGCTGACCATGGTTTCCCGCGCCGGCGTGGCCGCGCCCCCAGCCGCCGCGATGACATCCAGGATGCGATCCCCCTTCAGGGAGAGCTCATAACGGCCCGGCTTGCGCACATCGCCGTTGACGATGACGGAATTGGCCACATTGCGCTCGATGAGAACCATGACCTGAGGCGAGATGGCCTTGCCTTCCAGGCGCTTGCGGATGCGCTCCTGAAGCTGGAAAGGTGTGTAGCCGGCGGCACGGATCATGCCCACGAAGGGTATGGTGATGCGCCCGTGCCGGTCCACCTGCATGGGCGGAAATTCCGTGCTCTTGTTCTCCGTGGTCGAGAAGAGGCCGTTGTCTGCCGCTTCCCAGAGATAGACACGCAGAACGTCGCCCACGCCGATGCGATTGCTGAAAGCCTTGGGCGAGCCCATGCCGAAGGTGGCTCGCAGGCCCTTGGGCTCATGGCGCAGCTGGGCGGTCAGGATTCGATCATTGACAGGGATGATGAGGTAGTCCGCCTTCTTCTCGCCCGTCTCGGCATCCGGCTGGGCACCACGGATGATGGCCTCCGCAGACGGACCTTCACCGGGCAGAACAGCCCCACAGGCAGACAGCACGAGCGCGAAAAGCACGCACAGCGCCGCTCGCATCCCCCGACCATGCCTCACCTTCATCTCCTGTCCATCCCCTGCTTGCGTCCCCCTGCGCATCATAGCAGAAACAGCCCGTTTTTGTCTTCAATTCATGGCCGTCAGGGTTACCTTGCCAGCAACAGGTGGGCGCTCCCCTTCCTCCTTGCATGGCACATCCCCGCGCCTCACCGTTCACACAGCCTGCCATCATCCGACATTTCCTGCCAGCCTTATCCTGCCCCGTCTGCAAGGTCTCTTCTCCCCGTGCCCTCACCGTTGCAACATGATCACACAACATGACCATATGGTGACCGAGAGCATGGCGATCTTCGAACCTCATCAGCGCATGCAGCCACACCGTTCACTCAAGGATCCTCGTCCGCGCGGGATCCGTCTTCCTCGATCACCGGTATGGCATAGGCCCCTTTCAGCCAGCGGCTCAGGTCGATATCGGCGCAGCGCCGGGAACAGAAGGGATGCCAACGGTGCACGCTCGTCCGGCCACAGATGGGACAGGGCCGGGGCTTGCGAAAGGGGGTCACGCCGGTGTCGGCTGCCTGCGAGGAGAGCTGGGGCTTCTGTCCGGGAGACATGTCCTTATCACGCCTGCTCATGCCGTGATTTCCTCCGCCGGCAGAGCCGCCCACGAGGCCAGGACGGGATAGCCGTTACCTGCAAGCAGCGAGACTGTCTCGTAGAGAGGCAACCCCACAACCCCCGTGTAGGAGCCGTTGATGTGACGCACGAAGACACCCGCCCGCCCCTGGATGGCGTAGGCTCCCGCCTTGCCGCGCCATTCGTCGGTCTCCAGATAGGCTTCGATCTCTTCGCGAGAGAGGCGCTTGAAGCGCACCTTGGTGTCCACGAGACGCGTGCGCAGTGCCCCCTTCGGCGTGACGAGTGCCAGCCCTGTCCAGACCGTGTGGGCACGACCGGAAAGGCGCTTCAGCATCTCTCGGGCCTCGTCGCGGCTGGCGGGCTTGCCCATGATGCGCCGCCCCACGGCCACGACCGTATCGGCTGCCAGCACGAATACCTCGCCGTCCAGGGCCTTCACCGCCGGAGCGGTGGCAGCTGATCTCGCCTTCTCCTCGGCCATGCGCAGGGCGAAGGCGCGTGGCGTTTCGCGCCTCTTGGGTGTTTCGTCGATGTCGGCCGGATTGAGCAGAGCGGGCTGCAGCCCAGCCTGGCGCAGCAGGGCCAGCCGCCGGGGCGAGGCGCTGGCAAGCACGAGCCTGCTGTCCGTCCTGGTCGTCGTCATGGAATGCCGCCTTCCTGCGCAGGCCGGATCCGGAAGCACCGTATCGAAAGAGCACGGCGCCCGGCGAGCATGCCGGTCACACGTGAACAGGATTGCTGCCTGGCCTCTCTCACTTGAAACGATAGGTGATGCGCCCACGGGTGAGATCGTAGGGAGTCATTTCCACCAGCACGCGATCACCGGCCAGCACACGAATGCGGTTCTTGCGCATGCGGCCGGCGGTGTGGGCAATGATCTCGTGCCCGTTGTCCAGCTTCACGCGGAAGGTGGCATTGGGCAGCAGTTCGGTCACCGTGCCCTCGAATTCCAGCAGTTCCTCCTTGGCCATGCGTGTTCCTTCCGTCTCCCATATATGGTTTCTCGACGAATTCCTGCCGTTTCTCCGCGCCTTCGGACAAGCGCAAGGATACAGCCCCCGGGTTCAGCCCCGAGGATCCCCGCCCCTATGTAGGACGAAAAGGGGCTTGCGCCAAGGGACGCTCCCTGCCCGCAGGCTGCAGGCCCCATTTTGCGCCGGCACCGTGACCGGAATTCCACAATCGCACACATTCACAGGCAATCGCGCACAGTCGCGCACACATGCGCGTATCACACATCGCCGGTGCGCGGTGGTGGGCCGAAACGTTCCCGAATGCGCTTCTCCAGTCCGTCCCGGACCATGCGATAGCCCTCCAGAATCTGCTCGCGGGAGCCGGTGAAGGCGGAAGGGTCCATGGTGGGCCAGTATTCCACCTCCACGGCGTTGGTGCGAGTGAGCTCCAGCGCATGGTGATGGGCTTCCGGAGAAAGGGTGATGATGAGGTCGAAGGCCCCTTCCGGGATGTCCGCAAAGCTCTTGGGGCGAAAGCCCGACAGGTCGATACCGATCTCCTCCATCACCTGCAGGGTGAAAGGATCGGGCCCCTCCTCCGGGCGCACGCCGCAGGAATCCACATAGACCTGACGGCCGTGCCGGCGTTTCATGAGCGCTTCCGCCATGGGCGAGCGGAAGGCATTGAGCGTGCAGGCAAAGAGCACACTGCCGGGCAGGCGGTTGCTGACCATTGTCCCTCATCCCCGCCAGTGAAGCACGCAGACCAGAGTGAAGAGGCGGCGCGCCGTGTCGAAATCCAGCGCCACCTTCCCCTTCAGCCGCTGCATGAGGATCTCCGTGCCTTCGTTGTGCAGGCCGCGGCGAGCCATGTCGATGGGCTCGATGCGCGAGGGCGGGGCGTTGCGAATGGCCTCGTAGTAGCTCTCGCAGATCATGAAATAGTCACGCACGATGCGGCGGAAGGGCGAGAGTGCCAGCCCGATGACAGCCACCCGTTCCCCCTTTTCGTTGGCGATGTCGAAAATGAGGCGGCGGTCGACGATGGACAGCTTCAGACGATAGGGACCGGGGCCGCGATCGATGACCGAGAAGCGATTGTTCTGCAGAAGATCGTAGACGGCAACCGCGCGCTCGTGCTCGATGTCCGGCGAAGGGGCCCGGGCCAGCGACTCGTCCAGCTCCACGGCCACGAGCCGCTCGCTCTCGGGCCAGTCCCCGCCGTTGACATCGGGCATTCCGCTTTCGCCCATGGGCAACCCCCTCCTGCACACCTGGAGGCAAGCCGATCCGTCTCCCACCGTTCTTGCCCCAATGGGCTGCCATGCTCTGCAGCCATCAGCCGCATTCTAGCATGCCTGGGAGAAAACCGGAGAAATCGTTCGCCCGGTGCCCGAAAGTGAACCGGCATGGCAGCGCCCCTCCCGGCGTTCGGACCAGGTCCTGCAGGGGGCGCCCATTCAGCGCCTTTCCACAAGGAGACGATCGCCGGCCAGCAGGTCTTCCATGAAATAGGCCGCCAGCTCACTGCGCCCCTTCAGGCCCGCCTTGCGATAGATGGCATTGCTCTGGCTCTTGATGGTACCGGGGCGGGTGTTGCGGATGCGTGCGATCTCCGACACCGACAGTCCCTTGATCAGCAAGAGGGCCACCTCACGTTCCGATGGCGTGAGGTTCCATTCCTCGAACTTCGTGTTCAGCACGTCGAGCAGGCGGCCCGAGGCCGTGCCCACGGCCTCGCGATAGCGGCGGTTTTCCCGGAATTGCTCCCAGACAATGCGGCCGACGATGATCATGCCCACGGTCATGGCGAAGACGGCCACGGTCTCCATGAGCGTGTGATCGAAGAAGGGAATGTAGATGTCCAGATAGAAGACGTCGGCAATGACGTCGAGCATCATGAAACTCTGGCAGACCAGGAGCACGAGGAAGGAGACGAGCAGCACATGCCGCCGCGCCGGCAGCCAGCGCCGCCCGGCCATGGCGCGGGCCACAGGGTCGTGTGCAGCCACACCCTTTGCCGTTCGCCCGGCAACGAGATGCGTGTCATGTGCGTCCTGCGTGCCGGTCCCACCGGAGACATGGATCCTGCCGATGGACGCAGACATGTGTGGCCTCCTCTTCGCCGCGCCGTCATACAAGGGCCTGGATGACACCCTGCCGCTGCCGCTTACAGCAGGGTTCCGGTCCGAATATACATATAGACAATGTCCATGAGTGTTTCATGACAATCGCATGACGACGGCCTGCCTGTCTGCTGTCTCTTGCCATGGAAAAACGCGGGGCAGACGGGAAGGAGGCCCGCGAAGATCCGTCTGCCCCGCCTCCGGTCATGGATGACCGGCCCATCGGGCCATGACCAGCCTGGCCCTGCCGGCAAGCCTTCCGGTCGCTGTCCTTTCAGGCGTGGTCATCAGTCATCGTCGTCATGGTATCCCCGCTTGCCGAAGCGGCGCTTGTATTCACCGTATTCGTACCGCTCGTCATCATCCTCGTAGTCACGGCCTTTTCTGTCCTTGCCGTACCCGTAGCCATAGCCATAGCCGTATTCGTATTCCTCGGCCTCGTAGATGCCGCGGTCGGCCAGGCGGTGGCAGGCCTTGCAATTGGCCTTGGATCCCACCCTGGGATCTTTCCACGCCGCCGGAGACACCTCCCCGTCATGCTCGTGCTTCCAGTAGGGCAGCTCGGTTATGCGCAGTGGGGTCCAGTCATCGCGCACGCCGCGCATCATCTTGCTGCGCCAGCGGGTGTCGGCCGCATTCTCCATGAGATATTTCTTGATGTGCGCCACCTTTTCCGGCGGCAGGGAGGCATCCTCGCCGAAGTGATCGGAGAGGTTGTCCATGATCTTCTCCCACGAGCGTGCCGGCAGGAAGGCAGGCTGGAAGGCCATGTGACAATCGCCACATTCCTTCTTCGTGAGCTCGTCGGTCACTGGCGGATATCGTTCGTCCGCACCCGCCTGGTCGGCATTCAGCGCAACAAGCAACCCTGCCGCCACTGACAGGGCGGCGCCAAAGACCCAGGCCATGGTCAGGCTTCTCTTCATGTCGTTTCCTCCTTCTCCTCATCCTGTTTCGCGTGATGTCCGTCGCGACTGCTTTCGGTTTCCGGAAGGACACCGCCTGAAGCGCCTGCCCGGTATTCACTGGCTGATCATGAACGTGATGAAATCGCCCTTTTCCAGCGGCGTGCACTCGCGCCCGATAACGCTGCGACAGTTGCGGCGGAACCACTTCTCCACCTTTTCCGGATCGGAATAGCGGTCCGGTGTCCTGGACAGCGCCATGGGCTTGATCGGCTTGCCGGCGCGCGTGCGCCCGGCCTTGAGCGGTGAATCCGTATGGCACGAAGTGCAGGAAGGGGTTTCCGGCTTGCCCGTGCCGAACTTCTTGTGGAAGAGCTCCTTGCCGCGTTCGGCGGAGAAGCTGCCGGGCCAGATGCCGGCCGCCTTGGCCTGTTCCTCGTAGGTCCTGAGCAGATCCTGCGGTGAGGCCGCCTGTGCGGTTGCAGAGCCGATCAGGACCAGGCCAAGCCCACCCAGAGCCAGGCCTCTCAAGGCACGCTGTCGGTCCTTGGCCCTCCGCTTCCTCTTCAATGTCTTCATGGTCAGCTTTCTCCCCTGTTCGTGTGCGTCGCTTCGTTCCCTGCCCGCAGGGCCTCGGGCGGGATGCGGATCATGGCATCGTCGAAGCGCCCCGTTTCCGCATCGCGATGGCAGGCATTGCAGTTGGCCTTCGAACCGACGGCAGGGCTGCGAAACACCGGCTCCGGTATGCCGGCATGACGCATCTGCCAGTATTCACCTGAAGTGATGCGCAGATCCTTCGTCTGCACGCGGCCCATGCGCACTGCGGCCTCGGTGTCGAACCGGCGGGCGTCATTGGCCTTGAGAAAGGCCAGGATCTCGGCCTCCGTTTTCGCACCAATGGTGGCATCCTCACCGAAATGATCCTCAAGCCCCGCGATGATGCGTTCCCAGTCCGCCGCCAGTCGCAGCGAGGGATGGTGAGCGTGATGACAGTCCGCACAGTTGCTGGCATAGGCTGGCAGGTATGCCACGGCGCGCCAGCGGGACTCGGGCACGCCGGTCGAGATCATGTTGACGGCCACGATCATCATGGCCGCCAGCACGAAGACCACCAGGCCGCGAAATGTCCGGTTGTCCTTTTCGGACTCCCCAATCGGCACCGGCAGGGTGCCCCGGGTCATGGCCGTCAGCAGCGGATGGCCGAAGATCCGCACTTCCACGAAGACGCCGGCAATGTGTGCGGCCATGGTTGCAAGCAGCAGCCAGGCCAGGACCTCGTGGATGCCGGCAAAGGTTTCGCCGGTCCTGTAATCGATCCAGGCAAGGGGCCCCTGCATTTCCTGGCCGCCCCAGGTCACATAGCCCGTGATCACCAGCAGGGTGAGCAGGGTGATCATGATGACGATGTTCCAGGCTCCGGCCGGGTTGTGACCGGGGCGCAGCGGATTCTCGCCGCGCAGCAGGCCCGTGAGGTGGGCCTTCAGGGCCTTCATGCCCAGGGGATAGGTGGACAGCCGGCTGTAGCGCCCTCCCACGAACCACCAGATCAGGCGGAAGACAATCAGGACAGCGAGCCCCTGGCCGGCCCACACATGCACCGGCAGCCAGTTTTCCTCGCCGAAAAGGCCCGTTATCGCCAGCACCATTACTGTGATCACCAGCGCCCAGTGAAAGAGACGCACAGGCAGGTCGCGCACGCGCACGGCGCGATCCGTCGACCCCGTGCCGGTGGCAGACGGCGTATGGGATGTGCTGTCCGTCATCATGATCATGGCTGCGTCCTTCTGGCCCAATGGCCACGGCTCCGGCGCATACTGTTTCCGTCCGGTTCCCGTCGTTCGATCCGCCTCGAACATGGCACGACCATGCAGGCCCGCCCATCAACCCCGAGCACAGAACAAGGCGCATCCAACCTTGGTTCATGCGGATCTTGACAGGGATCGCGGGCAAATGGCGGCGTTTGGCCGATCACGGCCTCCGGCAGGAAGAATCGTTCTGAGAAAGGTCAAGAGATCCCTTCCATTCCTCGCCAGTCCTCCGTGTTGTCATATGTTCATCCTGGTGAAATGCCCGAGACCACGGATGGGAACCGGCGATTGCATCAGCCATTCAACGCCCAGGCAGCCAGGGGGGCACCCAGTGGGAGAAGGAAGACGACGATCAATGAAATGATCTTCAAGCAGGCTCCCCGGCACGGGAGCATGTGTTGTCGCGAAGGGCGATCACGAAGACAGTCGCATGCTCAACGCGACTGTCGCGCGACGCATGGCACCCGGAGTGAAAGGACGGGAGCTTCAGGACCTGGCTCCATGTCTTTCATTTCAGGGGCCATGAAGACAATGAGGATGCCATGATGTGTTCAGGCCGTGATGCACAGGCTCAGAGGCGTCCGTAATCGTCCTCGAAACGCGTGATGTCATCCTCGCCCAGATAACTGCCGGATTGTACCTCCAGGAGGATTGCAGGCGCATCTCCGCGATTTTCAAGACGATGCAGACTTCCTCGAGGAATGCGCCGGCTGTCACCACGCCGCAGGTGGTGGGCCTGGCTGCCCACGCGCAGCCCGAGTTCTCCCTCAAGTACCAGCAGCCACTCGTCACGGTGCCGATGGCTTTGCAGGGACGTTCGTGCTCCGGGCTTCACTGTCAGCAGCTTCACCTGCAGTCCGAGCACGTCGTTGCGAAACAGCAGCGCCTGTCTTCCCCAGGGTGCGGAAACAGGTTCTCCCTTCGGAACATCCATCGATTGTCCCGTGGAAAGTTTCCGGACCAGCACTTCCTGTCCGCTTGCGATCACGGCCACATCACCAACGCCCTCCACCCGCACGCGCACATTTTCATCTGCCCACACGAGGGCATCATGCACGTCATGAGTGGTGACATTTCCCCGAAGCAGAACATCGTGAGGCGCAAGGCGCCAGGGTGTTGGCGGAAAGCCGTCATGACGTGCCATGTCCAGCAAGGCCTGCCGCACCCGGGCCCATGTGCCCACGTCATGCCAGCCCGTATCGCACCTGCAACAGACGACATTCCTGGCCTTTTCCAGCACGGCAATGTCAAAGGAGATGTCCGGACAGCAGGCCCAGGACTCATCCCCGAGAAGGATCCGACCATCGGCGCTGATGTGTGCCGTTTCCAGTGCGCGTGCACAGGCCGCATGCAAGGCCGGTGCCACTTCCGCGGCGGTTTTCTCGATGACACAAGCCCGGGCGAGTACCATGCCGGCATTCACGAGCACCTCGCCCGTGGCCCGCAATCGCGCGAGGCGGGAAGAATCAGGCTTCTCCATGAAACGAACGACCTGGCGGCAACGCGTCGTCTCCTCTTGCCTTCCTGGCTTGTCGGGAGGCACGTCAGATTGCACGCAGATGAAGCCCACGTCGAGTCCCGTATCGCCAGGCGGCAGGCCGAAAATGCAGATGTCCGCATGCAGCCGAACATGGGTCAGAGCCTCGGCCAGGCCCGCACGGAAGGCGTTCCATCGCAAGTGGACATGGTCGGAAGGCAGGAAAAGCAAGGGCATGTCCGGCACGTGCCGTGCAATCATCATGGCGGAAAAGACGATTGCCGGCCCCGTATTGCGAGAAAAAGGCTCCAGAACCAGCCAACGGACATCCGGCCCGTTCCGCAACGCGGCCGTTTCCTCCTCCAGAAGGCGTTTGTGCCGGCAGTTGCCCACGATTCCCACACTCAGAGGAGGCGGCAAGTCTGCAAGACGTGACAGGGTCTGTCCGAGGAGGCTGGACTGGCCATCGACAAGGCGGATGAATGGCTTGGGACGAGTGGGGGTCGAGATCGGCGCAAGCCGGCGCCCCTGTCCTCCCGCAAGCACGAAAGCAAGCACGACTTCCCCCGCCCCGCTCAACAGGTCATGGCTTCAAGATGGCAGATGCCAGGTCGCAAAAAGTAATCTCATGATTGCATGATATCAATATATGCAATCATTCATGCATATGTGGCATTGCCTTGGTTGAGCGGACAGTTCGGAAGAAGACAATCGTCATGTTCAGGGGGACAGTTCCGGAACGGCCATGTTCCATCGGGGTACGTGGAAGTTCCTGTGATCGACATATGGACCTCTTCTGCAGGCCGGTTCTGTGGACCGGGCCTTTTGGAGAGGACGGGATGCGCTTTGGCAAGCAGGCCAGCATCACCTTGCACTGCGCAAGACCATGGTTGCCCCGGCTTATGGTGAAGCAACGGAAGGCGGTGGTGCGGACTCGAGAAGAGACATGAGACCGATTGAGGGAAAAACCGCAGAAAGGCTGCCGTCCCGACAACGGAGTCACGACCAGATCAGAAACCGGCCAGAATGGCCGCGCAACTCTTGCCTGATTTCTGCAATGGGTGCGAACCAGAGATGCTGTCCTGCGGGCACCGTGCCGTTCCAGATCGGAAGGACGCCTTTTTCCCGCAGACAAGAATTTCCACCTTCCTGCCGGATGGAAAACCTTTCTCCGTTCGCCTCCAAGCAGACACGTGGCGGTTGCGCAGTTGCGAACACGACGAAGCCGCCGGGAACATGTCAACATTTCCGACGGCGAGGCAGGACCAGGCTGGGGGGCTTCAGGACCCGGTCCCTCGGGGCAGCCATTCGAGAACAGGAACCGTCGTTCGCATGATGGCAGTGCCGAGACTTGTGCTTTCACTCCCGGCATTCGCGATCCCTGCAATCGCGAGCACATGCATGGCGGTTGTCATCCCGGCATCGGGACACGCACCCCGCAATCCTGCCGTTCCTCTTCACCAGAAGGCTGGCGAGAAGCGTGGCAACGAGGCCTTTCCTCACGCCATATGCCCTTGATGCCGACAGGCCTTTCGATGTCGCTTCTCGGGCCGCTTTTCACGCACGAGCCCAGCCTCTTCGCCCTGTTGCAAGGCTGACGCGCACTGTCAGGAAATTGTCAGAAAAGAGGCAAAAGCAGATCAGGCGTTGGCAGACGGTACCGCAGCCAAAGCGGCGAGAGACTGTCCACACAAGGAAGGACACTGGAAAGACCGAAGGAATGGTGCTGCCGGTGCGAATTGAACGCACGACCTCTCCCTTACCAAGGGAGTGCTCTACCCCTGAGCTACGGCAGCATGCCTTGACAGATGGATCTGTGTCCACCGGCACGGCATGGGCCTTGTGAACACGGCGTTCATGAAGTCCATGGCCGCCGGGTTCAAGGAACCCGCATGCCGACATCAGCGCCGGAACAGGACCCAAGGCGCTTATGACGCTTTTTGCAATCAAGTTCAAGAGGGTTGTTGGGCCCGTCCTGTCCCTCCTTCTCGGGAGAAGGCGCGCCATCTCCAGGAGGGTTTTTGTCGTCCCTGTCCCGTGGCATATTCTCCCGGACGTCATCCGTCAGAGACAGCGGTGGCAGAGCCTGCAGAGAGGACGCCCCGATCCCGGACGAGAAGCATGTCGAAGGGACGCAAACCCACGCCAGAGGAACTGGCACGTGCCCTGCGCGAAAACCTGCGCCGGCGCAAGGTCCAGCAACGGGCTCGACAGGCGGATAAGGAGGCATCTTCCACTGCCAGGCGAGAAGATCGTCAACCGCCTGCGTCTGCCGGCTCCCATGGCCTGCCGGCAGAAAGAAAGCCCCCTGACAGCCGCTGAGACAACCGGCAGGCCGTAGCGTCGTCATCGCGCAAGGCGCAGGGCCGGTTGCGGGCGGAGCGCTTTCGTGTTTTATGTCCGGCCGAATCGACATCCGGCCGCTAACGCCACGTGTCAGCGGTCGGAAGGGATTTGTGCGTGCGGGGACGGGGCACTGCCACATTTCCGTCCGGCCTGCTGCAGGGCCGGACAGGGCCGAGCCCCTTTCAGGGAGAGACATGGACAGGATCCTCATTCGCGGCGGTCGCCGGCTTGCGGGACGCATTCCCATCTCCGGCGCCAAGAACGCGGCGCTGCCGCTCATGATTGCCGCCCTGCTCACCGACGAACCGCTCACCTTGAGCAACGTGCCGCGCCTGGCGGATGTGACCCTGCTGCAACGCATCCTGCGCGAACTTGGCGCGCACACGACCCTGCTGGGCCGCAAGGCGGGGGAGGATCCCTTCGCCGGCGATGTGCTGCGCATCCATGCGGAAGAGATCACCAACCTCACCGCGCCCTACGAACTGGTCTCGAAAATGCGCGCCAGCTTCTGGGTCATCGGCCCGCTCCTCGCCCGCTGCGGCAAGGCGCGCGTTTCCCTGCCCGGGGGCTGCGCCATCGGCACCCGGCCGGTGAACTTCTACCTGGATGCCCTTTCGCGCATGGGGGCGGACATCGACATCGAACAAGGCTACGTGGTGGCCGCGGCCAGGAACGGTCTTCACGGAGCGCGCATCATCTTCCCCAAGGTCTCGGTGGGGGCCACCCACGTGGCCATGATGGCCGCCACCCTGGCCAGGGGCGAGACGGTGATCGAGAACGCCGCCCGCGAGCCGGAAGTGGAGGACCTCGCCCGATGCCTGGCGGCCATGGGCGCGCGGATCGAGGGCGCCGGCACCTCCACCATTCACATCGAGGGCACGGATCGCCTGCACGGCGCCGAGCATCATGTGCTGCCAGACCGCATCGAGACCGGCACCTACGCCATGGCCGCCGCCATGACAGACGGGGATGTGCTACTTACAGGCACGCGCGCGGATACGCTGGATGCGTTCATCCAGGTGATGGACGAGGCGGGCATCAGCGTGACGGAAGAGCCGGGGGGGCTGCGTGTGCGCCGCACCGGCGGTGCCATCCGTCCGGTCACGGTGGAGACGCAGCCCTATCCCGGATTTCCCACCGATCTGCAGGCCCAGCTCATGGCGCTCATGACCCGGGCCGATGGCGTCTCGGTGATCCGCGAGACCATCTTCGAGAATCGATTCATGCACGTGCAGGAACTGGCCCGCCTGGGCGCCGATATCCGTCTTTCCGGAGACACGGCCACCATCCGCGGCGTGGATCGGCTCATCGGCGCGCCCGTCATGGCCACGGACCTGCGCGCCTCCGTCTCCCTCGTCATCGCCGGGCTGTCCGCAGAAGGAACCACCGAGCTCAACCGCGTCTATCACCTGGACCGCGGCTTCGAGGCCCTGGAACGGAAACTGGCCGCCGTGGGGGCGGATATCGAAAGAGTGAGCGCCTGACCCCATATGGAGAGACCGGGACAGGATGAATCATCGGCCGGGAGAGAGCGCCATGGAACTCCTCAAGCTGGCGGCACTGGACGAGGACGATCTGAAAATCATTTCCGCGCACATGCAGGATGCCGTGCTCAGGGTTCGGGACATCACCTGGATGCCGCGCAAGGCCCGCTTTGCCCTGGTGGTCAACCGCTTCGAGTGGCTCGCCGCCCATCGCGCCCCCCATGACCGGCCCATGCGGGCGCGCACCGGCCTGCACTTCGAGCATGTGCTTTCCGTCAAGTCGCGTGGCATCCGTCGCCAGGCACCGGATGGCGTGCTGTCGCTGCTGGCCATCACCTTCACGCCAGGGCCGGAACCGCCCGGCGGTTTCGTGGATCTCATCTTCTCCGGCAATGGCGTCATCCGCCTGGAGGTGGAATGCATTGACGCCTGGCTGGAGGACCTGGGCCAGATGTGGGAGGCCCGCGGCGTGCCCCGTCACGATCTGGACGATGTGGAATGAACACGGCATATTGCCGCACATGTTGCCGCACAGGCCGGAGGTGGCCGCATGGCGGATGAACCGCTCGGGCGGTCGCCGGTACAGGGAGTGATGTCCATGGCGCGTCTGCTCGACACCGCCGAGGCCGGCTTTGCCGAGGCCTTTTCAAGGGTGCTGGCCGACCGCAACGAAGAGGTGGCCGACGTGGCCGCTGCCGTGCGCGCGATCATCGATCGCGTGCGCAATGAGGGTGATGCCGCCCTGCATGACCTCACCACGCGCTTCGATCGCTTCGATTCCCGGGCCACGGGTCTGCGCATCGACGCGGCAGACGTGGCGGCAGCCAGGGCGCGCATTCCAGCCGATGTCATGGAGGCCCTGAAACTGGCAGCGGAACGCATTCGGGCCTATCACGAGCGGCAGATGCCCGACGATGAGCTGTGGACGGACGAGACCGGCACCCGCCTCGGTCATCGCTGGCGTCCGGTGGATGCGGCGGGGCTCTACGTGCCCGGGGGGCTGGCCGCCTATCCCTCGTCGGTGCTCATGAACGCCATTCCAGCCAAGGTGGCTGGCGTGAAGCGCCTGGTCATGGTCGTGCCCACACCCGAGGGGGCGCTCAATGATCTCGTGCTGGCCGCGGCCGATCTTGCCGGTGTGGACGAGATCTGGCGCATCGGTGGTGCGCAGGCCATTGCCGCCCTGGCCCACGGCACGGAAAGCATCCGGCCGGTGGACATCATCGTCGGCCCCGGCAATGCCTACGTGGCCGAGGCCAAGCGCCAGGTCTTCGGCCAGGTGGGCATCGACATGATTGCCGGGCCATCGGAAGTGCTGGTGATTGCCGATGCCACCGCCAATCCCGTCTGGGTGGCCGCCGATCTGCTGGCACAGGCAGAGCATGACACGGCGGCGCAGGCCATCCTGATCACGCCTGAGCGAAGTCTGGCCGAGGCCGTCATGGCCGAGGTGGAGCGCCAGCTGGCCGACCTGCCCCGGGTGGACATCGCTGGCGAAAGCTGGCGTCGGCACGGGGCCATCATCGTCTGCAGGGATCTTGAGGAGGCCGCGCGCCTTTCCGATCAGGTGGCGCCTGAGCATCTGGAGCTGGCCGTGGCCGATCCGGAAAAACTGATGGAGAAGGTCACCCATGCCGGCGCCATCTTCCTCGGTCACCACACGCCGGAAGCAGTGGGCGACTACGTGGCCGGGCCCAATCACGTGCTGCCCACCTCACGCAGCGCCCGCTTCTCTTCCGGATTGAATGTGCTCAGCTTCATGAAGCGCACCACCATCCTGGGCTGCACGCCAGACGCGCTGGCCCATATCGGCCCGGCCGCCGTGCGCCTGGCCGAGGTGGAAGGGCTGGAAGCCCACGCCCGCTCCGTGCGACATCGCCTGTGAGCAAGATAGCTGGCGGCAGGTTTTCGTCCCTGCTGGCTTTTCGAAGCCGGTCCCTGGTGGCGGCAGCCGCCGCCGGGAGGCGTCTGGAAATCGCCCATCGGACGGCCCATATGGAACGGAAATTCCGGACACTGGACACAAGGAGGCATGCCCCTTCCGTTCGGCCTGGCAGCCCGGGCCGTGCCAAAAAACGGACCGCCAGCCGAGGGGAAGGAAACGGGCATGACCGACCATCACGGGATGTGATCGAAAGGATCCGCTCCCGGTGTCTGGCAGGCGACAGGGCAGGAGATCATGAAATTTCTCGATCAGGCCAAGGTCTACATCCGCTCCGGTGACGGAGGTGCAGGCTGCGTCAGCTTCCGCCGGGAAAAATACGTGGAGTTCGGCGGACCGGACGGAGGCGACGGCGGCCGCGGCGGCGACGTGTGGGTGGAGGCCGTGGAAGGGCTCAACACCCTCATCGACTATCGCTATCAGCAACATTTCAAGGCCGGCAAGGGCATGCACGGCATGGGCAGGAACCGCACCGGCGCCAAGGGGCGCGACGTGGTGCTCAAGGTGCCGGTGGGCACACAGGTGCTGGACGAGGACAAGAACACCGTGCTGGCCGACCTCACCCGGCCGGGCCAGCGCGTGCGCCT
>CAZNLW010000039.1:0-15906 GCA_964574205.1 uncultured Rhizobiaceae bacterium | reverse complement strand
CGGGCTCGTCGGTGAAATACTTCTCCAGCTTGTTGGGCTCGCCATCGTGTTTCTCGGCGTCGGGCAGCGGGTCCTTCTTGCTGGTGATGTTCGGCCAGATCTTGGCATACTTGGCGTTGAGCTCGATCCACTTCTCCAGACCGGGCTCGGTGTCGGGCAGAATGGCCTCCGCCGGGCACTCCGGCTCGCAGACACCGCAGTCGATGCACTCGTCCGGGTCAATGACGAGCATCACCTTGCCCTCGTAGAAGCAGTCCACCGGACACACTTCCACGCAGTCGGTGTACTTGCACATGATGCAGTTGTCGACGACGACGTAGGTCATGGCAGTTCTTCCCCGAAGTTGGGCCCGGCAGGCATGGGATAGATCCGGGCGCTCGCGGTTGGCAGGAATGATCTTGTGATTGGTCCATAGCAGGCTGTCCCGAGTTTTACATCCGATTTTCGCTGGATGAACCCCTGCCGCACGGGCGCGTTGTCGCACCTTCATCCGGGGGCCGGGAAGCCGGGGCATCGAGCTCCCGGCGCAAGGTGACGGCCACGGCTGCCGACACCCGGCGTGGCGCAAGCCCCGTGACCTCCACCACCCGCACCCGGCCATGCAGAACGAACGTGAGCACATCGCCCACATGCACGGGTGTGGCAGGCTTGCGGACCTTGCGGCGATTGAGGCGCACGGCACCATCCATGACCATTGCCGCCGCCAGTCGTCGCGTCTTGCACAGGCGCACACAGAACAGCCAGCTATCGATGCGCTGGCTGTTCATGGCTTCCCCTGCCGCCCCGGAAGTCCGGCTTCCGGGCACAGGCGCCATGGGGCGCGGGCGCTGTCGGCGACGGCGGCTCAGTCCTTCTTCTCCAGCTGTTGCTTGAGCTGCTGCAGCACGGCAAAGGGCGAATCCGCATCCACCGGCTTCTCGCGCCGGCGCGGAGGCCGCGGTGCTCCCCGGCGGGATGCCCCCCTGGCCCCCTCCATTCCCTTGCGGGTCTTGCGCGCGCCCTTGCGGGCCTTGCCGGATCCGCTGCGTGCCCCCGCCCTTCCGTCCGCGTCCGTGGCCGTTCCTTCGGCCCCACGGCGGGACGGCCCCCGCTTGCGCCGACGGAAGGGGCCGGTGCCGTCGGGCCACCAGACCTCCACGCATTCCGGCTCGACCGGGGCCTCGGCCGCCGCCAGTCCGGCCAGCGCTTCATCATGGGCGGCGCTGGTGGCCAGTGCTGCCTTGCCCATGACCTCAAGCGGAATCTCCCTGCTGGCCGCCACGGCTGCCCGATCCGTGTCGGCAGCTTCGGCGTCGGCTTTCTCAGCCGTTTCCGCAGGGGGCTCGACGGCTTTCATTTCCGTCCTGTCCGTAGCGGCCTCGGCCGCCCCAGCGCCTTCGGCCTCTCCATCCGGGCCGGCCTTCTCCTCGGCCGGGGTGGCTTTCACCAGCGCCGCCTCCCCGGCTTCGGCGGACTTTTCGTCGCTGGCGGCGGATTCCGCCTGCCCCGATTCCGATGCGGGGGCTCCCACCACCACCTGATCCTTCGGCCGTTTCTCCGCACGATAGCCCAGCGCCTTCAATATGGCCGCGAAATCCTCGCCAGAGCAGCCCACGAGGGACATCATGTCCGGAATCACCACGAAGCCGCCCCCCTCCACCGAGCCTTCGGGCCGCGGCTCGCCGGTGAAGCGCGGCTTCCAGAAGACACGATCGCGGATCATGTCGCCGAGACGCTCGATCATGTCCACGCGCACGGCGCGCGGCCCGCAGATCATGTAGCCGCAGATCCGGGCAAAGCCTTCGGGCCATGTGGCGCCCACCGGCACGGAAGTGAGGCCCTGGCCCGGCGGCTCGGGCAGGTCGTCCGCCTTCAGCCGGCCCTCCTTCTCCTGCTGCAGGGCCCAGAGCAGCAGCCGCAGCCGTGTGGGCGCGGGCTTGAGCAGCAGGGGCACGAAAAGATGCCAGGCTCCGAAACGCACGCCATGGCGGCGCAGCTTGGCGCGGGTCTCCTGATCCAGCTGCCGCACCTCTTCGGCCACCTCCGCGCGCGGCAGCACGCCGAGATTCTCGATCAGCCGATAGGCCACCCCTCTGGCCGTGCCGGCAATCTCCTCGTCATCGCGCAGATTCACCAGGGGTTCCAGCAGCTGCCCGATGTGACGGGAGACGAATTTCTGCAGCCGGAAACGCACAGCCTCGCGATCCGGTCCTTCCAGCGCATCGTCGGCCAGAAGGCGGATGTCGGGCTTGAGCAGATCCGGCCCCGGCTTCAGCTGCCCCACGGCGGCTCCGTGCCAGATGATGCGGCCCTTCGCATCGAGGGCGAAATCGGTATCCGGCGCGGCGATCAGCGACTGCGCCCGGGCCGCCAGCTCCTGCGCGACGGCCTTGCGCGTGGCCGCGTTCCAGGCCTTTTCGTGGGCGCCCTCGCCCTTCTCTCCATCGGCAATGAAGCGCAGGCCTTCCACGCGGCCCACGTAAGAGTCCTCGACGCGCACGGCGCCGTCGTCATCCACGCTGGACATGAGCGATTCCTTCTCCCGCAGTCGCCGAAGCAATACCGATGTTTTCCTGTCGATGAAGCGTTTCGTCAAGCGCTCGTGCAGGGCATCCGAGAGCCGGTCCTCGATTTCCCGGGTCACTTTCTGCCAGTGCAGCGGATCGTCCAGCCAGTGCGAGCGGTTGGCCACAAAGGTCCAGGTGCGCACGTGCGCGATGCGGCTGGAGAGGGCATCGATATCGCCCTCGTAGCGGGCGCAGCGGGCCACCTGGCGGGCCAGCCAGTCCTCGTCGATGCGCCCGCGGTCACGCAGGAAGCGGAACAGGGCGGCGACAATGCCCGCATGTTCCGCGCCGGAGACGTTGCGATAGTCCGGCAGCTGGCAGGCCTCCCAGAGCTGTCGCACGGCCTCGGGAGAATCCGCCAGCCGCCGGATTTCCTCCTGCCGCGAGAGCCATTCGAGGGCCGCCACGTCCGAGGCCAGCGGCGCCCGCATCAGCCCCTCGCGCCTCGGGGCGGCATGGAGCGAGGCCAGCAGGCGGTCGATGCTGGCGAAATCGAGGTTGCGGTTGCGCCAGAGGATGGCCCTGATGGCCGGAAAACGATGGGCTTCCAGGGCTTCCACCGTCTCTTCGTCGAAGGGGCGGGCTTCGGCCGTCACGCCGAAGGTGCCGTCGTTCAGATAGCGGCCGGCACGACCGGCAATCTGGCCCAGCTCGGCCAGGGTGAGCTCGCGGAAGGTGAAGCCGTCAAACTTGCGGGTGCCGGCAAAGGCCACGTGTTCCACATCCATGTTCAGGCCCATGCCGATGGCATCCGTGGCCACCAGATAGTCCACGTCGCCGGACTGATAGAGGGCCACCTGGGCATTGCGCGTGCGCGGGCTGAGCGCGCCCATGACCACGGCCGCACCGCCCTTCTGGCGGCGGACGAGCTCGGCAATGGCATAGACCTTCTCCGCCGAGAAGGCGACGATGGCCGTGCGCGGCGGCAGCCGCGTGAGCTTGCGCGCGCCTGCATAGACAAGCCGCGACAGCCGTGGCCGCGAGCGGAACTCGATGCCCGGCAGCAGGCTGCGCAGAATGGGGCGTATGGTCTCTGCCCCCAGAAGCCACGTCTCCTCGCGCCCGCGCGCATGCAGGATGCGATCGGTGAATACATGCCCACGCTCCGGATCCGCGGCCAGCTGGACCTCGTCGATGGCCACGAAGTCCACCTCCCGCGCCAGCGGCATGGCCTCCACGGTGCAGACGAAATAGCGCGCCGTTTCGGGATGGATGCGCTCCTCGCCGGTGATCAGGGCGACGTGACGTGCCCCCACCCGTTTCACCAGCCGGTCGTAGATCTCGCGCGCCAGCAGCCGCAGCGGCAGGCCGATGATGCCGCTGGGATAGGTGAGCATGGTCTCCACGGCCATGTGGGTCTTGCCCGTGTTGGTGGGCCCCAGCATGGCGATCAGGCGACCGTGGGTCATGGCTGGTCGGGGCAATTGTCGCGTTCCTCCGTGGCGTGCGCCGTTGCCGGGCAGGCCGTGCAGGCAATGGGGATATACGACGGGCAAGCGGGCGGGAAAAGGGCAAGGGTTGACGAAACCTTGTCGCGTCCGTCGCGCAGGAGGAAAGATCGTCAACCCTTTGCCCATCAGCAAAACGAAACGCGCACGAATCACTGTCCCTGCTGATGTTTTCTCTCTGTTCCGCCGTTTTCCACAGCCTGCCCACAGAAATCTGCAACCTGCTGTCGGTCGTTGTCGCGTCTCCTGCAATGCCTGCAGGCGGTAGTGGCTCGGAACCGTGGCCAAAAGGTCAATGCCCTTGCCAGCAGGGTGAACAATCGCTTCGGGAAATTCCTGATGAAAGGTTAACAACCGGTGAGGGTGTTCCCGAAATGCGGATTAACGCAAGAACATCCCGCGAAAGAATCCTGTTCGAATCACAGATCCTCCCATGTTCACTCTCTGTTTGCACAAGACAAGGACAATCGCGGCCATATCCTGGGCCCCGGGGGCCAGTGGCTGGCCAGGACATGGTAGCCGATGGTTAACGATGGGGCCTGCCTGTTCCATTCCGGGACAGGTGCGAGACTGGAAAAACACGGCCGGCATGCCCTGCCGCGCCCTCTCCCCGAGCGAAACGCTGCCCTCCCGCGCGGCCTTGTCCTGTGGCTTCAGGATCGGCAACAGGGGCCTTCCCCAACTGTTTCACTTCGGCACAGCCGCGCCCTTTCACCTCAACAACGGCCCCGTTGTGAGCTGACATCACCGCCATGAACACACACATGATAGTAAATATTTTATTAAAATTCTTATAAAATTGTTAATTAATCGTTAATTTCATGTATGGATCTCTGTTTCAATTCATGATAGTCTTTCTCTCGACACGATTCCACGAGAGGGAGACGTCACGATGGACATGAACTTCTCTCTGCCGATGGCTCTGGCCATGGCCTTTCTTCTTGCCGCGCCGCCCACCAGCATGGCGCCGTTGCCTGCTCCGCCGGAGGGAATGACGCCGGAGACACTCCTCGAGGGTCAGGAAGAGCTTCTTGCGCGCAACGTGCGCTATTGCCTGCGTCAGCTGGCGCCGCTGATGCCGGCCGAGCTCCGGGCGTCCATGGCCGAGCAGATCGTTGCGGAATGGTCCGAAAGCGGGTTTGGCCGCAGCGGACCGGCCGTCGGACATGACAGGGACGAGATGGAGACCCTGACCGAGGCCATGGAGGAAGAGGTCTTGCCGGCGCTGGAAGATGCCGGCCTTGCCATCTCGCCGCAGACCTTCCGAACCGGCATGCAATGGGGCTTTGTGATCAACTGGCAGCGGGCTGCCGCGTGCGCCATGCAGTCCACGCTGCTGCAGCTGCAGATCGAGGCTTTCAGGCAACGCGAGGCCGCTGCCGAGCAGATGCCGGAAAATGATGCGGCGGCCAGCAACGATGCCGACCTGACGGATGACGGCGCATACACGCCTGCCGAAGAGGAACCGGCGAGCCTTGAGCGCATAGCCTATTGAGTGGCTACCGAAAGATCCTTTCCGGCCCACGGCGCGGGCCGGAAAGGCCTCTGCAAACGGCTGGGGCAAGCGGCCAGGGCAGGCGGCCGGTTCAGATCATGCACTGGCCCCCGTTGATGGAGAGGGTGGCACCGGTGATGAAGCCGGCATCATCGTCGGCGAGAAAAAGCACGGCGCGGGCGATCTCCTCCGGGCGCCCCAGCCTGCCCACCGGAATCTGGGGCAGGATGCGCGTCTCGATGATCTCCTCGGGAACGGCGCGCACCATGTCCGTCTCGCAATAGCCAGGAGCGATGGCATTCACGGTAATGCCCCTGGCCGCCAGCTCCCGGGCCAGGGCCTTGGTGAAGCCGATCATGCCGGCCTTGGCGGCCGCGTAGTTGGTCTGGCCCATCTGGCCCTTCTGGGCGTTGACGGAAGAGATGTTGATGATGCGGCCGAAGCCCCGTTTGCGCATGCCTGTCACCACGGGGCGGCACATGTAGAACAGCGAGTTGAGATCGGTGTCGATGACCGCGCGCCACATCTCTCCGGTCATCTTGTGCAGGAAGGCATCGCGGGTGATGCCGGCGTTGTTCACCAGAATGTCTATGGGACCGAGGTCCTTTTCCACCCTTGCCACGCCCTCGGCGCAAGCGGCCTCGTTCGACACGTCCCAGCGATAGACAGCAATGCCCGTCTCGTCCGCAAAGGCGCGAGCAGCCTCCGTGTTGCCCGCATAATTGGCGGCCACGGTGTAGCCGGCCTCCTTCAGCGCGCGTGCGATGGCCGCGCCAATGCCGCGCGTGCCTCCCGTGACCAAGGCGACCCTGCTCATGACAGCCTCCTTCCCGGCTCCCTGCCGTCCAGCGTCTTCGTCGTTCCTGGTGTTCCCATCGCCGCCGCCCGCCTTCAGGCAACAGGCAGCATGTCCCGGTGCTGTCTTCCGTTCCCCCCCTCCTCCGCCATTCGAACGCGGCCTTTTCAGCGCGCCACGCAGAGCGCAATGCCCATGCCGCCGCCGATGCAGAGGGTGGCGAGGCCCCGTTTCGCATCGCGGCGCTTCATCTCGTGCAACAGCGTGACAAGAATGCGGGCCCCCGAGGCGCCGATGGGATGGCCGATGGCGATGGCACCGCCGTTGACGTTCACGATCTCCTCCGGCCAGCCCATCTCCCGGTTCACCGCCAGGGCCTGCACGGCAAAGGCCTCGTTGGCTTCCACGAGATCCAGGTCGTCCACCGTCCAGCCCGCCTTTTCCAGCGCCTTGCGCGAGGCGGGCACGGGGCCGATGCCCATGATGGCCGGATCCACACCCGCCTGCCCCCAGCTGACGATGCGCGCCAGCGGCTCCAGACCGCGGCGCTCCGCCTCCGCTTCCGTCATGAGCACCAGCGCCGCCGCACCATCATTGATGCCGGAGGCATTGCCGGCGGTGACCGTGCCGTCCTTCCTGAACACGGGTCTGAGCCTTGCGAGCTGTTCGATGGTGACCCCTTCGCGGATGTACTCGTCCTGATCCACCACCGTCTCGCCCTTGCGGGTCGCGATGGTGACGGGCGCGATCTCCTCCGCGAAGCGCCCCTCGCGGCGGGCGGCCTCGGCCCGGTTCTGGGAGCGGACGGCAAAGGCGTCCTGTTCCTCGCGGGAAATCTGCCAGCGTTCGGCAATGTTCTCCGCAGTGACGCCCATGTGAACGTCGGTGAAGGCACACCACAGACCATCGCGGATCATGGTGTCGATCAGGGGCGCATCCCCCATCTTCACGCCTTCGCGCAGATGCAGGGCGTGGGGGGCGCGCGACATGCTCTCCATGCCACCGGCCACCACGATGTCCGCATCACCCAGGGCGATCTGCTGCATGGCGAGGATCACCGCGCGCAGGCCGGAGCCGCACACCTGGTTCATGCCCCAGGCCGTGCCCTCCCTCGGCAGCCCGGCAGCCAGAGCGGCCTGACGGGCGGGGTTCTGCCCCTGGGCGGCGGGCAGCACCTGGCCCATGATGGCCTCGTTCACCTCTCCGGGCTCGATGCCGGCCCTTTCCAGAGCGGCCCGGATGGCCACGGCTCCCAGTTCGTGAGCCGTCAACGGGGCCAGCGATCCGTTGAACGATCCCACCGGCGTGCGCGCCGCGGACACGATGACCACCGGCTTGCCTTCCGCCATGACGATGCCCTTTCCCTCCTCGACGGGGATCCGGCCTCTTCTTCGGCCTTGCCCCCGGACGACTTCTCGTTCACGGGAATTAAGGGCCGTCCCACCCCCTTGCGGCAATGCCCAATTGGTCTGAACGGCCGGCTCCACGCCTGACAAGAGCGTGACCGGTGCCGACGGCACCGGGTGGTCCTTTCGTCCTGCGGATGACAACGTGCTTGACCTTCCTGTTGCTGGAACCCTCACATTCACGGCAACGGGCCGGCAGCAACGGGTGCATGCGCGAAATTCAGGGAGGTCGGATCATGACCGGCATGCAGGAGAAGACAGTCACGCAGGCAGGAGGCGGGGGCTGCTGTTGTGGCGGGAGCAGCGATGCAGTGGCCAGCCATTGCGAGACGGTGGAGGATGCGCGGTTCTTTCGCGATCCCGTGTGCGGCATGACGGTGGATCCGGAACGCACGGACAAGCCGTGGACGGAATATCAGGGCGAGATCATCCGCTTCTGCAACCCCAAGTGCAAGGAGAAATTCCTGAGCCATCCGGGTGCGTATCTTCGCGCCGTCGATCCCGTCACAGGCGCAGTGGTGCACACGCCCAAGGCCCGACACATGCTGAAGTTCGAGGGCCTGAGGCTCTACTTCGAGTCGGCGGAGACCCTGAAACGCTTCGAGGCTGATCCGGCGGCCTTCGAGGCCGGGCTTGCCGTCTATCGCCAGCAGCAGCAGGCCCAGGCGCAAGCCGCAGGCACGGGGGCCAAATGGGTGTGTGCCTGTCATCCGGAGGTGGTGGCGGATGCGCCGGGGGACTGTCCCCTCTGCGGCATGGCGCTGGAACCCATGGCGGAGAGCGCCGCGGCCAGCACGGGCGGCCATGCCCAGGATGCGGCAGCGGAGGAGGATGCGGAACTGAAGGACTTCATACGCCGCTTTCGGGTGGCGCTCGTCTTCACCGTGCCGCTGGCCGTGATCGCCATGGGGCCGCTTGTGGGCCTGCCGCTGCCCGACTGGCTGACCGGCCGCCCGGGCCAGCGCGTGCAACTGCTGCTGGCCACGCCGGTGGTCGCTTACGCCGGCCTGCCTTTCTTCCGTCGTGCGATCGACTCGGTGAAGACGCGCAACTGGAACATGTGGACGCTTATCGGCCTGGGCACCAGCGTGGCCTATGCCTATTCCGTCGTGGCCACGCTGTTTCCGGGCCTGTTTCCCGCCTCGCTCAAGGAAGACGACGGGCTCGTGCCCGTCTATTTCGAGACGGCGGCGATCATCATTCTCCTTGTGCTGGCAGGGCAGATCCTGGAACAGAAGGCGCGCAAGCGCACAGGCGATGCCATCCGTGCCCTCGTGTCGCTGCTGCCGGCCACCGCGCACCGCGTGCGTGCCGACGGCACGGAAGAGAACATCCCCGTGGATCACGTGGCCATTGGCGATCGGCTGCGGGTGCGGGCGCATGAGGCCGTGCCGGTGGATGGCGTGGTCGTGGAGGGCGAAAGTGTTGTCGATGAATCCATGCTCACCGGCGAGCCCATTCCGGTGGAGAAGCGTCCGGGAGATGAAGTGATCGGCGGCACACGCAACCTTTCCGGCAGTTTCATCATGGAGGCCCGGCGCGTGGGTGCGGGCACGACGCTGGCGCAGATCGTGCAGATGGTCGCCCAGGCGCGGCGCACGCGGGCACCCATCCAGTCGCTGGCGGATCGTTTCGCCGGCTGGTTCGTCCCGGCCGTGGTGGCCGTGGCGGTGATCGCCTTTTTCGCCTGGTGGCTGTTCGGTCCGGCACCGGCGCTGGCCCATGCGGTGGTCGCGGCGGTCTCGGTGCTGATCATTGCCTGTCCCTGCGCCTTTGGCCTGGCCACACCCATGTCCATCACCGTGGCTGCCGGACGCGGAGCGCGGGCGGGCATTCTCATCCGTGATGCCGCGCACCTGGAGCGGCTGGCAGAGGCCGACACGCTGGTGATCGACAAGACCGGCACCCTCACCAAGGGGCAGCCGCAGGTGACGGCCATCCTGCCCGCCCCGGGCCGGGAGGAGGATGCGGACATGCTGCTCCGGCTTGCCGCCGCGGCCGAAACCGGGGCCACCCATCCCCTGGCCGAGGCCATCCTGGCACGGGCAAAAGAGGCCGGGCTTTCCGTGCCGAAGGCCTCAGACTTCGAATCCCGCACAGGGCGCGGCATTCTGGCGGTGGTGGAGAATCGGCAAATCGCGCTGGGCAACGTCCGCCTCATGCAGGAGCTGGGCGTGAAGACCACCGCCCTGGACGAAAAGGCCGGCGCGTTGCGCACGGATGGTGCCACGGTGGTCTGGCTGGCGGTCGATGGAGAGCTTGCAGGCCTGCTGGCGATTGTCGATCCCGTCAAGGACAACGCGCCGACTGCCCTTGCGGAACTGAAGCGCCATGGGGTGAGGCGCGTGATCATGGCCACCGGTGACGAGGCTGCCACAGCCAGGGCCGTGGCCCGACGCGTGGGCGTCGACGAGGTGCGGGCGGCCATGTCGCCGGCGGACAAGGCCGCGCTCGTGCGCGAACTGAAGGCGAAGGGACACGTGGTGGCCTTTGCCGGGGACGGCGTGAACGATGCCCCGGCGCTGGCAGAGGCCGATTCCGCCATTGCCATGGCCACGGGAGCCCAGGTGGCGGTGGAGAGCGCCGGACTCGTGCTGCTGAAAGGCGACCTTGCCAAGCTGGCGCGGGCGCGCAAGCTGGCCGAGGCGACACTTTCCAACATCAGGCAGAACATCTTCTTTGCCGTCATCTACAATGGTCTGGGCGTGCCCGTGGCGGCCGGCGTGCTCTATCCCGTGTTCGGCCTCCTGCTCTCGCCGGTGATCGCGGCGGCCGCGATGAGTCTCTCCTCGGTTTCGGTGGTGAGCAACGCCCTGAGACTTGCGCGGCTGAAGCTGTGATGCCGCGCAAAGCCGCCTTCTGCAGGGCGGCCGATGCCCGTTTTCCCTCCTGGCGGGTGTGGACTGCGCGGTTTCTCCGGATCTGGTGTCGGAGGCAGGCACACCCCCCGCCATCCCGCCATGGGGAAAGAGACAATTTTTCGTGTACAGGGGCTGGTGCATATTAGAAAACGTGAATATATATCCCTACCGAAAACGGCGCCCGGGCTCTCGCCGGCCGGACAGTGACACGGAAGGGGCGCGCGAGCCATCGTCGCCTTGCAGCCCTTTCATGACACGGCCGGCATGCAGCCAAAGGCGCATTGATGCAGGGAACGAAGCGAGAGAGGTTTCTGTCATGTTCAATCTGTTCAGGACCCAGCCTGTCGGCGAGGCGATGACCGCTCGCGAGGCCTACGAGGCCATGAAGAACGGCGAGATGATCCTCGTCGATGTGCGCACGCCCAACGAGTGGGCCAAGACGGGTGTCGGCGAGGGCGTGCATCCCATCTCTGCCGCCGATCCCAATTTCCTGGCCCGCCTGGAGGCGCTCACCGACGGTGACAGGAGCAAGAAGATCGGCTTCATCTGTGCCTCCGGCGCGCGCTCGGCACAGGTGCAGCAGATCCTGATGCAGCAGGGCTGGGAAAACGTCGTCAACGTGCATGACGGCATGATGGGCAACCGCAACGCTCCGGGATGGATCCGCTCCGGCCTGCCAGTGGTGCCCTGGCAGGGCTGAAGGTGACCCGCCCGGCAGAACGGCAAGGAGACGTGGCCATGATTCGCAGGATCTCGCGCCGGCAGCTGCTGGCACTTCTCGGGGCCGGCATCGCGCTTGCGGCACCGGCTGGCCTGTCGGCACGGGCCGGGGAGGCTCTTGCGCGTGCCGGCGGCGTGACAGTGATGGATCCGCGCGCCGTCCACGAGAAGGTGAAGAGGGGCGAGATCATGCTCATCGACGTGCGCACGCCGCAGGAGTGGGCCCAGACGGGCATTCCGGAAGGCGCCCACCCCATCGCGCTGGCCCCCACCTTCCTGGCTAGGCTGAATGAACTCACCAACGGCGACAAGAACAAGCCCCTTGCCTTCATCTGCGCCACGGGCGCGCGTTCCAGCTACGTGGCCACGGCGCTCGCCAAGCGCGGCTACACGCACGTGATCGACGTGGCCGGCGGCATCTTCGGCGGGCCCAAGGGCAAGGGCTGGATCGCTGCCGGCCTGCCCATGCAGAAGCCGAAGTCTCATTGACAGGCGGGGGTGACCTTCCCAATGCGCCCGGGCCGAGCCTTGCCACCGGGAAGACGGGGTGCAGGGGTCGTCTTGCGCCCTGCAGCATGGCCCGGTATTCGTGTTGCGGGACAGGTCATGCAACTTTTGCGGCATTGACCTTTGCCGTCATTTTCCGCACGACGGATCAGGCAGGGCAACCTGCCGGGTCGCACATGACCGGCTTTGGCGGTGGGCGAGACGAAGGGGGCAGGTCCGCCGACGTGCCGGCATGTGCGGCCCCTTTCTTCTGCTCCTGCTTCCGCAGCCGGGGGTCTGTCGGAAAAACGGGCACATTCCCATGCCGGCAGACGCCCCCTTGCCTCTTGATCCTGCCGCACGATCCGCTAAATGAAGGGCTCCGGACAGAGGCTGATTCCGCAACGGACACGCCAGAGGTTTTCGACTCGCCATGCGAACCGAGATTGCCAACCTGGTCGACGAACTCAAGCGGTCCATCGGACTGCTGAGGAGGCATCTTTGACTGGGATGCCGCGCTGAAACGTCTCGAAGCGCTCAACGCCGAGGCCGAAAGGCCCGACCTCTGGGACGATCCCCAGAAGGCGCAGGCGCTCATGCGCGAGCGCCAGGTGCTTGAGGAGCGCATCAACCAGATCCGCGAGCTGGAGCAGGAACTTGCGGACAACGTGGAGCTCATCGGGCTGGGCGAAGCCGAGGGTGACGAGGCGGTGGTGGCCGAGGCCGAAGAGGCCATCCGCACGCTCCACGAGAAGGCCCAGCGGCTGGAGCTGGAGAGCCTGCTCTCCGGCGAGGCCGATGCCAACAACGCCTATGTGGAGATCCATCCCGGCGCCGGCGGCACGGAAAGCCAGGACTGGGCCAGCATGCTGCTGCGCATGTACATCCGCTGGGCGGAGCAGCATGGCTACAAGGTGGACGTGATCGAGGAGCAGAAAGGCGAGGAAGCCGGCATCAAGTCCGCCACCATCCATGTGAAGGGACACAATGCCTATGGCTGGCTGAAGACGGAATCGGGCGTGCACCGGCTGGTGCGCATCTCGCCGTTCGATTCCTCGGCGCGCCGGCATACGTCCTTCGCTTCCGTGTGGGTCTATCCGGAGGTGGATGACAACATCGAGATCGAGATCAAGGATTCGGATGTGCGCATCGACACCTTCCGCGCCTCCGGCGCCGGCGGCCAGCATGTGAACACAACCGATTCGGCCGTGCGCATCACCCACCTGCCCACGGGCATCGTGGTGACCTGCCAGAACGAGCGCAGCCAGCACAAGAATCGCGCTACCGCCTGGAAGATGTTGCGCGCTCGCCTCTACGAATACGAGCTGCGCAAGCGCGAAGAGGAGGCGCAGAAGGAGCAGGCGGCGAAGACCGACATCGGCTGGGGCCACCAGATCCGCTCCTACGTTCTGCAGCCCTATCAGCTGGTGAAGGACCTGCGCACGGGTGTGGAGCATACCAACCCGCAAGCCGTGCTGGACGGCGATCTGGATGCCTTCATCGAGGCGGCCCTGGCGCAAAAGGTCTATGGCGATGCGGGCAAGACCGGGGATGACGAGGCCGATGGGACCGGCAACCGCAAGAAGGCCGAAGCGTGAGCTGTGCCCCCAGCAGTATTCTGCCGGTGCCGCGCCGTGATCCTGTGCTGCAGGACGTCCTGCCTTTCCCGACGAGACGGTTTGAACTCCCCCGGATCAGGACCTCGTTCGCACGCCCGTGATCGTGGGCGTGTGGAAAGGCCGGCAAGGAGGTGCTCGCCTTTGGCGCCTGTCCCTGACAGCATCGAAAAGTCGATGGCATGACAATTGGTGAGCATGCGCATCGCCTGATCTTCCAGGAGCGACCAGGGGTCTTTCCGGCTCTCGAGACAGGCGGGGAAGCGCTTCGGGAAAACGTTTTCGTGCCGCTCACAGGCAGCGGATGCGCGGTTCGGCACGGGTGCGCAAAACCAGATCGGTCACTGCCCAGATGAAGGCATCAGCCCGATCAGGGCTTCTGCCGGCGGCAATCCGCTCTTCGAACATGGCCAGCTCGTCCTCCAGTTCGGGAAAGGTGCCGGCGAGACGGATGCGCCCCTGTTCCAGCAGGGCGGCCACGGGCTCGGCGCGCACCGTCTTGCCGCGGGTGGCATGCACGGCGCGGCAAGGCACATCCGCATCCACCTGATGCAGCAGGGCCTCCACCATGTCGCCGCCCTGGTTCACCTCGGCCACGATCCGATCGGCCGCATGGCGATGATAGGCGGCCACGGCCGCACGGGCCCAGCGCAGGGGCGCAGCCGCGCGCTGGCTGGCATCCTCCAGCACATGCACAATGCCGGCGGCATCGATGCCGGCCACGATGATGCCACACACGCTGTTCTCGCCCCGGCCTGCCGGCGGATCCACGGCCACCACGATGCGAGCCAGCGGCGGCGTGGCCGGTTCGCGCGCGGCCTCCAGCAGATGGCGGGGAAACAGCACATGCTCCAGCTCTTCCAGCAGCTCGCCTTCCAGCTCCTGTCGGCCGAGGCGCGTGCCGGCATAGCGGGCCTCCATGGCGGCAATGAACCCGGGGGCCAGGTTGGCAGCATTGTCGCGCGTGCGGGCGCGAGACAGCCACGTCTGCGGACTTTCCAGCAATCGCTTCACCAGGGGCACGGGGGCCGGCGTGGTGGTGGCCATCACACGGGGATGATCGCCCAGGCGCAGGGCCATGAGCAGCATGTCCCACACCTTCTGGCCCTGCCGCCAGCGCGCGATCTCGTCGCACCAGGCAATGTGAAACTGCGGCCCGCGCAAGGAATCAGGCTCCTCCGCCGAAAAGAGCTGGGCGATGGTGCCGTCCGGCCAGATCAGCTGGCGGCGCGAAGGCTCGTATTGCGGCCGGTGCGGGCCATCCCGTGCGCAGGTGCGCAACAGGCCCGATTCGCCCTCCACCATCACGGCACGGGCATCGTGGTGCGTGGGGGCCACCAGGGCGATGCGCAGGGGGCCGGAGCCGGACCCGAGGGCCTGCAGCACCGTCATGCGCACCCATTCGGCACCGGCGCGCGTCTTGCCGGCACCGCGGCCGGCCATGAACAGCCACGTGTGCCACCTGGCACGGGGATCATGAAAATCGGGCGGCAGTTGCTCGTCGCGCGCAATCAGCGGCCAGGTGCGGGCAATGAAGGCCAGTTCATCCGCACCGAGTTTCGTCAGCAGGACGTGGGGGGGCATTTTCACCAAGCAGGCTTTCAAGGCGTCGCGCAAGGCGGCGTCGGAGACGGTCTTCATCACGCTTTTCCTTCTGCAAATCCTCGGGGGGCGTGGCCTGAAGGGCGGCCTCCAGCGTCTTGAGCAGGGCAATCAGGGCGCGCGCCTGACGTTCCACGCTGGCGGGGTCAAGGGCCGTGTCCTCCTCCTCCAGCGTGGCGGCAAAACGCTTCAGCTGCCGTTCCACCAGCCGGCGCAGGCGACGCGCCGCCGCAGGCGAAAGCATGGCATGACCTCCTTGTCGTCTTTCGGGAGGGGCTGCGGGACATCCCGACCGTGACAGGGAATCCGGGGGCCGTTCTGCCGGTGTGTGGCGCAAACGGACCATGGCGGACGGGGGCCTCCTGCAGGCAGGATGCGCAACAAAAAAGGCTGCCCCCTCGGGCAGCCTCCGATACACGAAGCCGATTGTCCTGATCTGCATAGCAGACAGCGTGACGCGTGTCAAGAAAAAATTCCTATCACACTGCAAAAGGGGGCAGGCACAGAAGAACGGCGGCGCCATGATCATCTGGCGCCGCCGCTTGATGAACTGGTCGGAGTGGGCAGATTCGAACTGCCGACCCCCTGCTCCCGAAGCAGGTGCGCTACCAGGCTGCGCTACACTCCGTCATGAGCCCTGGTACGGGACATGGCCCCGATCGGCAACAGGTATATAGCGTTCCTTCCTGTCCCGCGCAAGATGGGGAAAGGGATCGGCGGCATGGATTTTCCGATTCCTCGTTTCGGGCGCTTCCTGCGATCATGCCGCAACAGCCTGCAGGTCTCGCCATGGCATCATTTCCGGTTTCCTTCCTGGCTCGAGAGAAAGGGAAACAACATGCTTTCAAGCGTGGAGCGCTGGAAACAGGCTTTCCCTCACGGACGCCATTCATAGAGCCAGGCCATCCGTTCAAGCGCCCGGGGGCCACT
>CAZNLW010000038.1:0-16351 GCA_964574205.1 uncultured Rhizobiaceae bacterium | reverse complement strand
CTGGACGAGGCCCTCACCCGCGTGGTGGTGGACATCTCCGGCCGCCCCTGGCTGGTCTGGAATGTGGAGTTTCCGGCCGAGAAGATCGGCACCTTCGACACGGAGCTCTTTCACGAGTTCTTCCATGCCTTTGCCATCAACGCCGGCATCACCCTGCACGTGGAAAACCTCTACGGCCGCAATGCCCACCACATTGCCGAGACCTGCTTCAAGGCCCTGGCCCGGGCCCTGCGCGGGGCCGTGGCCCGCGACGCGCGGCTGGGCGATGCCATCCCCTCCACCAAGGGAGTGCTGTAGGTCATGCACGTCTATTCCGTGATGCTGCGCGAGGATGCGGCCGTGCAGGCCGGCAACGATCCTGCCCAGCAGGTGCAGACCGCCCGCCTCGTCAGGGAAGGCTTCAGCTGGCCGGCCTTTCTTCTGGGGCCAGTGTGGCTGCTGTGGCATCGGTTGTGGTGGCCGCTTGCGACCGTCCTGATCGTGCTGCTGGCCGTGGGCATGGCCCCACCGTGGGTGCAGTCGCTGGCTTCGCTGGCGGTTTCTCTCATCCTGGGCTTCGAGGGCAACGGCCTGCTGCGCGCCGGCCTGGAACGTCGCGGCTGGCGCGAGGTAACCGTTCTTGCCACCCATGACCGTGACGAGGCGGAGTTGCGCCTGGCCGGCATGCTGACCGGGGGAGATGACAGCGGGCGCACGGTCTCCCCCATGCCAGCGGCAACACCGGAGGTTCCCCCGGTGGCTGCCCGGAAAGGAGCGTGAGAACCATGCGCGTCGCCATTGTCGATTATGGCTCGGGCAACCTGCGTTCGGCCGAGAAGGCCTTCCAGCGTGCCGCAACTGACATGGGCATCGAGGCCAAGGTCTTTCTGGCCACCACTGCCGAGGATATCGAGCGGGCCGACCGGGTGGTGCTGCCGGGCGTCGGGGCCTTTGCCGACTGCAAGGCGGGCATCGAGGCTGTGCCGGGCATGCGCGCGGCCCTGGAAGACGCGGCCCTGAGGCGCCGTGTGCCGTTCCTGGGCATCTGTGTGGGCATGCAGCTCATGGCCAGCCGCGGCCTGGAGCATGGCGAAACGGCAGGCTTCGGCTGGATCCCCGGCGAGGTGCGCCCCATCGAACCCGCCGATCCGGCCCTGAAGATCCCGCACATGGGCTGGAACGTGCTGCTGCCGGCCACGCCCCATCCCGTCTTCGACGGCCTGCCCCTGGGCGAGGATGGCCCGCATGCCTATTTCGTGCATTCCTACCATTTCGTGCCCGAGGACGACACCCACGTGCTGGCCCGCACCGATTACGGCGGCCCGATCACCGCGGCGGTGGGACACGACAACCTTCTGGGGTTCCAGTTCCATCCCGAGAAGAGCCAGCGCCTGGGGCTGGAGCTCATCGCCCGTTTCCTGCGCTGGCAACCGTGATCGCGGCCCGAAGATCCGGCCGGTCAGCCTACGACGAGAGACATGACGAGACGATGATCCTCTTTCCTGCCATCGACCTGAAGGACGGCCGCTGCGTGCGCCTGGAACAGGGCGACATGGAGCGCGAGACCGTCTTCAACGCGGACCCCGCCGCCCAGGCGCGCGCCTTCGAGGCGGCCGGCTTCGAATGGCTGCATCTGGTGGACCTCAACGGCGCCTTTGCCGGGCGGCCGGTGAACGCTGAAGCCGTGGAATCCATCCTGCAGGCAGTCTCCATTCCCGCCCAGCTTGGCGGCGGCATCCGCGACATGGCCACCATCGAGGGCTGGCTCGATCGCGGCATCGCCCGCGTCATCCTGGGCACGGCAGCCGTGCGCAATCCCGATCTCGTGCGCGAGGCCGGCAAGGCCTTTCCCGGGCGCGTGGCCGTGGGCATCGATGCCCGCGGTGGCCGTGTGGCCGTTCAGGGCTGGGCCGAAGGCACGGACATCGCGGCCATCGATCTGGCCCGCCGTTTCGAGGATGCCGGCGTGGCCGCCATCATCTACACCGACATAGACCGTGACGGCGTGCTGAAAGGCCTCAACATCCCGGCCACGCTGGCGCTGGCCCGTGCCGTCTCCATCCCTGTCATCGCCTCCGGCGGCCTGGCCTCGCTGGACGACATTCGCCGCCTGCTTGAGCCCGACTGCGCCATCCTGGAAGGTGCCATCTCCGGTCGCGCCCTCTATGATGGCCGTCTGGACTGGCAGGAAGCCCTGCGTCTCATCCGCGAGGCCCGGACTCGCCGGACACGCGATGACACGGATGCATGAACCGTCGGAATGTCCGGGAAAGGCATCAGCAAGCGAGGGAGCAATCCGCCATGCTCAAGGCCCGCATCATTCCCTGCCTGGACGTCAAGGACGGCCGCGTGGTGAAGGGCGTGAACTTCGTCAACCTGCGCGACGCCGGCGACCCTGTGGAAATCGCGCGCGCCTATGATGCGGCCGGCGCCGACGAGCTGTGCTTTCTGGACATCACTGCCAGCCACGAGAACCGTGGCATCATTCTGGACGTGGTACGCGCCACCGCCGAACAGTGCTTCATGCCGCTCACCGTGGGCGGTGGCGTGCGTACCCTGGAGGACATCCGCCGCCTGCTTCTGGCCGGGGCCGACAAGGTGTCCATCAACACCGCCGCCGTCTTCAACCGCGACTTCGTGCGCCAGGCAGCAGAGAAGTTCGGCGCCCAGTGCATCGTCATCGCCATCGATGCCAGGCAGGTGGCTCCGGGCCGGTGGGAGATCTTTACCCACGGGGGCCGCAAGCCCACCGGCATCGACGCCGTGGACTACGCCCGTGAGGTTGTCGCGCTGGGCGCCGGCGAGATCCTGCTCACCTCCATGGATCGCGACGGCACCGGCAACGGCTACGACCTTGCCCTCACCCGCGCCATTGCCGAGGCCGTTTCCGTGCCGGTGATTGCCTCCGGGGGTGTCGGCACCCTGGAACATCTCGTGGAAGGGATTCTCGAAGGGCACGCCGATGCCGTGCTCGCCGCCTCCATCTTCCACTTCGGCACCCATTCCATCCCCGAGGCCAAGGCCTACATGGCCGCCCGCGGCGTGCCCGTGCGACTGGACGGCGTGAAGGAAAGAACAGCCTGATGTGCCCGCCCGCATCACGAAAAAGACGGCCGCCCGGCATGCCACGAAACGGCCGTCGGCCGCAGGCGACCTCATGCCGCCATCAGGCGGTTCACCTCGTCCACCAGCTGGCGCAGGTGAAAGGGCTTGGAGAGGATCTGCGCATCCTTCGGCGCCTTGTTCTCCGGATTGAGCGCCACGGCGGCAAAGCCCGTGATGAACATGATCTTCAGATCCGGGTAGAGCTCCGCCGCATGGCGCGCGAGTTCAATGCCGTCCATCTCCGGCATCACGATGTCGGTGAGCAGCAGATCCACCTTCTCCTTCTGCAGGGCTTCCCAGGCACTGCGCCCCTCACCGAAATCGATCACGGTATAGCCGGCCTTCTCCAGCGCCTTCTTGAGGAAGCGCCTGAGCGAATGATCGTCTTCCGCCAGCAGGATCTTCGCCATTGTCATCCTACCCCGTCTGCAGGCCTCCGGCCCATCCGGCATTTGCCCGGAATTTAGCCGAACTGGCGTGACAGACCAAGCCTGCCCCCTCGCTCTTTCACCATGAAGCACATTTCCATGAATGGGAGATGAACACGCCGATCATGCAAGGTTCAGGACGTGTCTGCCAGCATGCGACCACCTGGGCGCGAGAGGGACGGCAGGCCGCGGACACGGATGGGCCTGCCGATGCGCAAGTCGAACGGGAATGAGGAGGACACCATGATGCGCAAGACCATGCTGGCGCTCGGCATGGCCGCAACCGTCATCACGGGGATGGCCATTGCCACATCGGACACGGCCAGGGCCCGCACGGACGTGCACATCGGCTTTGGCGTCAACGTCGTCGTGCCCGGCGACCCTTACGACCCGCCGGTCTACGATCCTGTCTACGACCCTGTGCCCTACACGCCCGTCTATTGGCGACACGTGCACAGGCGCAGCTGCGGCACCCGCCCCGATCATCCCGGCTACTGGCGCGTGCGTCACTTCGAGCGCCCGCGCTGGCGCACACGCTGCCACCGTCATGTGCGCCGCGTGCGCGTGTGGAGCTACAGGCATGGCCACTGGCATGTCAAGCGCATCCGCACGCGCCACTGCCATCGCGTGCGTGTGTGGTAGAAATGCACGATTTCTGAAGGGATCTCATTCACCCGTCATCCGGACAACGATGGGGCGGTGCACCAACCGATGGCACCGCCCCCGGTTCTGTTCATTGCGTCTACCGTTCAGCCTCTGCATCCGGCACCATGCGCTTCCAGCCCTGCCTTGGCGACCTCCGATGCGCGTGGCTTGGCATGGCGATGGTCCGGCGCCACCTGGCATCCGCTCTGCATCCGCTCTCCAGGAGAAACCGTTTCCGGGCTGTGGGCTCCACGCCGTCCGCCATCACGTCCATGTCGGAATGGAGGACGAGAACGAAACGAGCCGGATTGCAGCGGATCGGAAAGCGGCGGATCGGAAAAAAGTGGCGCAGACCAACCATTCGTCGCCCGAAAGACAATCACCTTCCCTTCTCGGGCATCACCCCCCGGCAGGCTTGTCCGGCGAAAGATATTTTCGCCACAGCGCCTTCTCGCCCAGGGTTTCCACGAAAGCCCGGTGAGCCGCTTCCGCCTCGGCTGTCAGCCGCGGTCTGAGCGCACGGGGGCGCGGGCCATAGGCGGCTTGTGGCCTGCCAGCCATGGGGGAGGCATGGCCGCGACCGGCGCCTGCATCCATGCCGGCCAGCGACAGATCGATCTGCCGCCCGCCGATGAGCTCGATGTAGACATCGGCCAGCAGCTGCGCATCCAGGAGCGCGCCATGCAGCGCGCGGGCGGAATTGTCCACGCCGAAGCGCCGGCACAGGGCGTCAAGCGTGTGCTGCCCGCCCGGAAACTTGCGACGGGCGATTTCCAGCGTGTCGATGCAGCGCTCCGGCGGGATTTCCGGCCGCTTCGCGATGGACAGCTCCCAGTTCAGGAACTTGCGGTCGAACGCCGCATTGTGGATCACCAGGGGCGCATCCTCGCCGATGAAGGCGAGAAAATCGTCCACGATCTCGGCAAAGGTGGGCTTGTCGGCCAGAAACTCGGTCGTGAGGCCATGCACCTTCACCGCCTCTTCCGGCACGTCGCGCTGCGGATTGATGTAGACATGAAAGGTGCGCCCGGTGGGGATGTGATTGTGCAGTTCCACCGCGCCGATCTCGATCACGCGATGGCCTTCCTCCGGTTTCAGGCCCGTGGTCTCGGTGTCCAGGCAGATCTCGCGCATGGTCCGTCCGGTTTCGCGTATCCTGGTGCAGGTCTCAGCTGCCGTCGGCCGTCAGCACGTACGGCCGGAAATGCTTGGAGAGCTTCAGCCCCTGCCGCTGGTAGTGGGAGCCGATGTTCTGGCCGTAGACGAACTCCGGCGCCTCGCACAGCGGCTCGTAGATCAGCCGTCCCACGATCTGTCCGTCCTCCAGAATGAAGGGAACCTCCCGCGAGCGCACCTCCAGCACCGCCCGCGCGCCCTCGCCACCCCCCGCCGCATGGCCAAATCCGGGATCGAAGAAACCCGCATAGTGCACCCGGAACTCGCCCACCATGGGATCGAAAGGCACCATCTCGGCCGCATGATCCGGTGGCACCCGCACCGCCTCCTTGGAGGCCAGAATGTAGAACTCCTCCGGTTCCAGCACCAGCGGCCCGCGCTGCACGATGGGTTCCCAGAACGCGCGCGGATCCAGCGAACCGACCCTGTCCACGTCGATGAGGCCGCTGTGCCGCCGCGCCCTGAAGCCCACCGGCTGCGCATAGTCACCCCCCGCCAGGTCCACGGACAGCGCCACCCCGCCACAGATGTCCGGTTCGCCCGTGGTCACCAGCGGCTCGCGCGCATGCAGCCGCCGGATCAGGTCGTCCGAGCGCTCCGGCTCCCCGCGGCGGAAGCGGATCTGCGCCAGCCGGGAGCCCGTGCGCACGAGAATGGGAAAGGTGCGCGGGCTCACCTCTGCATAGAGCGGTCCCTCATATCCGGCCGGCACCTGGTCGAAGGCATGGCCGAACGCACTGATCACGCGCGTGAAGACATCGATGCGCCCGGTGGAGCTTTTCGGATTGGCGATGGCGGAGACATCGGCCGGCAGCTTCAGGGACTCGAGCAGCGGAATGATGTAGACGCAGCCGGTCTCCAGAACCGCCCCGTCCTCCAGCGAGAAGACATGCAGGGACAGCTCCTCCAGCCGCTCCTCTACCGTGCGCGCCGGTCCGGGCAGAAAGGATGCACGCACGCGGTAGGCTCGCGTGCCCAGCCGCAGGTCCAGGCTGGCCGGCTGGATCTGGTCGCGCGCGATCGGGACGCCGGCCGGCGCAACCACCTGCCCTTCCTCCACCATGCGGCGGATGAGATGCGCCGGCAGGATGCCGGGCCGTCCCGTGCCTTCGCGCACGTCCACGGTGGCCGAAGCGCCTGTGGCCGATGTCGTTGCCGCTGCGGATGTCATGGTTCACTCCCCGCGCCCCTGCCTGCCCCTTTTCCCAGGGGCGGGCGCAGGCGATTCCGCATCCCCTTCGCCCCCTGCACAAGCCCTGTCTGACTGTGCACAGCCTCTGCCCCCTGTGCTGCAATGGTCGTGCACAGATTTTCCACAGGCTGTCCCGCGCTGGAAGATGCCGGAATGACGATGTTCACGCCTCCTTCAGACAATGCAGGAGCACGGCCTTCTGGGCGTGGATGCGGTTTTCGGCCTCATCGAACACCACCGACTGCGGCCCGTCGATCACCTCGTCGGTCACCTCCTCGCCACGATGCGCCGGCAGGCAGTGCATGAAGAGCGCCTGCGGCCCTGCCACCTCCATCAGCGCCGCGTTCACCTGATAGGGCATCAGGTCCGCCATCCGCCGTTCCTTCTCGTCCTCGCGATGGTGCATGGAAATCCAGGTGTCCGTCATCACCACGTCCGCGCCCTTCACCGCCGCTGCCGGATCGTCCGTCACCTCGATCTCGCCGCCATGGGCCGCCGCCCAGGAGAGGATCTCCGCATCCGGCCGGTAACCCTCCGGAGCCGCGATGCGAAAGGGGCAGCCCAGCCGCGTGGCCATCTCGATCCAGGAATGGGTGACATTCGCGCAGTCCCCGACCCAGGCGATCACGACATCCTCGATCCTGCCCTTGTGTTCCAGGATCGTCTGCGCATCGGCCATGATCTGGCAGGGATGGGAGAGATCGGTCAGTCCGTTGATCACCGGCACGGCCGCCGCCTTGGCCAGCTCCAGCAAGCGCTCGTGGCCGAAGGTGCGGATCATGATGGCATCCGCCATGCGCTCCAGCACCCGGGCGGTGTCCGCGATGGTCTCGCCCCGCCCCAGCTGCAGCTCGCTGCCGTTGAGCACCATGGTCTGCCCGCCCAGCTGGCGCATGGCGACGTCGAAGGACACGCGCGTGCGCGTGGAGGGCTTTTCGAACAGCAGGGCCAGCATGTGTCCGGAAAGCGGTGCATCATCGTCCGCCGCCACCTTCGGCCGGCCGGCACGGGCCTGCTTGCGGCGCACCGCCTCCTCCAGCATGGCCAAGAGCTCATCACGCGAGAAATCGCGAATGTCCAGAAAGTCGATCCCTGCCATGGTCCTCGATCCTCCCTCACCCGGCCGGAACGACAGGCCAGGGCCTCCGGCCGGCGCACCTGGTCACTCCCCTGCCGTGGCTGCGGTCACCCTCTCCGCGGCCCGTGCCAGCCGGGCCATGCCCTCTTCCATCTCCGCCTCGGTGATCACCAGCGGCGGCAGCAGCCGCACGACGTTGTCACCGGCGCCGATCACCAGCACGCGTTCGGCCAGCGCCGCCTTCGTCACTTCCGTGTTGGGCACCCGGCAGGCCAGCCCCAGCATCAGGCCGATGCCGCGCACGCCGGAGAAGATGCGGCCGAAGCGCGCCACCAGATCGCCCAGCATTGCCTGCAGGCGCGCCGCCTTGCGCTCCACCTCCGGCAGGAAGGCCGGATCCTCCAGGATGTCCATCACCGCATTGGCCACGGCCATGGCCAGCGGATTGCCGCCGAAGGTGGAGCCATGGCGTCCCGCCGTCATGCCGGCGGCCGCTCTTTCCGTGGCCAGTGTGGCGCCGACGGGAAAGCCGCCCCCCAGCGCCTTGGCCAGGGCCATGATGTCCGGCTTCACGCCGGCCCACTGATGGGCGAACAGGCGCCCCGTGCGCCCCATGCCGCACTGGACCTCATCGAAGACCAGGAGCGCTCCGCGCGCATCGCAGATCTGTCGCAGATGCTGCAGGAATTCCGCCTCCACCAGCCGCACGCCGCCTTCGCCCTGCACCGGCTCGATGAGCACCGCCGCCGTGGTCTCGTCCACCGCGTGCCGCACCGCCTCGTAGTCGTGCAATGCCAGCTTCTGGAAATGCGGGCACGGCTCGCCGAAGCCTTCCAGATGCGCCTTGCGTCCCGCCGCGGCGATGGTTGCGAGCGTTCGCCCGTGAAAGGCGCCCTCGAAGGTGATGATCTTCTGCCGCTCCGGCGCCCCGTTGGCATGATGGAAACTGCGCGCGGTCTTGATCGCCGCCTCCAGAGCCTCTGCTCCCGAATTGCAGAAGAACACCGTGTCGGCAAAGCCCGAGGCCGCGATCAGCCGCTTTGCGAGCCGCTCCCCTTCCGGTATGTGATAGAGATTGGAGACATGCCACAGCCGCTCCGCCTGGCGCTTCAGCGCCGCCACCAGATGCGGATGACAATGGCCGAAACTGGTGACCGCGATGCCGGACCCGAAATCGATGTAGTCCCGCCCCGCCGTATCGAACAGGCGCGCGCCCTCGCCCCGCTCGAAGGCGACCGGATAGCGGGCATAGGTAGGCATGACGGGCGCGATCATCTTCCCTGCTCCAAGAACGACTGGCAGCCAGTGGCGCCGTTCCCTGCTTCCCGCGGCAAAGGCCGCAGGACCAACCAAAAACGCCGCCTTCCGGCGGCGACACTCCGAGGCTGTCTTATAAGCCCCCGCCATGCCCGGGTCAAACCCCGCATGCCGGGAGATCCCCTGTCAAGGCAGGGGGCGCCGAGGGATGTTCACAGGTGAGTCAAGTCGCCGCATGGACGATGAATCACCCGCTCGTTTACCCTTTCTTTACCAGACCGCGGAGGGCAGGAAGCTGGGGAAAACGAAGCGGCGATTCTTGTTGTCCCCGCTGGCTTGGTCTAGCTTGGCCCCAGCGGTCGGCAAGTTGTTCCCGGTAGTTTTCGGTATTGGGTCCAGTCGAAATTGCAGAAAAAGGAAGCAAGCCGCGCGCCTTTGTTGCGCTGCGGCTGAGGGGCGAGGATTCCAAATCATGAGCAAGGATCAGAAAAAGACTTCCAGCAGGCGCAACAATACCTGGACGGAAGAGCGCGTGGAACGGCTCCGCAGGCTCTGGGCCGAAGGACTGAGCGCTTCCGAGATCGCCCGCGAGCTGGGCGAGGGCATTTCACGCAATGCCGTCATTGGCAAGGTCCATCGGCTTGGTCTTCCGGGCCGTGCACCGTCGCGCTCCGGCAATGCCCGTCGTGCGCCGCAACAGGGCGCCACGCCAGCGGCACAGCAAGCGACACAGCAGCGGCAGTCCGCCTCCCGCTCGCAGCCCACGGCGCCGGCCGGCACTGGTGCCGGCACCAATGCCAATGTCGCCACTGCTCGCAAGCTGGAGGAGGCGCCGACGCCCGCGCCAAGAACCCGCAGCGCCGAAGACGTCGTGACGCCATTCGAGCGGGGGCGCATCCGCGACATCATGGAGCTCACTCGCACCTCCTGCCGCTGGCCCATCGGCGATCCGGGTGACGAGGATTTTTCCTACTGTGGTGCCCGCGCCATGAATGGCCTGCCCTACTGCGAGCATCACGCCCGCATCGCCTACCAGAACCTGGACAAGAAGCGGGCCGCGGGCTGAGTGATCAAGGGCTGGCAGGAGTCTGCAGGCAGAACACGAGACGAAAGGCCATGGGCGCACATGCGGGCCGACGCCATGGGGCTGTCGGCCCGTTTGCTGTCGGTCCTCTTTCCTGCCGTTCGTTCTTTCCTCATGGCAGGGACGCAACCTTCCGTCTCCGTGGCCCCCGTGCTAGAGCAGCAGACAGCACTGCCCCCGCCATGGGAACCGGGGATGAAAGGATCGCCATGCCCTTCGATTTCGACGAGACCTTTCGTATGGCCCTGGCCAGTTCGGCCCGCCGCTATGCCGAGCACGTGAACCCGCGCTTTGCCAGGGCCCTGGGCCTCATCGGCTTCGATCACACCTATGTGCGTGCGCAAGGCCCCTATCTCTGGGATGCGGATGGTCGCCGCTATCTCGACATGCTGGCCGGCTATGGCGTTTTCAACATCGGCCGCAACCATCCCGTGGTGAAGACGGCCCTGGCCGATTTCATGGAGCGTGACGTCGCCTCGCTTGTGCAGATGGAACTCTCGCCCCTCGTGGCCCTCGCGGCGGAGCGCCTCAAGGAAAAGGTGGGGCTTGGGCTCGATTACGTCTATTTCGGTTCCACCGGGGCAGAAGCCAACGAGACGGCCATCAAGTTCGCCCGCCGAACCACCGGGCGCTCCCGCATCCTGCATGCCACGTCGGCGTTTCACGGGCTCACCACAGGGGCCCTGGCGCTCAACGGCTCGGCCGTGTTCCGTGAGGGGTTCGGCCCGCTCACCGAGAGCACCTGCGTTCCCTTCGGTGACCTTGAAGCCCTGGAGGCGGAGCTGCAGAAAGGCGATGTTGCCGCCTTTTTCGTGGAACCCGTGCAGGGCAAGGGCGTGCATGTCGCCCCGCCCGGCTATCTGCCGGCTGCCGCCCGCCTCTGCCATGCCCACGGCGCCCTTTTCGTGGTCGACGAGGTGCAGACCGGTGTGGCCCGCACCGGCCGCTTCCTTGCCCTGCATCACGAGCCGGAAATGCATGCCGATGCCGCGGCCCGGCCCGACATGGTGCTCATGTCCAAGGCCCTTTCCGGCGGCTTCGTGCCCGTCTCCGCCGTGCTCATGACCAGCGAGATCTATGATGCCGTCTTCTCGTCCCTGGACAGGGCGGTGGTGCATTCCTCCACCTTTGGCAAGTCCGCCTTTGCCGCCACGGCCCTGCTTGCCACCCTTGCCGTGGTGGAGGACGAGAACCTCGCCGCCCGTGCGGAAGAGATGGGACGACGCCTCGTGGACGGTCTGCAGGCCCTGCAGGCCGATTTCGAGTTCATGCACGCGGTGCGCGGTCGCGGCCTGATGGTGGCCATCGATTTCGGCCCGCCCCGGACGCTGAAGCTCAAGGCGGCCTGGAAGACGGTGCACGCCCTCAATCCCGACCTCTTCTGCCAGGCCGTCACCATGCCCCTGCTGACCGATCATGGCATCCTCACGCAGGTGGCGGGACACAACATGACCACCATCAAGCTCATCCCGCCGCTTGTCATCGGCGAGGAGGACGTGGCGTGTTTCCTGGACGCCTTTCGCCAGGTGATGGAGGGACTGCACCGCTTCCCCGGTCCGGCATGGGAGAGCCTCATGCGCATCGGCCGCAATGCCGGGCGCCTGGCCCGCGCTGGCACGGTGGGATGATCCGTGTTCGCAAGAGCAGGCCATGCAGGGAGGCCCGGACATGAGCGCGCATCCGCCCACACAGGCGCGCCAGGAAAGATCGGCACGACCGCCGCTCTCGCCATCCCCCCTCTCTCCATCGCCGCGAAGCGGGCATCGACTGCACCTCCTGCTGGCCGGTCTGGCCGTGCTCTCGTGGCAGCGTCGCAGTCTGGTCATCGCCGTCTGGCTGCTGCTGGCAGCCCTGTCGGCCCTGTCTGCCGCGCTCTGGCTGCGGGTGGACACCAACCCCGCTCGCATGATCAATCCCGAGCTGCCTTTCCGCCAGGACTATGAACGGCTGATCACGGCCTTTCCCATGCTGGACAACACCTTCGTCATTCTCGTGGAAGGGCAGAAACGTCAGGAGGTGCGCACCGTGGGCAAGGCTCTGGTCGAGTCTTTCCGCGCCCGGCCTGATCTGTTCTCCCACGTGCTTGCGCCCGAGCTCAGCCCCATGTTCGAAAGCCTGGGGCCGCTGTGGCTGCCGCTCGACGAGGTGAAGGCCATGGTGGCACGCCTGCGCCAGGCTGCCCCCATGCTGCAACTGTTGGCGGCCCGGCCGGACATGGAAGGCCTCGCCATGCTCACCGGGCGCCTCGCCCAGGCCGTCGGCCAGGGGCAGGCGCCGCCATCGCTCGTCCGTTTCCTTGATGGCCTTGGCGAGACCGTGTCGGCTGCCACCCGTGACGAGCCCCGTCCCTTCGACTGGCGCCGTCTCGGCATGCCCGAGGACGAAACCGACGGCAGCCCCCATCTGCTGGCCATCATCGTCAAGCCGGTGCTGGACTTTGCCGCCCTCGACCCGGCGGCGGCCGCCATGACCGAAGCCCGGCGCATCACCCGCGACCCGGAAACCCTCTCCGGCCATCACGTGCGCATCTGGCTCACCGGCGAGGCCGCCATGAACGCGGAGGAATTCTCCACCGTCACCACCGGCGCCATCATGGCCGGCCTGCTTTCCTTTGCCATCGTCACCGCCATCATCGTCATCGGTCTGCCCGTGCGCCGCCTCATTCTGCCGGCCGTGGCGCTCATCATCCTGGGGCTGGTCGTCAATGCCGGTTTCACCACGCTCGTCGTGGGCGAACTCAACATGATCTCCGTGGCCTTCGCCGTGCTTTTCATCGGTCTGGGCGTGGATTATGCCATCCACCTCCTTCTGCGGTATGCGGAGGAACGCCACCTGCCACCGCCAGACCCGCCACGCCCGCTGGCCCGCGCCGCTGCCGGCACCGGCCCGGCCCTGCTGCTGGCCGCGCTGACCACGGCACTGGCCTTCCTCGCCTTCCTGCCCACGGACTTTGTCGGCATGGCCCAGCTCGGCATCATCGCCGCTGGCGGCATTGCCATTGCCCTGGTGGCCACGCTCACCCTGCTGCCAGCCATTCTCGCCCTGTTGCCCATGCCGCCGGTCGAGAGGCGGCCGCCTGCCCGCCTTTCCCTGATGCAGCCCCTGATGGCAGGCCTGCGCAAGCGCCGCCCCTGGCTGGCCGGCCTCGTCATTGGCCTGGGCCTGGCAGGCACCTTGTTGCTGCCCCAGGTGCACTTCGACGGTGATCCTGTGAATCTCCGCGACCCGAAGGCGCCTTCCGTGATCGCCTTCCGCCGTCTGCTGAAGGAGGATCCCGCGCTCGTATACGCCATCTCTGCCCTGGCACCGGACCGGGCCACTGCCGAGAGTTTGGCCCGCCGTCTGGAACAGCTGCCGGAAGTGAAGACCGCCCGCACCGCGCTTGACCTGTTGCCTCGGCAACAACCGGAAAAGCTGGCCCTGTTGCGCCAGCTCGCCTCGCTGCTGCCCGCAGGTCTGCAGCCCTCGCCCGGCCTGCGTCACGAGCAGCGCCTGCACGCCATCACCCGCACGATTGCCGCCCTGCGCCACATCGAGGGCCGTGACACCGCCCCGCTGGATGTGCGCCGCGCTGCCGCCACCCTGGCCACGCGCCTGGAGGCCTTTCTGGAGCGCCGTGGAGACGACGCCCGCGCCGTGGCACGGCTGGAGACGGCCATCTTCGTGCGCCTGCCGGAGCTGCTGCATGGTCTCATGCGCCTGGCCAGAACCGGTCCCGTATCCCTTGACAATCTGGATCCGGATCTGAAGCGCTACTACATCGCGCCGGACGGCACCTGGCGAGTGGAGGCCGTGCCCGCCGGCGACATGCGCAGCGAGGCGGAAATGCGCCGCTTCGCCCGGGCTCTTCGCCAGGCTGCCCCCAACGCCGCAGGCGCGCCCATAGAGATCACGGGCGCCGCCGACGTGGTGGCCCGCGCCATGCTCTCCGCCATCCTGCTCTCCATGGTGGCGGTGATCGTCCTGGTACTGTGGGTGCAGCGCAATATCCTGGATGCCCTGCTCGCCCTCGCCCCCATCGTGCTGGCCGCCCTGCTGCTGCTGGCCTGGACGGTGCTCATGGACACGCCCTTCAATTTCGCCAATGTCATTGTCATCCCCCTGCTCTTCGGGCTCGGCGTGGATTCCGCGATCCATTACCTGCACCGCGCCCGTGAAGCCGGCATCAGCCGTGCCGTGGACCACACCTCCACGCCCCACGCCATCATCATATCCATGCTCACCACCCTGGGCTCGTTCGGAACCCTGTGGCTCACGCCCCATCGGGGCCTGAGCTCCATGGGCGAGCTGCTCACCGTCTCCATCGTTTTCATGCTGATCGCCACGCTGATCGTGCTGCCCCAGCTCATCGCCTGGACCCGCAGGACAGAACCGCCACCTCCGGAAGCTTGACCGCCGCATGCAGGGAACGCATAAGCTCTTGAACGGATCGCGGGTTCACATTCGGGACATTATCCGCCGGCTTCTGCCGGCCTGTGCCAGGGAGACGCCTTCAGACCATGGCCGTTCCCCTCATCCAGCAGATGCGTGTGGGCGCCTACATCCTGAAGCAGAAGCTGAGGGGCAACCGGCGCTATCCGCTCGTGCTCATGCTCGAGCCCCTGTTTCGCTGCAATCTGGCCTGCCCCGGCTGTGGCAAGATCGCCCATCCCGAGAACGTGCTGAACCGTCGTCTCTCCGTGCAGGAGTGCATCGAGGCCGTGGAGGAATGCGGCGCTCCCATCGTTTCCATTCCCGGCGGCGAGCCGCTCATCCATCGCGAGATCGCCGAGATCGTGCGCGAACTGGTGAAGCGCAGGCGCTTTGTGTATCTCTGCACCAATGCCCTGCTGCTGGAAAAACGGCTGGACGATTTCGAGCCTTCGCCATACCTCACCTTTTCGGTGCATCTGGATGGCATCGGCGCCGATCATGACCAGGCCGTCAACCAGCCCGGTGTGTTCGCGCGCGCCGTGTCCGCCATCCGTGCTGCCCTGTCCCGCGGCCATCGGGTAACCGTGAACTGCACCCTGTTCAGGGATGCAGAACCCGAGCGCGTGGCCGAGTTCTTCGATTTCGTCATGGCCCTGGGCGTGGAGGGGATCACCGTTTCCGCCGGCTATGCCTACGAGAAGGCCCCGGCTCGCGAACATTTCCTCAACCGCACCCAGACGAGGGCCCTTTTCCGCCAGCTCTTCCGCATCCAGAAACAGCAGAAGAAGAAATGGCGCTTCAACCAGTCCATCCTCTATCTGGACTTTCTTGCCGGCAATCGTCGCTATCAGTGCACCCCTTGGGGCAACCCCACACGCAACGTCTTCGGCTGGCAACGTCCCTGCTATCTCATCGACGAGGGCCACGCGCCCACTTTCCGCGCGCTGATGGAGGAGACGGACTGGCAGGCCTATGGCGTGGGGCGTTACGAGAAATGCGCCGATTGCATGGTCCACTCCGGCTTCGAGCCTACGGCCGTGCAGGAGATGATCGACCGCCCCTGGGAAGCCCTCAGAGTCTGGTGGCGTGGCATTCGCACCGAAGGCCCCATGGTAGAAGACTTTGACCTGAGCCGGCAACGCCCGGCCTCCTCGAAAACGGCAGACGGCACCAGCAGCAAGTTGCGGGCATGACCAGAAAGAAATCCTGACTTGTGCTGACCCTTACGTGCATGTAATCTTCCCCCAGTGGGGGGATTGGCGCTAGCCACAAGGGGGAAGATGGCATGCATGAGAATACTTCCCGGCAGGAAACGAACAAGGACGATTTTCCCAGCTTCAAGGACATCAGCGCCCGCCCCATGGGCGCCGACGAGCTCTCTTCAGTCCAGCTCGCGCATATCAAGGACATACTGGGGCAGATCCTTGCCGTCTACAATCACTATGGCTGCATCAGGAGGCATCCTGACCAGCCTCTTGCATGGCCGGAGAGTCCGGGACAGGAACAGGCCGGAAGCACGCCCGCAAAGGAACGTCCCCATCAGGTCATCACCATTTGCGGCAACAGGGGAACAGGCAAGACCAGCCTGATTCTCACCCTCGAGAGAATCCTGGCCACCAGAGATCCACTGCGGGAGGAAAGCCAACCCCGCGATCCTGCCTTGCACGAGACCATCTCCGGTTATCGCAATCAGTTCAGGGAACTCTTCGAAAAGCTTGAGGCATACCGCAATCTCTGCCTGCCGATCATCTTCCCGGCCGACATGGAAAGCCTCAACCAGGCCACGCTGGAAGCCATTGTCAGCAAGCTTCTGGATCTGCTGGATGACCGGCTGAAGGCACTGGATACGGACTCGCGGATAGCCTCGGTCTTTCCCGAGGACAGGGCAGCATATGCCACGCCTTCAAAGGTCGAAACGTTCAGGAATGAACTGATCAGGATCAGGGATCTCCTGTTCTCCGAGATCTCGACAGCCTGGCTGTTCACCCGGGGCG
>CAZNLW010000037.1:0-16510 GCA_964574205.1 uncultured Rhizobiaceae bacterium | reverse complement strand
ATGCGCGTGCCCGGTGCGCCCTATTCGCCGGCGGACAGTGCCTGATCAGGCGTCGGACCGGTCAGAACAACCGCAAGGGATTCCTGAGCGAACGTTCCCGTGCAGGGACATCACTCCACCAACATCACGGTGACGCGTGCGGCCGGCGCGCCCTTCTCGCGCAAGCGCGTGTTGATGGCCTCCTCCACCTGCGGCAAGGTGAGCCCCGCCACGTGCACCTTGCCGTAGGAACCGAGGTCCAGATTGCCTTGCTGATCCACACGGTGATCGCCGGAAAGCGATTCCGCCCCGAAAACCACGAGGCGCAGCTGCGTGCCCTGCTTCACTGTCTGCACCTGGGCGGGATCGTGATAGCCGGGAAGCGACTCCACCATGTCGACCGGATCGGTGACCGCCGGTTCGTTGCTGGCACAGGCGGCAAGCATCAGCGCCATTCCCATGGACAGCACGATTCCGGCCGTGAAGCCTCCCTTCCCGAACAGCACGGCATTACCTCCCGAACCTTCGATGCAGCCGGTCTGCGCACCCGGCACATCACCGACCAACATCCTACACTCGCAACGCGCCCGTCGCAACGATGTGGTGATGGCTGACCGTCACGTCACCATGCACGTGAAGATTGCCCGATTCCTTCCCGAGTGAAAACATGACGCGCATTAAGATCCGGTTAACAGGGCGGTCTTCCCGTCTGCCGTTCACGGTGCCCTCGCCCCTCCCGGCACCCGTTCCGGCCGCATGACCAGCACTTCCCGGCGGGGGCGCGGGGGCTGGTGCCAGGGGCGGCCCCTGGCCACGTCGGCGGTGGTGCGTACCTGCCAGCTCATGCCTGCCGGTTCGGCGGTGAGCGCATGTGCGCCATGGCGCCAGACATCAAAGCGATCGATGACGACGACGCCCGCCTGCCGGCAGGCGCCACGCAGAGGTTCGGCGGAGACGAACACGTCTCCCGGTTTCAGCAGGGGGCATGGTGCCGGGTTCCGACCGGCCGGCCCCTGTACCGTTCGCTTCACACCGCGCCTTGTGCCTGCGGGCCGGCGCAGGGCCCAGATGCGCCGGCCATCCATCCGGTCGAAACGGCACTGTCTGCCCGCGCATTGCCAGCCGGGACGTTTCAGGGCCTCTCCTGGTGTCGTTTCCTCCCCATTGCGATGCAACCACCGGGCCAGCACATAGCCACTCCCCTTCCCCGAGAGGGCCAGGGGCACGAGCTGTCCTTCCGCATTGCGAACGGCCACGAGGCGGGCATGGGCCTCTACCAGCAGATCCGGTCGCTGCGTCTCCGGCCAGATGACCATGAGGCCCGCAAGCGGCAGGCCCAGCAGGCGCCAGGCATCGCGCCTCAGCGCCAGCCACAGAAGGCCGGCCGCCGCCAGCAACGTGGCGTCTTCCGAGGGGGCCGGCAGCCGGGTATGGGCGCCTGGCCATGTGCTCACGAGATGCGCCCAGGACAACATCAGTGAAAGCCCGGCCTGCATGCCCTGCCAGGGTATCCACTCGAGCCCCAAGGGCAAGACGGCCAGACCGGCCAGCCCCAGTGGCATGACAAGCAGCGACAGCACCGGCAGGGCCACCAGGTTGCCGGCCAGGCTCCACGGCGCGGCCTGCTGGAAATGCCACAGCGCCGGCAGCAACGTGGCCAGACTGGCAACAAGCGTGGAAAGCACCAATGCCCCCGTTCCCCTGAGCCCGTATCGGAGCCAGTGGTGCACGCGACTGCCGGAAACGTTACCTCTGAAGTCGGCCTCCTCCCGCCGTGCGTGCAGGTTGCGCAGCGCTTCCCAGGTGGCAATCAGGGTCATGACGGCAGCAAAGGACATCTGAAACCCGGCACTCACCGCTTCCTCGGGCCGCATGAGCAGCACGACAAAGGCCGCAAGCCCCAGATTGCGCATGGTGATGGCGGGCCTGTCCAGCATCAGGGCCAGCGTGGCCACCGCCAGCATGATGAAGGCCCGCTGCGTGGCCACCGAATTGCCGGAAAGCAGCATGTAGGCCAGTGATGCCACCAGGGCGACCAGTGCCGCGATCCGGCGCACCGGCCAGGTGAGCGCCAAGACCGGCACGGCGGCCAGGAGCGCGCGCACGATCCAGAAGACGGCGCCGGCAACCAGCGCCAGATGCAGCCCCGAGATGGCCAGGATGTGCGCCAGGCCGGCCGCGCGCAGGACGGCGCGATCCTCCTCTGCCAGGGCGCCGCGGGTGCCGGTCAGCAGGGCCATGGCAAGAGAAGCGGCACGGGCATCGGTCATGGTGGCTTCGATGGCGTGCGCCACCTTGCGCCGCAGCCTCTCCAGAGCCCGCTCGAGCTTCAGGGCGAGCGTGCAATTCCTGCAGGGGGCTGTCGGTTTGTCCGTCCCCTCCCCGCCCCTGTGCGGCCAGGCAAGCCAGGCATGATGGGCAAAGGCCGTGGCCCCTATGCCGGCAAACCACAGGGAACGGCGCGGATCATGGGCTTCCGGTGACACCGGTTCGGGCAGGCGATGGAGGCGTATCCGGCCTGTGATCCCGTCGCCCGGCAGCGGCAGATCCTGCCACCGTGCCGCCAGGCCTTTCGCCGCCTTCGCCAGGCGCACGGTGATGCGCACTTTCCGAGGGCGAAACCTCGCGGCCACGGCCGGCAGGTCGTGCACCGCCACAACGAGACGGGCCTTCTCCGGCCCGGCCATCCACACCTGGAGGACCTGGCCCTCGAACCGCACCATGCCCACGTTGGCCGGCAACAGCGTGGTCTCCACAAGACCTGCCCGCAGGGCCATCCAGCCCAGACCCGCCAGCATGAACGCCGACAGCCACAGCGGCTGAAGGCCCCGGTTCAGCGCCAGAGGTTGCGAGCAGTGCATGGCCAGGCCTCGCAGCAGCAGCACGGCCAGGGCCACTGTCAGCAGAATGACGGCCCCTGTCCTTCCTGGCGATGCCGGCAGGGCAAACCAGGCCATGATCCCGCTCCAGAAAGCCACCGCCGCCCAGGCCAGCGAGTCGCCGGCTCGCGGCTGCACACCGGCCAGACACTCATGGAGCCTCTGCAGGCGTTTTCGCAGCGCCATGCGAGAATCCGCTGCCGAGCGCCCCACCCATTCCGGAGCGGACACGAGAGCATGCGGCAAAACGATATCCTCGCCGTTCCTCTCCAGGCCGTCCGGTGCCGGTCCATGCCTCTTTCGCCACAAGGGCTTGATACCCATTGCCCGCCCCCGCAAAAACTGGCAAACACCCCGACAGCCCCTGGCCAGGACCCTGGCGGGACGCCGGTGGCCTTCAGCCAACACCAGGGCGGCGCCCTGCGCAACCCTTGCGTGATCAAAGACGCAGGCTGCCCGCATCCTGCCAGCAGTGTTCATTCGGCAGATCGTCAGACCAGCGACGGGAAGATCCGGACATGACCGAGGTCGTCACACGCTTTGCCCCGTCACCCACGGGATTTCTGCACATTGGCGGGGCCCGCACCGCCCTGTTCAACTGGCTCTTTGCACGCCACCATGGCGGCAGGTTCCTCCTGCGCATCGAGGACACGGACCGCGAGCGCTCCACGGAAGAAGCCGTGCAGGCCATCATCGAGGGCTTGAAGTGGCTGGAGCTGCACTGGGATGGCGAACCCGTCTCCCAGTTTGCGCGCGCCGACAGGCATCGCGAGATCGTCCGGCAGCTTCTCGATTCCGGACATGCCTATTACTGCCAGTGCACGCCGGAAGAACTGGCGGCGATGCGCGAGAAGGCCCGCGCGGAAGGCCGACCCATGACCTATGACCGGCGCTGCCGCACGCTCGGCCTGTGCCCGCCGCACGACAAGCCGCTGGTGGTGCGCTTCAAGGCGCCGCGCGAGGGTGAGATCGTCATCGACGACATGGTGCAGGGCCGCGTCTCGTGGAAAGCGGAGGTGATGGACGATCTCGTTCTCATGCGGGCGGATGGCACGCCCACCTACAATCTCGCTGTGGTCGTGGACGATCACGACATGGGAATCACCCACGTGATCCGCGGCGTGGATCACCTGACCAACGCGGCCCGGCAGAAGATGATCTACGACGCGCTGGGCTGGACCATGCCGAAAATGGCGCACATCCCCCTCATTCACGGGCCGGATGGCGCCAAGCTGTCCAAGCGGCATGGGGCACTGGGCGTGGAGGCCTATCGCGCCATGGGCTACCTGCCGGAGGCCATGCGCAACTATCTGGCCCGCCTGGGCTGGAGCCATGGCGATGACGAGATCTTCTCCACCGAGCAGCTGATCGAGTGGTTCGACGTGGACGCCATTGGCAAGTCGCCGGCGCGCTTCGACTTCGTGAAGCTGGAAAGCGTCAATGGCTGGTGGATCCGCAACCTGCCCGACGAGACGGTGCTGGCGCGTTTCGAGGCCTTTCTACCCCATGCGGAAGCGGCGGTGAAGGACAAGGCGAGGATGGCTGCTGCCCTGCTGGACACGGAGGAAGGTCGGCAGCGGTTCCTGGCCGCGCTGCCGGGCCTGAAGGAGCGGGCGAAGACCCTGAGGGAACTCCTGGAGCTCGCCTACTATCTCTATGCTCGCCGTCCGCTGGAAATGACATCCAAGGCGGAGAAGATTCTGGCCAAGGGCGGGCGTGAGGTGCTCGCCGACCTGCTGCCGGTGCTGGAGGCCCTGTCGGAAGAGGAATGGACGGAAGAGCAACTGGAGGCCGCGATCAAGGCCTTCGCCGAGCGCGCGGCGCTGAAACTGGGCAAGGTCGCTCAGCCCCTTCGGGCTGCGGTGACGGGGTCTTCCGTTTCACCCGGCATCTTCGCGGTGCTGGCGGTGGTGGGCCGCGCGGAGAGCCTGGCCCGTATCAAGGATGCCCTGGGGGAAAAAGAATCCTGATTTCCCAGAATATTGTCAGTGTTTCCTGATAATCTGGATGAAAGGAATATGCCCATTCATTCCGCACCTCCCTTCGGAATCGTCCGGGACAATTCGCAACTCTTGATTATCAGGAATTGCCCTCACGGGACTATCCGATTTCCGTCGTGATGAGCGCCAATGGCGAGTCTTCGCCATTGGCGCTTCTCCAATTGCCGGGCATGAGACAGGGAATGGCGCCCTTCAGAAAGGCCTGTGCACGCCCGGAACGAGGCGCATGAACACAGGCGGTGTCTCATCCAGGAAGCGCACGCCGGCATCCCGTCCATGCTGCCAGACAAGGGCCGCCTGCCGTTCCGCTCCCAGGGCCGGAAAGGCCAGGATGAAGCGTTCTGGTAGGGCGAATTTCGCAAAGAGCCGGATCCGGCATCCCCCCAGCGAGATGTCGCGAACCGTGCAGTCGAGGACGGAAAAGCGGTTGTTGAGAATGATGCGCCCCTGCTTGAGGACCCGACGGCGAGGATGCCGCCGCTGTTCGTGAACCTGCACGGGCGACTGCAGGTGTGCGTTCATCGGGCAACTCCTGTCATTCAGGTGGTGCCCCCGTGCGCATCATCCTGACAGCGCCGACCTAAGAAGATGTTAACAGAGCGTTTACGGAAAGTCGAGGCGTTTACCAATGTGCTACCTGCAATTGTCATTCACTTTCCTGCCCTTCAAGGGGCAGGCGCGATCTCGTGAACGCGAAACAGGAAAGCATGACGAGACATGCCGGTGTCACACGGGTATATTTCCATTGTGAGCTGGTCATGGCCTTTCCATGGCCCGGAACAGGGAACCACAGCCGGAAGGAACAAAGGCATGAAGAGGATGTCAAGACTGCATCGGCACTGGATTTCCACCGTGGCTGCCGTGCCGCTGGCGTTGGGCATGACAGCGGGCAGCGCCACCCTGGCCGTGGTGGCCACCATGGCTGCCAGCAGCAGCGCCCAGGCCGGCAATCCCTGTGCCCCCGGCATGCAGACGATGACGAAGGGCAAGGCGGCCAATCCCTGCGCACCCGCCAATCCGTGTGCAGCCGGCATGCCGATGATGGGCAATCCCTGTGCCCCGGCCAATCCATGCGCGGGCCACATGCCGATGATGGGCAATCCTTGTGCGCCAGCCAATCCTTGTGCCACAAGGCCACCCCTGACGGGCAGCCCCTGTGCCCCGGCCAACCCTTGCGCCGCCCATCCGTGCGCGGCGAAACCGCCGATGAACACCCCCTGCGCGCCGGCCAACCCTTGCGCCGCCAAGCCGCCCATGAGCAAGTGACCGGGCGCCTTCCTCGCAGAGGCGTGATCTCCGTCAACGCAAGGGTTGCCCCCTGCCTTCAGTGGCCAAGGGGCGGCCCTTTTGTCATGCAGGCCGCGCAGCGACTGATGCTGCCTGTTCAGGTGTCCGTCCCCTCTTCCCGTGGTTTTCCTTTCTCGCGCAGCACATTGCGTACGGTCTCGGCGATCTTGCGCAGGGAAAACGGCTTGGCAAGGAAAGTGAACTCGGCCGAACGATCCAGTGATTCGGCAAAGGCATCTTCGGCATGACCGGACATGAAGATGAAAGGCGCATCAATCCCCATGCGGCGCAGCTCCTTCATCATGGTGGGCCCGTCCATGCCGGGCATGACGACATCGGAGACCACGAGATCGGGCTTCCTGCCCTGTCGCAGCATGTTCTCCGCCAGGTCGATGGCCACCTCGGCACTGGGCGCCTCGTGCACCTCGTAGCCGCGCTGACGCAGGGCCGTGACGGCCAGCTGGCGCACCGCCGCCTCGTCCTCCACCAGCAGGATGCGCTCGGATCCGGTGAGATCCTCCCGCGGTTCCTCGCGGACCTGGCGCTGGCGGGCCAGACGGCGGGCCTTCTCCTCTTCCGTTTCCACGTGTCGCGGCAGATAGATGCGGAAAGTGGTGCCCCGGCCCAGCTCGGAGTCGCAGAAGATGTAGCCGCCCGTCTGCTTGACGATGCCATAGACGGTGGAAAGACCAAGTCCCGTGCCCTTGCCGACATCCTTGGTGGTGAAGAAGGGATCGAAGATGCGTTCCAGCACCTCCGGTGGCATGCCGGTGCCGGTATCCTCCACCTCGATGAGCACATAGTCCGCCGGTGGCATGATGTCCGGCGCCACATCGGCCGCCTCCTCCGCCGGCACGTTGCGCGTGCGGATGGTCAGGCGCCCGCCCTCGGGCATGGCATCGCGGGCATTCACCACAAGATTCATGATCACCTGATCCATCTGCGAGGCATCGGCCTTGACGGGCCAGAGATCGCGCCCGTGTTCCACCGTCAGTTCCACCTTCTCGCCGATCATGCGACGGAGCATGCTGGCCATGTCCGCAAGCCATTCGGTAAGCGAAATGACCTCCGGCCGCAGGGTCTGCTTGCGCGAATAGGCCAGCAGCTGGCGCACCATGCGGGCGGCACGGGCGGCATGGTTCTTGATGTTCATGATCTCCTCGAAATGCGGATCCGCCGGCGTGTTGCGCTGCAGCAGCATCTCCGCATTGCCGAGAATGGCCGTGAGCATGTTGTTGAAGTCGTGGGCAATGCCGCTCACCAGGCGTCCCATGGCCTGCATCTTCTGGCCCTGCTTGAGCTCCTGCATGAGGGCCTGATGCAGGGTGGTGTCGATGACGTAGATGGTGATGGCCGTCACCTCCCCTTCGGCATCCGTATCGGTGGCGGCGATGGTGACCTGGGCGCGCGTATCCGTGCCGCTCTCGATGCGCACATCCACCTGCGTTTGCGGCTGCCGCCCTTCCGCCACGGCCTTGAAGGCGGCCATGAACTTGGGCACATCCTCCTCCACCACGATGTCCTTCACGTGGTTGCCAAGGCGGGCAGAGGTGGTGATCTGCGCCAGGGCCGCATTGAGCATCACCAGCTGTCCCTCGCTGTCCAGGGTCGCGATGCCGATGGGGGCATGGCTCATGAAGCGCGCCAGACGCAAGGCCTCCCGTGTGGTCTCCGCCAGCTCGCCCGTGGCCTCCAGAAACAGCGTGCGTGCCGGCCGCATCTGTCCCTGTGCATCGAAGTCCGCCCGATGGACCACAAGCATGGGCCGCGCCCGTCCGCCGGCATCGCGCAGATCGGCCATGAAATGCTCCACCACCCCCCCGCCGGGACGCGGGCGGATGGCTTGCAGCCGCAGCACCAGTTCCTCGGGCAGCACATCGGTGACATGGAGGCCGCCGTCGGCCGTTTGCCGCAAATCCAGGCCACGCCATTCGGCCAGGGTGGCGTTCATGTAGAGCACGCGGCCATCTGCCGAGAAGGAGAGAAAACCGGCCGGCGCATGGTCCAGATGATCGATCATGCGCTGCAGGTCGTGCCAGGCCTCGTCATGGCGGCGGCGTTCCTCCGTCGTGTCCTCCATGCGCCAGAGGATGCGGTCCTCGCCGATGGGCGTGACAGTGATGCGCCACCACATGTGCCCGCCGGGCGCCGATGCGTCGTCCGGCAGGTCATCGGTTCCGGTCCTCTCCTTCCGCTCGCTTCCTGCCGGCAGGTCAAGACGAAACTCGTCCTGCGCCGTCTCGCCATCACGCGCATGCAGGGAGAGACGGTAGATTCGCTCGGCCAGCTCCGGCTGCCCGGCAAAGAGCAGATCGATGCCCACGAGGCGGCGACGTCCGACACGGTTCAGCACGTCCATGTAGGGCCGGTTGGCATAGAGGGGACGGCCCGTGCGCGTCGTCACCAGGCAGGCATCGCCGCAGCCGTCCAGCATGGAATCGTAGAAGGCCTGCTGCCGCCTCAGATTGCCGAACTCCAGCCAGCCGAAGAGCCACAGCAGGATGCCAAGGGTGCCCACGAGCGCCAGCACCATGAGCGCCATGAGGGCAAAATCCGCAGCTCCGGCCAGTCTGCCGAGGAGGGCTGCACGCCACAGATACCAGCCGCCGGCCAGCATGGCCGCGCCGACGACAATGGCGAGAAGCATGCGCAGTGCCCTGCCCCCTTTCCCCTGTTCGGTCTGTGCGCCCCTGTGCGTCTCATGCATGGCTTGCCGATCTCCTGCCCCCTTGACGTTGCGATCCGCCCGCCTGCCCTTTCACGCACGGGCAGGATGCACAATTGATGTCCGGTAAAGACAACGCCCCTCACTGACGCATGTCGCGACTCGGTGCGAGTATACGTGAACGGGCAGGATGTGAAAGCGATGATCCTTGCCGTTGCCCCCGAACGCGGGCTCTGGCATCCTTGTCAGCCACAGGCAAGCGGGGAAAGCTCGCGACATCCCGGGCCATGGCAGGTGTCCGGGCATGCGCAACCGGAACTCCTGGCCATCATGGCCTGTGTTCCTGCAAGTCTGGGGGGCAAGCATGAACGATCTCGTCTATTATGCCATCGTCGCCATCATCCTGCTGGTTGTGCTCTATGCGGCCATGTTCGGGCTCAAGATGCTGCAGAACCGGGCCCGGCGGAACCGGCAGGGCCGTCGGATCGGCATCGTCGAGATGCTGGACGTGGACGAGAGGCGACAGCTGGTGCTGGTGCGGCGCGATGACGTGGAGCACCTGCTGCTCGTCGGTGGCGACAGCGATCTGGTGGTGGAAGACGGCATCCAGCGTCAGGCGCCCGTGGCCCCTGCAGCCGAAGGCGAGCCGGGGGCACCGCCCGTGACCGAGCCCCGCCGGCGCATGCCCTTCGCGCCGCGCCGACCAACGCCGCCGCCTCCGCCACCTGTCGAGGAGCCGCCCCCCCATGTGGCGCCGCACGAGCCCGAGCCGGTTCCGCCACGGGGTGGCGAGCCCATGCCGCACGAACCACGCATCGCGCCACCGCCCGGCCCCGTGCGAGACTGACGGATCACGACACGGACACGTGCAGAAACCCCTGCCTTGCGTTTTCCACATTGGCAGGGCACAAACGGCAGGGAACCTGACCATGCCTGCAGCCCCGGGTCCCCCTGGCCCCGGGATCGCGTTCCGGTGCAGGCGAATGGCGGCCTGGATCAACGATCGCGGCCCGGGTGGCCGCGCCGAAATCGGGGGTGGATGCATTGCTGGCCAGCAGACAGGGTTCGGGATTGCCCATCCGGAAGGAGGCGACCGGCAGGAACGTGCGCCGGTGGCTCGCAAACCGGATCTGTTGCCGCGATGACGCATTTGCCTGCAGCACCGATGGCCGGCAGGTCTTCGCAGGAATCTGCTGGCGCCTGTTCGCCATCATGGCTGCGGCCGGGCTGGCGCTTGCCGCCTGTGCCGGTGGGGAGCAACCTTCCCTGGAGCCGCATGCGCGGCGCATTGCCGTGGCCACGGACGCCCTGCCGGCCGGCTCGCGTCTGCCGGAGACCATTGCCGACCTGCTGCGGCGCACCTCGCCCGCCTTTGTCACCATGGTGGTGAAGAAGCCGCGCCGGATGGTGCCGCTCACCACCGGGCTGCCCAGGGGTGTTTCCTCCGGTTCCGGCTTTCTGGTGGACGAGGCGGGTCATGCGATCACCGCCGCCCATGTGGCCGTGGCTCCGGGCTATCGGGTCAACGCCAAGACGGCCGACGGACGCATCCATGCCGGCAAGGTGGTGGCCACCCTCCCGGAAAACGATCTGGGGCTTGTGCATCTCGACGACTTTGCCGGGCGACCGGTGACGCCGGCTGTCCAACCGTGTCTGAAGCCGGGCGATGCCGTCTTCTCACTCGGACGGCCCCGCGGCGGGGGAGACACGGCCCGTATCGGTGCGGTGAAATCCATGCACTTTCAGCGCACGGTGCGCTATGGCCGCTATGGCTATCCGGATGCCATAGTGCTGCGCATGTCCACCAAGCGCGGCGAATCCGGCGGTCCGGTCTTCAACGAGAACGGCGAACTTGTGGGCATGGTGGTCTCCACCCTGTCAGCCAACGGCCGGCCACTCAACCTCGCCCATGCCATTCCGCTGCCGCCCATCGCCCGTTTCTATTGTTCCCGCAATCCCCAGTGCGGTCCGCGATGGCAGAAACTGGCCCGCATGAGCACAAGGAGCTGTCCCTGAACCCCGTTCCGGCCCCAAGGACGCGAAAACGGGGCGCGTAACGGCCCCGTCGCCACTCGACCATGACACCCCGAGCCGTCGGTGCCGGCACGTCTTCTGCCGGCCTGGGTCGCGGTGCGATGACCGAAATCCTCCCTTCAACCTGTTGCCGAACAGGCGAACGCGCAGAAGAGCGGGGGGTGCCCCGGGCACGGGCGTTCTTCCCCAGGCCGAAGATCGTCAAGGTCATCCCTTCGGGACGTCGGTTTCCGTGATTTCATGCTTGCATCTCATGGATTTGCGATACGATCGGCGCAGGCGCACCACTGGCGAACAATCGCCTTGGCACGCCTCCCAGCGCAAATCCAGGGACACACTGATCCAAGGATCGTCGATTTTTCAATGGTCCCTGTTTTCAATGTCCCCTGGCCTGTCCGACTGGCTGTCCCATGTCCCAAACCGGCCACGATCGCAGCATCGCCTGGCGATGCCGGACAGCGCGTCAGTGCGCGACAGTCTCGGCCGTGCGCGCGGCCAGCCAGTGGTCCAGCGCCTTGCGAAGGGCCCCATAAGGGGCGAGCAGCACCAGGGCCATGAGTATCTTCACCGCCAGATCCCCCAGTGCCCAGGAGACCCAACGTGGGGCCTCCACGCCCAGGATGCCGAGCAGCGGGGCCATGCCGATGGCAAAGTCGTCATTGGGCCCGATGAAGGAGAAGGCGGCGGCAAAGGCCAGGGAAAAGAAGACGAAGGTATCCACCAGCGAGCCGATGAAGGAAGAAACCAGCGGCGGCAGCCACCAGGCCTTGCGGCGCAGGCGATGGAAGATGAACACATCCAGCAGCTGGGCGACGAGAAAGGCCGTGCCCGAGGCGATGGCGATGCGGAAACTGGCCAGCCAGACGGAAAGCGCCACGGCCAGGGCAAAGCCGGCATAGACCACCCTGCGCGCCGCGGCCGGACCGAACTGGCGGTTCACCAGATCCGTCACCAGAAAGGCCACCGGATAGGTAAAGGCCGCCCATGTGAGCAGGTCCGCCAGGTTGACCGGCCCCAACCGTGCATGCACCGGAAACTGCACGAGAAAGTTGGAAACGGCGACAATTGCCGTCATGGCGCCAATACCGGCCGCAACGCCCCACAGGCGCTGCCTCTCGGCCTTGCCTTCCGCAGGCTGCACGTTCATCCCGTTCATGGCAGGTCCCCTCCCCGATCGATTCTCGTGCCGGCGGCGCTTCACGCGCCCAAGGTCCTTCCCATGCCGGTATGCTTCATGCTCCGGATACAGGGGGCCTATCATGCACCGGAACGCCTTGCGCACGTCTCTTGCTTGATCAAGGCCGGCACCGGACGCACTTGCGACCTGCTATAACAGAAAGGGGCGGCCCCGCCAAAGCCGACCGCCCCCTTCCTGCACATCTTTTCAACAGGCAGCTGCATCGCTCCTGCCGCACAACCGCCTGAACGTGATGCTCAGCCCACAATTTCCTCGCCCGAGAAGCACAGGGCAATCTCCCTTGCCGCGTTCTCGGGGCTGTCGGACCCATGCACGGAATTGGCCTCGATGTTCTCGGCAAACTCGGCCCGGATGGTGCCGGGAGCGGCCTCCTTCGGGTTGGTGGCACCCATGACCTCGCGATATTTCGCGACGGCGTTCTCGCCCTCCAGCACCATGAGCACGATGGGCCCGGATGTCATGAAGTCCACAAGATCGTTGTAGAAAGGCTTGTCCCTGTGCACCGCATAGAACATCTCCGCCTGATAGCGCGTCCAGCGCACGCGCTTCATGGCCGCCACCTTCAGTCCGGCCTCCTGAATCCTGGCGATGATCCTGCCCTCGAGGTTGCGGCGCGTGGCATCCGGCTTGATGATGGAAAGGGTGCGTTCGATGGCCATTTCGTGTTCCTCTTGCCTGTGATCGCTTCTGAGCCCGCCCGGTCCGCGCATCCTGCGGCAGGAGACCGGCGGGACGGGTTTTACGGATCGAAATGCATGAATGAAACGAAGGCCGCGCCGAAGCCTGCCCACAAGCGGGCCTGCCGGGCGGCCTGTCGGAAGCCGCTTATAGACCTGCCACGATGCCGGTGCAAGCGGACGTCAGGCGGCATGTCCCTTGCCAATGGCGATTTCCTTCCTGTCTGGCCGGGAATTCCGCTCCAGAGGCTCCTTCCCGCCCTTGCCAAGTGGCTGGCGAGGAGTCATTAAGGCGCCAGCCTGTTCATGAGGAACCCCTGATGAATGCCACGCCCCCGCCCTGCCACCGTCGGCTGGCGAGGACTCATGGGCATTCATCCGGAGGCCTCGTGCCGGCCTGTCCTGCGACAGCTTTTCGGGGATCCTGAGATGATGCTGACATTGCGCCTTCTGGCAGCGTTCCTGCTGTTGCCGCTGTTTGCCGCGCCGGCCCTGGCCGCAGAGATGGCGGCCGGCCATGACGGCTTTCTGGACCTGACGACCAATCCCTGGGGGATTGCCGCGCTCGTGATCTTCCTGCTGGCCTATACGCTCGTGGTCTTCGAGGAGGTCATCGAGATGCGCAAGTCCAAGCCGGTGCTCATTGCTGCCGGCCTCATCTGGGTGTTCATCGGCCTGGCCTATCATGGCAGCGGCAAGCAGGACATGGTGGCCCAGGTGGCGCGACACACGCTCACGGAATACGGTGAACTGTTCCTCTTTCTCTTCGTTGCCATCACCTACGTGAACTCGCTGGAGGAACGCGGTGTCTTCGACGCCCTGCGCGAGAAGCTCATCGCGATGAACCTGAGCTATCGCAAGCTCTTCTGGCTGACGGGCTTTCTCGCCTTCTTCCTCTCTCCGCTGCTGGACAATCTCACCACATCACTGGTGCTGGGGGCGGTGGTCCTGGCCGTGGGGTCCAGGAGCCCGGCCTTCATCGTGCTTGCCTGCATCAACGTGGTGGTGGCGGCCAATGCCGGCGGGGCCTATTCCCCCTTCGGGGACATCACCACGCTCATGGTCTGGCAGAAAGGCAAGCTGGAATTTGCGGAGTTCTTCGCCATCTTCATCCCCTCGCTCGTGAATTTCCTGGTGCCGGCGGTGATCATGAACTTCGCCGTGCCCGATCTGGTACCGGAGCCGCGGGAAGGCAAGGTGGAGATGAAGCGGGGTGCAAGGATGGTGATCCTGCTTTTCGCGCTGACCATCGTCACCGCCGTGACCTTCCGCAACGTGCTGAATCTGCCGCCGGCCATGGGCATGATGATGGGGCTGGGCTATCTGGCCATGTTCAGCTGGTTCTTCAAGCGCTATGCCCGCCGCCGCAACCGCACCGACATCCTCTTCGACTCCTTCAGGGTGATGGAGCGGGTGGAGTGGGACACGCTGCTGTTCTTCTTCGGCATCATCTTCGCCGTAGGAGGGCTGGGCGTGATCGGCTATCTGGAGCTGCTCAGCCGCACGCTCTATGATGGCCTGGGGGCGACGGCCGCCAATACCATCATCGGCATCGTCTCGGCCATCGTGGACAACATCCCCATCATGTTTGCCGTGCTCACCATGGATCCGCAGATGCCGGCAGGCCAGTGGCTGCTGATCACGCTGACCGCCGGCGTGGGCGGCTCGCTGCTTTCCGTGGGCTCGGCCGCGGGCGTGGCGCTGATGGGCCTGGCACGCGAGCAATACACCTTCTTCCGGCATCTCAAGTGGAGCTGGGCCATCGCGCTGGGCTATTTCGCATCCATTGGCGTGCACATGCTCATCAATGCCGACAAGTTCTGACAGGTGCCGAGAGAACCTGCCGAGGGCATGCGGCCGGCATGCGCCGCTAGGTCTGGCCAGGGCGCATGCGGGCAAGGAGCGGGTTTCATGCGCAAAGAGATCATCACCCTGCCACCGGCTGCGCCCGGCAGCGAGGCGCGGCTGACCGTGCTGCGCTTCGGACCGCCAGAGGCACGGCCAAAGGTCTATGTCCAGGCGAGCATGCATGCCGACGAAGTGCCGGCCATGCTGGTGGCCGATCACCTGCGCCGACGCCTGACCGAACTGGCGCACGCGGGGCGCCTCAAGGGCGAGGTGATCCTGGTACCGCAGGCCAATCCCCTGGGCGGGGCGCAGGGGCTGCTGGGCACGCACTTGGGCCGTCATCACCTGTCCTCGGGGCGCAATTTCAACCGTTTCTGGCCTGATGCCACGGTGGCCGTCCTGGCACGGCGCGAGATTTTCGGCCATGATGCCGCGGCCAATACGGAAAGGGTGCGTGCTCTCGCCGCCCAATGGCTCGCAGACGAGGCCGCAAGCATGGCGCATGGTCCGGATGCGCAACTGAAGCTACAGCTCATGCAGCTGGCCCATGATGCCGATATCGTGCTGGATCTGCACACGGATGACGATGCGGCGTTGCATCTCTACGTGGATCGGGACTGCTGGCCGGATCTTGCGGATCTTGCCGCCCTGCTCGATGCGAAAGTGGTCATGCTCTGCCGCGATTCCGGCGGGAACGCCTTCGAGGAAACGGTGGCTGCGCCTTTCATTGCGCTCAAGGAGGCCGGCATCCCTGTTCATCAGCCGATCACGGTCACGGTGGAGTTGCGTGGACGCTTCGATGTATCCGATGCGCTGGCGGCACGGGATGCAGATGCCCTGCTGGCTTTTCTCGTGCACCGGCGCGTGATTGCCGGCGAGGTCTCGGTACCGTCCTTCGCCGGCGTGGCGGCGCCCTTTTCCGCGACGGAACCGGTGCGGGCGAGCGTGGGCGGCGTGGTCGTCTTCCTGAAAGAGAAGGGCGCACAGGTTCGTGCCGGCGAGACCATCGCCGAGATCCTCGATCCGGCCACAGGCAAGCGCACGCCCGTGCCTGTGCGCACGAGCGGGCGTCTCTTCACTCGTACCATGCACCGCTGGGTCCTGGCCGGTGACGTGATTGCCAAGGTGCAGGGCGACACGCCCCTGCCCGAACGCCGCCCCGGCGCCATGATGACGGACTGATCCCGTCCTGTGTCTCCGTTTGCCCCTGCCCTGCCCTCGCCAGCCTCCGGAAGCGCAAATCGCGATTGAAACAGAGCCATCTTGTGGTTTTGCATAATGCTCGACCCGATCGAAAAGACAGGGTGAAAAGGCCAAAACAAGGCTTGCCTTGAAGGCCTGGCTCTGATAGAGAAAGCGCGTTCGCTGCGCTGTTGCAGCGTCGGTTGCCTTCCTCCACGCACAGGCCCGTAGCTCAGTTGGTAGAGCAGCTGACTCTTAATCAGCGGGTCCGGGGTTCGAGTCCCCGCGGGCCTACCAATAAATCAAAGTGTATCTTTCCAATTTTCGGATGGGCTGTAGCTACCAAATAGCTACCACCCTGATCGCCTGTTTGCAGACGCTGCCCGCGGCACCCTCAAGTGCCGCCAACACAAGCCAGCGCCATCCAATTTCGTCAGGCAACGGCTGGATCACCCTTCCCCACGCTTGCCCGCGCGCCATTGCAACGCGCACCCGCATGACCAGGCATCGGCCATGCGACCATGCGCTCATGCCAGCGGAAGGAACGATGCAATGGAGAAGAAAGCCAACCACGACGACCGGCAAGCCAAGGTGGAAACCCTGCTCACCACGGAGCAGGCCGCCTGGCTGCTGCGCATCTCGCGCAAGACGCTGGAGCGCATGCGCGTGGAAGGCCGCGGCCCGAAATTCGTGAAGATCGGCAGATGCGTCCGCTACCGCCAACGCGACCTGCTCACCTGGATCACCACCAACACCCACCA
>CAZNLW010000036.1:0-16876 GCA_964574205.1 uncultured Rhizobiaceae bacterium | reverse complement strand
GTCCGGAAAGGGCAGCGCCTCGGCATTGGCCACGCTGAAGGAGAGCCGATCACGCGGCCGTCGCTCGGCCTCGGCCCGTCGCCGGCCTTCCATCACCATTTCCGGCGAAATGTCCGCAAGCGTGACGTGCACACCCGATCCGCCCCGTTCGAGAATGCGGAAGGCGATGTCACCGGTGCCGCCGGCCACATCCAGCACCGCGAAGCGGCCCTGTTTCGGCGGATTGAGGGCCGCCACGAAATCGTCCTTCCACAGCCGGTGGAGACCACCGGACATGAGGTCGTTCATCTGGTCATAGCGGGCCGCCACGGTGGCGAAGACTGCGTTGACCAGCTTCTGCTTCTCCTCCTCCGCCACCTCGCGGAAGCCGAAAGACAGGGTGTCGCTGCTGCCCGTTTCCGTCATGTATGCTGATCCGGCCGCGTCCCGAATGCCTGAACGAGAGATGCTTCCCGCCTTTATAGCCCTTCGCGATGGGGGCGCAAACCGCTCCGGATGTCCTTTCGCACAACCCTGGACATTCCTGTCGCCTGCGTCAGGAGAATCGACCGTTGCAACGGGAAAGCATTCCGAAACCACGGCAAGAAATCCGCACAAGGATCATTTGATCCGTTTACGGATCATATGCGAGTGTGCACTTAAAGCCAGGCAGGAACAGGAAAGGGGGGCGCCTGTTCGTTCCTATCGGGGGGTGCATGGATGTGCGCATTCCGGGACTCCCGGATCGCGCTCACGGTCTGCATCGCATGGGGGTGGGAAATGACACTCGGGCACAGGCTGACGATCGGGAGCGTCCCTGAAGACAGGCGCTCCGTCATGGGGGCAGGCGCCATTGACAGGCGGCGGTTTCTGGCCGGATCGGCAGCGGCTGGCCTGCTGCTGGCCGCGGGCGCGCCAGCACTGGCCAAGCCGAAGCGTGGCGGCACCTTCCGTGCCGGACTGGCCACCGGTTCCACGACCGATTCGCTCAATCCTGCCACCTGGTCCAACCAGTTCATGGCCGACCTGGGGCTGGGGGTTCATGCCGACATGCTCTTCGAGATCGACCCCGATTTCGACGTGCGGCCGAATCTCGTGGAGCGCTGGGACCGCAGCGATGATGCGAGCGTCTGGAAACTGGAGCTGAAAACGGGCATCCGCTTTCATGACGGCCGCCCCTTCACCAGCCGCGACGTGATCGCCAGCCTTCAGCATCACATGCACGACAAATCGAAATCGCCCATGCGGCCGGTGCTGTCCGTGATCAGGGAAATGCAGGCAGAGAGCGACCATGCAGTGGTCTTTCGGCTGCGGCATCCATATGCCGATTTCCTCTACCTGCTCACGGACTATCACCTGCCCATGCTGCCGGCGAAGGACGATGGCACGCTGGACTGGCAGGCGGGAGTGGGCACGGGACCCTATCGCCTCGTGCAGTTCCGGCCCGGCGAACGGGCTCGCGGCGAGCGCCATGCCGACTATCATGGCGAAGCCTGGTTCGATGCCGTGGAGCTGGTGGTGATTCATGACGTGGTGGCGCGCGCCGCCGCCCTCAACGCCGGCGAGATCCACTACATGGACCGTGCCGATCCGCGCACGCTCAATCTGCTGAAGCGCAATCCGGCCGTGGAGATCCTGGAGGTGGCGAGCCTGTCGCACTACACCGTGCCCATGGACTGCACGGCCGTGCCCTTCACGGACGTGAACGTGCGCACGGCGGTGAAATACGCCATCGATCGGCAGGACATTCTCGACAAGGTGCTCTTCGGTCACGGGCGGGTCGGCAACGACAATCCGCTGGCGCCCCAGATGAAACACGCCATCGATCCCAAGCCCGTGCACGCCTACGATCCGGACAGGGCGCGTTTTTACTTGCGAAAGGCCGGACACGAACGGCTGAAACTGGAGCTTCATGCTTCCGATGCGCCCTTTGCCGGGGCCATCGATGCCGCCCAGCTCATGCGCGAGCATGCCCGCAAGGCCGGCATCGACATCGAAGTGAAACGCGTGCCGCCGGACGGCTACTGGTCCAACGTCTGGATGAAGAAGCCCTGGTGCTTCTCGCAATGGGGCGGGCGGCCCACGGCCGACTGGCTGCTCTCCACCGCCTATGCGCCGGATGCACCGTGGAACGAGACAAAGTGGAAGAACGAACGCTTCGGCAAGCTGCTGCAGGCCGCACGGAAGGAAACCGACGAGGCCCGCCGCACCGCCCTCTATGCCGAGATGCAGCAGCTCATCCATGACGATTCGGGCCAGATCGTGCTGCTGTTCAACAACTTCCTCTCGGCGCTGAACCGCAAGGTGGGCCATGGCCGCCTCAACACCAACTACGATCACGACGGCGGCTACATGTGCAAGCGCTGGTGGTTCACCTGAGAGATCCGACGTCTTCCGACAGGGCCATGGAATCGGCGCCCGCCATGCCGGTTTCCTTCCCCCCTGCCGGTGGCGCGACCCGATGGCTTCCGGTAACCCTTTGTAAGCCCTTGTTGCCGCATTCTTGCCGGCGGCAAGAAGAAAACGGCACAAGCTGGCCAGCCTTACCAGAACAGGGCCAAGACGGACGGAGCCATGGACATTCGGGCAAGGGCTGCAGCCTTTTCGGCCGGGAAAGGCGAACGAGACCGGAAGCGCAGAAGGGACGTCACCTTGCGGCAAGGAACCACTCTGGCCCTGATCATGCTTGTGCTGGGCATGGCCCTGTCGACCGAGGGCCGGGCCCAGACCTGCAACTTCTCCATTACCGATGCCGATTTTGGCGACGTGGACATGACCACGGGGGGTGATTATACCACACGGCTGACCGTGAGCGTCAGCTGCACCGGCCTGCCGGGACAGACCATCATTCTCTGCCCCAACATCAATGCCGGCTCTGGCGGCGTGGCCGCAGGCGGCGATCCGCGCCACATGCTCAATGGCACCAGCCGCCTCGCCTACAACCTTTACTGGCCAGCATCCGGCAACGTCTGGGGCTCCTACCTGTGGCCGCATCCGCCACGCCCGCCGGTATACGGCATTACCCTTTCACGACTTTGGTGGATCGGCTTTGCGCGGGGCACCTTCACCATCGATGCCCGGCTGCCCGGTGGCCAGACCACCGTGCCGACAGGCCCTTACAGCTCCGTCTTTTCCGGCAACCATGTGCAGTTCGAATATGGCTACTACTCGCGGGGCGTCTGGTGCGGCAGCATCCCCAACGCGCGCATCGCCAACCCGCGCTTCACCGTGCGTGCCAATGTGGTGCCCAACTGTCTGGTGAATGCCACGGACATCGACTTCGGCGATGCCGGCGTGCTGTCCGGCAACGTGGATGCCACCGGCACCATCACCGTGCGCTGCAATGCCGGCGTGAGCTATCAGATCTCCCTGGACGGCGGGACGTCCGGCGCCACCGATCCCACGGCGCGGCGCATGACCAACGGTTCCCATGCCGTGCGCTACGGCATCTATCGCGATGCCGGACATACCCGGCCCTGGGGCAGCACCCTGGGCGTGAACACCGTGGCGGCCACGGCCACGGGGCTGGATCAGGTGTTCACCACATACGGTCGCGTGCCGCCCCAGCCCACGCCGCCGCCGGGCACCTACACGGACACCATTGTGGTGACCGTCACCTACTGACCGGGCATGCCCCGCAGACTCCGCCTTGCAACGATCTGATGACGCGAGGCCCGGGGGGCGCTATCATTCGGTTCATGGCAGAGACAGACGAAAGACCCCGGGCCGAGAGTCGGAACGACTCCTTCGGCAACAAAAACGGCAATGACAAGGCGCTGGAGGCCGGTGCCGAGGCCGCGCATCTCCTGACGATGCGCCACAGCATCTTCCGGTCGCTTTCGGCCAAGGTGCTGCTGCTGACCATGGCTTTCATTCTTTTTGGCGTGACACTCGTCTTCATGCCTTCCATCGCGGGCTTTCGCATCAACTGGCTGAAGAACCGCCTGGCCATGGCGGAGGTGGCCACGCTGGCCGTGGAAGCGGCACCAAACCGGCGCCTATCAGAGGAACTGAGGCGCGAGCTCATCAGAAGTGCCGGTGCGCGCGTGCTGGCCATCCGCAAGGACGGTGCCCGCCGCCTGATCCTGCGCGACGAGGCCCCGATCATGACCGAAGCCCGCTACGATCTGCGCCGCACCACCTGGTGGGGAGCCATTCGCGATGCCATGGTCACCCTGATGCACGGCGGGCAACGCATGATCACGGTGGTGGACCGTCCTCCCAACATCGAGGCAGAATTCATCGAGCTGGCCCTTGACGAGCGCCCGCTGTTTGACGCCATGGTCCATCACTCGCTCACCATCCTGCAATATTCGTTGGCCCTGGCACTGGTGGTGGCCGGTCTGCTGTATCTGGCCATCCACTGGATGCTGATCCGGCCCATCCGTCGCCTCAGCGCCAGCATGGCGCGTTTTGCCGCCGATCCGGAAAATCCCGGCCATGTGCTCAGGCCTTCGCGGCGCAAGGACGAGCTGGGCGATGCCGAACGGCACCTGGCCGACATGCAGCGCCAGATCGCCCGCCTGTTGCGGCAGCGGGCACGCCTGGCCGCCCTGGGCCTGGCTGTCTCCAAGATCGCGCACGAGCTGCGCAATCTGCTTTCCCAGGCCCAGATGATCTCCGATGCGCTGAGTGCCGCCGACGATCCGGTGGTGAAGAAGTATGCCCCCCGGCTGATGGCCTCCCTGGACCGGGCCATCCAGTATTGCGTGGGCACGCTGAAATACGGCAAGGCACAGGAGCAGCCGCCGCGGCGGCAGACGGTGCTGGTGCGGGAACTGGTGGACGATGTCTTCGCCAACATGCCGGAGGCCAGAGACGGTCAGGTCGAGCTGTGCAACCACGTGCCGGCAGGGCTCGCCGCCGATGCCGACCCGGACCAGCTTTCGCGCATTCTCGCCAATCTGGTGCGCAATGCCTGCCAGGCCATAGCCGGCATGAAGGGGCGCACGGAAGCGGGCCGCGTGGAGGTGAGCGCCTGGCGCGAAGGGGCGGTGGTGACCATTGCGGTGATGGACGACGGTCCCGGCCTGCCCCCCAAGGCGCGGGCACACCTCTTCGAGGCCTTCACCGGCTCCGCCCGCCGCGGTGGCACGGGGCTGGGGCTCTCCATTGCCCGCGAACTGGCCCGGGCACATGGCGGCGACGTGACCCTCGCGCCGCATGAGGGACCCGGGACGGTCTTTCACGTCACCATCCCCGATCGGGTGATCGACCTGGACAAATCCCGTCGTCAGCGCACCACGGGGCGCTGAGGCCTCTCTTTCTGCCCTTTCTAGTCGAACGTGAAGACCTGCTGATCAGGCTGGAAAACCTTTTCTTCAGAAAAAACAAGGCGTCCTGCCGGCTCAGGGCACGGCCCGGCGCCAGCAGGACAGCATTTCCGGCTCGCGTGAAAGGCCAAAACAGGCTGGCTGTCGGGGGGCGGCACCGCATCCGTGCCTGATGTGGACAGGGGGCCGGCGAATTACAAAGCCCCCTCTTCTTCGCCTTTTCCGGGACGGGCCAGGTCCTCGCCAGCGCAGTGCTTCTCCGGCCATTTGCAGAGGTCGCAAATGATGCAGCGCTCGCATTCGGGCCTGCGCGCCTTGCACACATAGCGGCCGTGCAGGATCAGCCAGTGGTGGGCATGGTGCCGGTATTTCTCCGGTATCACCTCGAGCAGCACCTTCTCCACCTCCAGCGGTGTCCTGCCCAGGGCCAGACCGGTGCGGTTGGCCACGCGGAAGATGTGCGTGTCCACGGCGATGGTGGGCTCCCCGAAAGCCACGTTGAGCACCACATTGGCCGTCTTGCGGCCCACGCCGGGCAGACTTTCCAGGGCCTTTCGGTCTTTCGGCACCTGTCCGCCGTATTTCTCCACGAGGATGCGTGACAGGGCGATCACATTGCGCGCCTTGGTCCTGTAGTAATTGATGGACTTCAGTCGCTCCGCCAGCCCCTCCTCGCCAAGCGCCAGCATCTTCTCCGGCGTGTCGGCCTCGGCAAAGAGCTTTTCGGTGACCCTGTTCACGCCCTTGTCCGTCATCTGGGCGGAGAGCACCACGGCCACCAGCAGCGTGAAGGGATTGGTCCAGTAGAGCTCCGAGGTGGGGCTGGGATTGGCCTCGGCAAAGCGGCGCATCATCTCCTCGATCTCCGCCGGCGAGAGCAGGGTGCGTGGAGATGCCGCCTCGGTGGACCTGGCCGCCTTCGTCCGGCCCTTGCGGCGGCCCTGGCTGCCGGTGCCGCCCGTGTCCGTCTTCTTCTCTGCCATGGATTCCGGTCCGTGTTCACGAGAGCCTCGTCCGACAGTCGCGGCCAATGTGCCTTTCGCTCCGGCGGGGAGCAAGAGACCTTGCCGACTTTTCACCAGCGAGGACCTTGCACGCTGCCGTGGAAAGGCGCACAATTGCCCGCCGAACGGCCGGCTCTTGCGCCAGGCCGGCAGCAGCAGGAAGGCAGCCGCCGATGATCGGACTGGTCGTCGTCACTCACGGTCGCCTGGCCGAGGAATTCCGCGCCGCCCTGGAGCATGTGGTGGGTGCCCAGGAGCGCCTGGAAACCCTCTGCATCGGTCCCGATGACGACATGGAAAGCCGCCGCGAGGACATCCTGCGGGCCATCCGCCGGGTGGATGACGGCAGCGGCGTGATCGTGCTCACGGACATGTTCGGCGGCACGCCGTCCAATCTGGCCATCTCGGCGCTGGAACCGGGACGGGTGGACGTGATCGCCGGCGTGAACCTGCCCATGCTCGTGAAACTGGCCTCCGTGCGCGCCAGCACCAGCCTGGAGGAGGCCGTGGCCGCCGCTGAGGACGCGGCGCATCGCTACATCCGGGTGGCCTCACGTGTGCTGAACCCCGGACAGGCGGCCTCGTGACCAGGTGACCGGCACATCGCCGGTTCCACCGCCGGACCGGGCATGGGGCTGTCCCGGACAGGGCTTTTGCGCAAGCCTGTGATCGTCAACGGCATGCCTTCCGGGCCGTGCTTGACAGCATGCGGCAGATGGGCCACCTCACCAACCATCGCCGGCTTCGGATCAACGGAGAGCATGGCCGCATGAACGACTGCGACAAGCCTCTGCGTCGCACCTTGCGCATCGTCAATGCGCGCGGTCTGCATGCGCGGGCCTCGGCCCGGTTCGTGAAATGCGCGGAGGGTTTCGACGCCGAGATCACCGTCTCGCGTGACGGCATGCGCGTGGCCGGCACGTCCATCATGGGCCTGATGATGCTGGCCGCAAGCTGCGGGTCGGAGATCGAGGTGGAAGCCACGGGTCCCGAGGCCGAGCAAGCGCTGGATGCCCTCGAAGCGCTGGTGAACAACCGCTTCGACGAGGAAGCATAGGATGCCAGGGAGGCGGCCATGACATCGCGGCCCGAGACAGATCGCACCGCAGGAAACGGCCCGCGGGCAGGTGCCGACCCCGTGGCCTTCGCGCAAGCGCTCATCCGCTGCCCATCGGTGACGCCGGAAGACGCCGGCGCGCTGGAGGTGCTGGAGGTGGCGCTCAAGCCTGCCGGCTTCGCCTGCCATCGCCTCACCTTCGCGGAACCGGACACGCTGCCGGTGCACAATCTCTTCGCCTGCATCGGCGATGTGGGACCGCATCTGTGTTTTGCCGGGCATACGGACGTGGTGCCGCCGGGAGACGAATCGCTTTGGCTTCATCCACCTTTCGAGGCCGTCGTCGACAATGGCGTGCTCTACGGCCGCGGCGCGCAGGACATGAAGGGCGAAGTGGCGGCCTTTCTGGCCGCGGCGCTGGACTGGGTGAACGAATACAAGGCCGCGGGCCGCCCTCTGCCGGGCCGCCTGTCCTTCCTCATTACGGGTGACGAGGAAGGGCCGGCCATCAACGGCACGCGCAAGGTGCTGACGTGGATGCAGGAAAACGGCCACGTGCCCGATGCCTGCCTGGTGGGTGAACCCTCCTGCTCGGAAGAACTGGGCGATACCCTCAAGAACGGCCGGCGCGGCTCGGTGAATGTCTTCATCACCTGCCGCGGTGTGCAGGGACACACGGCCTATCCCGAGAAGGCCATCAATCCCGTACATGCGCTGGCCTGCCTCGTGGAACGACTGACGGCCACGCCGCTTGATCATGGCACGCCGCATTTCCAGCCCTCTACGGTGGCCTTCTCCACCTTCGACGTGGACAATCCCGCCACCAACGTGATCCCGGCAGAAGCGCGGGCGGTGTGCAACATCCGTTTCAACACCGAACACACGCCCGCCTCGCTGGAACGGCATCTGCGGGCTTTAGCCGGCGCAATCGAGGCCCAGACGGGCGCCCGCTTCGACATCGTCATGAAGGTTTCCGGCGAGGCCTTCATCACCGAGGGTGGGCTGATCGTGGATGTGGTGCGCGAAGCCGTGCAGGCGGAAACGGGCATCGTGCCCGTCCTCTCCACCGGTGGCGGCACCTCCGATGCCCGATTCATCAAGGATTACTGTCCCGTTGTGGAGTTCGGCCTGGTCAACGACACCATCCATCAGGTCAACGAGCGCGTTCCGGTGGACGACCTGTGGCGCCTCAAGGCCATCTACCGCCGCATCATCGACCTGTTTTTCGCCCGTGCTGCCTGAGCGTGCCCACTGCAAGCGAGGATCCGATGAACACGCCCCCGTCACACGCATCACCGCCCCCTTCGGAGCACGATCCGGATCCTCCGCCGTCCTCACCGGATGTCATCACGGACATCGGCCGCAGTCTTCTGGCCAGCTGGCATGTCCTCATGGGACGCAGCGACGCGGCACTGGCGCTCTTCAATCTCAGCGCGCAGGGATTCTGGCGCTCGTTTCTCGCCTTGCCCGTGGCCCTGCCGCTCTATCTGCTGGCGGTGCGGATGGGGCTGCCGGCCGCGGCCGAAACGGAGACACAGAAGGCCGTGCTGGGCTTCCTGCTGTTCAAGGCCACCTTCATGCTGGCCCTGGAGTGGGTGGCCTGGATCGTGGTGGTGGCGCTGCTGCTCAAACCGCTGGAGCTGGCCCGGCATTTCGGGCGTTACGTGATCATCTACAACTGGTCCTCGCCCCTCATTCTGGCCCTGCAGGCCGTGCCCATCTTTCTCTACTTCAATGGTCTGGTCACGCGCGAGGCGGCCATCTTCATCTTCCTTTTCCTGCTGGGCGTTGCGCTCTATCTGCGCTGGCAGAACGCGCGCATCGGGCTTGAGGCGCCGGGAACGCTGGCCATGGGATTCGTGCTGGCGGACGTCCTGCTGTCCATTCTCGTCAACCGGCTGATCGGCGGACCGCTCTGAAGCCTGACCGCTCCGCTCAGGCCCACTGCCGCAAGCGAAAAGGGTCCGGCACCCCCTGGCCGGACCCCTCGGCATGCGGTTCGCCTGCAAGTCTGTCTGCTGCCGCCGGGACATGAAGCCGACAGCCCGGTTCGTCTCAGGCCTCGTCCTTCCTTTCGTTCGCTTCGCCCTCGGCCGCCTCGCCCTTGTCCGCGCCAGCGGCGCCATCCTCTTCCCCGGCGCCTTCTTCGGCCTCCGCCTCCGCCCTGGCAGCCTCGATCTCGGCCAGCATGGCCTCGGCCGCGGCCCTGGCCTCCTCGCGCTCGGCGGCGGAGCCCACGAGGATCTCGCCCTTCGCCTGCAGCTCGGCCTCCTCCTCGTTGCGAGCCACATTGAGCGTGATGGTCACGGCCACCTCAGGATGCAGGCGCACGGTCACGTCATGCAAGCCGATGATCTTGATGGGCTTGTCCAGCTGCACCTGGGTGCGGGCGATCTCGATTCCGAACTCCTCCTTCAGGGCGTTGACGATATCGCGGGTGGAGACGGAACCATAGAGCTGCCCCATCTCGCCAGCCTGACGGATGAGCACGATCGTGGCGCCATCTACCTTCTCCGCCTGTTTCTCGGCCTCGGCGCGGGCTTCGGCATTGCGGCGCTCCAGCTCCTCGCGCTCACGCTCGAAACGCTCCAGATTCTCCTTCGTGGCGCGCAGTGCCTTGCCCTGCGGCAGCAGGAAGTTGCGGGCATAGCCGTCCTTGACGGTGACGACATCACCCATGTTGCCCAGTTTCTCGATGCGCTCCAGCAGAATGACCTTCATCGCTTCTCTCCTCTTCAAGCAGTCGATTTCGGCAGGCATGCAGGATCTCGATAAGCCCTGGTCCTTCAGGTGCGCGACCCGCCGTGACGATCGGGACCCCGGGGTGGCCTGGCATAATCCTGTCTGAGGCCGAAGGCGAGGTCGGCCAGGCCGAGGATGACGAGCGGCAGGGCCAGCAGCCAGTTGATGAACAGCAGGCCGAAATAGAGCACGGCCAGCAGCACCGGCCGCCAGGGATTGCCCAGGGTGAGCGCATGCATCACCGCCAGCCCCAGGATGAAGAAGGCGATCAGCAGCGCAGTGGCGAAGACCTCGCCGATGAGCCCGAAAATGCCCGGCAACAGCGTGGCAAAGGAGGCCACCGCCAGCGCCGCCATGGCCCGGGGGTGGAACGTGAGCTTCCAGAACGGGGCCCAGGGCCGAACGGGATAGCCGAAGGCTGCAACCAGACGGGCCGCTGCCCAAAAATTGGCCAGGGTCACGAACATCCACATGGCCGTGGTCATGGGCGGCGTGGCACTGATGATGTAGGTGCGCACCTGTTGCAGCTGGTCCCTGGGCAGATCATTGGCCAGCCCCGTGACCTTCAGCACGGCATCCGCCAGTTCGCCCAGCGACCGGCGCACCCCCTCCGCATCCGGCCCCAGCAACAGCAGCAGGATGGACATCAGTCCGCCGGCGAGAAAGGCCGTCCACAACAGCAGACGTCCTTCCGGATACCATTCGCGCCCTTCGGCATCGGCCGCCTCGCCCTCCGTGCCCCCGGCAGCCGGTCGCCACTGGCGTGCCAGCCAGGTGAGCACGATAGGGGCCACGGCAATGCTCACCAGATGAAACACGGCCGCCTTGAGCCCCAGCATCCACAGCACATAGAGAAAGGCCGAGGCCGCCGCCAGCATGGCTGCCGGCCAGCCGAAGGCCATCCCCACCATGAACAGCGGCAGCGGCGCGGCATAGGAAAACAGCAGAGCCACCACACTGGGCCGCACCAGGCTCGTGAAGGCAAATCCGGAAAGCACGCCACCGGCCACGGCCATGATCCACCAGCCACCCGGCGCATCGGCAGGCGAGCCCGTGCCGATGTCATTGCCAGTGCCACCGGGATCGGAATTGCTGCCAGGAGCGTGGGGCGCCGGCGGGGGCGACTCGTCCGTCTTCTCCGGCCGCTGGCTCATGGGCGCCTCCGTGCGGTCTTCAGCGGCAGCTGCCCGCTCGCCATCGGCATGCAAAAAAGGGAAGGCCGCACGGGCCGGCCCCCAGGCGCGATCCGGCGGCATTCCCTTGCATGTCCTGCTGTTGTCCATGCCATCGGCTGTCCCCAGCGTTCGGGTTAGGGGCAGGGGGCGATCCGTCCGCCCCTCCCTTTTCTGCCCCAGCCATCGCCCGGCAGGCCTTCCTGCGCGGGCTCCCGGTGCTGTCCGGCATGATCCCGTCCCGCGGCACCCTTGCCGAAGAACGGCCGGCGCCAGCCGTGGGGACCGATGCCCTGTCTTTCTCTATGCCTTGCCCTACTTTACTTGATGACGAAGGGCAACAGGCCCAGAATGCGCGCGCGCTTGATGGCCCTGGCCAGCTCGCGCTGCTTCTTGGCCGACACCGCGGTGATACGGCTCGGCACGATCTTGCCGCGCTCGGAAATGAAGCGCTGCAGCAGCTTCACGTCCTTGTAGTCGATCTTCGGCGCATTGGCGCCCGAGAACGGGCAGGTCTTGCGACGACGGAAGAAAGGCCTGCGGACAGGAACGTTCATGGCTCACACCTCCTTGGCAAATGTCTCCAGGCTCACGACCGGCCCTTCATGCCTCGGCACGGCGGCCACGCCCGCGGCCGCGCTCCTCCTTGGCACGCATCATCACGGACGGGCCTTCCTCCAGCTCGTCCACGCGGATGGTCATGAAACGGATCACGTCGTCGGAGATGCGCTCCAGGCGCTCCAGCTCCTGCACCGCGGCCGCCGGCGCGTCGATGTTCATGAGCACATAGTGGGCCTTGCGGTTCTTGCGGATCTTGTAGGCCAGCGTGCGCAGGCCCCACTTTTCCACCTTGCCGACCTTGCCGCCGTTCTCCTCGATGATCTTCCTGTGGTTCTCGATCACCGCGTCCACCTGCGCCGGGGCCAGATCCTGGCGCAGCAGGAAGACATGCTCGTAATAGGGCATGTGGCCTTTCCTTTCCTTCGCTTGCGTTCTTTCGCGTCCGTCGCCTTGCGGACCGCGGCCCGGTGCGAAGCCTCCCGAACGGCCCGGGAAAGGCCAGACGGGAACCATCTCGAGGAGCGGAGACACGGGAAGACGGGCAGACCGCTTGGGAACCAGGCCCTGGTGACCGGCTGCCATGCCAGCCCGGAGAATCCACGCAGGAGACGCTCTCCGCCTCTCGCCAGTCGGGAAAGGCGGCGAGGCCCGTTCCGCCACGTTCACCCTGCCGCTGCCGCCCACCCTGTGGCATGGCACAAGATGCAGCCATGACCTGTTGGCGGAAGCGGCCTTCCGTTCAGCCCCCGACCGGACAGATGCACGGCCGCAGGCGCGATGGGTGATAATCGGAATTGGCCGTCATGGCAAGGGAAAACCGAAAACGGGGACGTGCCTGACAGGCCCTCGCCCCCTGGTCATGGCCCGGTCAGACATGGGGCAGGTCGTCGATGGCTCCCGAACGGCCCGTCTGGGCCCGGTGCAGGAGGAAGTGGTCGGCCAGCACCAGCGCCAGCATGGCCTCACCCACGGGCACGGCGCGAATGCCGACGCAGGGGTCGTGTCGCCCCCGGGTGACGATTTCCGTGTTCTCCCCCTTGCGTGTCACGGTGCGCCGGGGCGTGAGAATGGAGGAGGTGGGCTTCACGGCAAAGCGCACGATGATGTCCTGCCCCGTGGAGATGCCGCCGGCGATGCCTCCGGAATGGTTGCGCAGGTATCGAAGTCGGCCGTCCACCACCTCCATCTCGTCGGCCGCTTCCGAACCGCACATGGCCGCCGCGGCGAAGCCGGCACCAATCTCCACGCCCTTCACGGCGGGGATGGACATCATGGCCGCGGCGATATCCTGATCCAGCCGGGCATAGACCGGCGCGCCCCAGCCAGCCGGCACGCCGCTGGCGATCACTTCCACGACAGCACCCACCGAATCGCCACTCTTGCGGACCTCGTCCAGATAGGCCGCCCAGTCCCGGGCCGCCTCGGGATCCGGGCAGAAGAAGGGATTCTCCTCCACCGCCGCCCAGGACCAGCGGCCACGATCGATGGTGAGCGGGCCCAGCTGCACCAGTGCGCCGCGAATGGTCACCTGCGGAATGATCCGCCGCGCCACCGCCCCGGCCGCCACCCGCGCCGCCGTCTCCCGTGCCGAGGCGCGACCGCCGCCGCGATGATCGCGCAGGCCATACTTGGCAAGATAGGTATAGTCGGCGTGGCCAGGCCGGAACTTCTCGCGGATTTCGGAATAGTCCCTGGAACGCGCGTCCGTGTTCTCGATGAGCAGGGCGATGGGCGTGCCGGTGGTGCGGGGGCGTGGCCAGCTCTCGTCCCGGAAGATGCCGGAAAGAATGCGCACCCGGTCCGCCTCCCGCCGCTGGGTGGTGAATCGGCTCTGGCCGGGGCGGCGCCGGTCGAGGTGGGGCTGGATGAGGCTCTCGTCCAGCTCGATGCCGGGCGGACAGCCGTCCACCACCGCGCCGATGGCCGGGCCGTGGCTTTCGCCAAAGGTCGTGACGCGCAGACAGCGCCCGAAGGTGTTCCAGCTCATGATCCGGTCTTTCCGTCGTTTCGGACCAGGGACTCCACGGCGGCCGGCTCCAGCACGGCATGAGCCGACGCTTCGGCCGCTGTCGGCACTTCTGCCTCGAACCATTCGATCACACCCGGCGCCAAGCGACAGAAACGATCCTGTGGCACCTTCAGCACCGCCACCTCCTCGGGCGGCAGGTTCAGCATCAGCCCGCGCAGCACGCGATGGATGCCGCCGTGAGAGAAGATGATGGCCGGATGGCGCATCTCTTCCAGAAAATCGCGCACGCGCTCGGCCACGTCGGCATAGCTCTCGCCCCCCTCGGGACGCCAGAAGTAGTAGTCGCGCGGGCGGGCCTGCGGGTCGATGCCGGCGCGGACGAGATCATCCCACACCGTGCCTTCCCAGATGCCGAAACTGCGCTCGCGCAGGCGCTCATCGAAGATCACGTCCGCTTCCGAAAGACCACGGGCCTGCAGGAAATAGGCCAGCGTTTGTCGCACACGGCGCATGGGGCTGGCATAGATGGTGAAACGGGAAATGTCCGGCTCCAGATGCATCATCCGTTCGGCGATGGCCCGGGCCTGGGCATGACCGCGGGCATTGAGTTCGGTCTCGATGTGCCCCTGCACACGGCGTTCGGCGTTCCAGTCCGTCTCGCCGTGGCGGATGAAATAGCAGACCGGTGCGTTCATTCAATCCTCGCCGCCATCCTGGTCGAGTGCCTTCATGCCGATCACGTGATACCCGGCATCCACATGCACCACCTCGCCGGTGATGCCCGCTGCCCCGTCCGAAAGCAGAAAGGCGGCCGTGGCCCCCACATCGTCGATGGTGACGTTGCGGCGCAAGGGGGCGTTGGCCTCGTTCCAGTCCAGCATGAGGCGGAAATCACGGATGCCGGCGGCGGCGAGGGTGCGAATGGGTCCGGCGGAGATGGCATTGACACGGATGTTGCCCGGTCCCAGATCGGCGGCGAGGTAGCGCACGGATGCCTCCAGCGCCGCCTTGGCCACGCCCATGACGTTGTAATGCGGCACCCATTTCTCCGCACCATAATAGGACAGGGTGAGCAGGGCACCGCCTTCCTTCATCAGTGGCTCGGCACGCCTGGCCACGGCGGTGAAGGAATAGACGGAGATGTCCATGGTGCGCGCGAAGTTGTTGCGGCTGGTGTCCACATAACGCCCCTTGAGCTCTTCCTTGTCGGAGAAGGCAATGGCGTGCACCACGAAGTCCACTCGCCCCCAAGCCCGGTCCAGCCGGTCGAAGACGGCATCCAGAGAGGCCTCGTCGGTGACGTCACATTCCATGAGAAGCGTCACTTGCGCCTCTTCCGCCAGCGGGGCCACGCGCTTCCTGAGCGCCTCGCCCTGATAGGTGAAGGCCAGCTCGGCGCCGGCCGCGCGACAGGCCCGGGCTATGCCCCAGGCGATGGAGCGGTTGTTGGCCACGCCCATGATCAGCCCGCGCTTGCCGGCCAGAAAGTCGCTGCCCATGGAAAGCCCTCCCTTGCGGAACAGACCCCAGCTTCCGGCTGCCGGTTTTGCCCCAGTGGCGTCGGCTTGGCAAGAGCCAGGGGAATATTCCGCCATCACCGTGCGCGCTTGACAAGGGCGCGAAAATGGCAAGGCTGGAGATGGTTCTTTCCGTTTCACGCCATTGCAAAAGCCGGTCAGGACGTCCTGTTCCCATGAACGATCCCTTTGAGACAATCCGCCATCTCACGGCGGAAAGGGACTTTGCCAGTGCCGAGGATCCCCTTGCCCTCTTTGGCCGCTGGTTTGACGACGCGAAAAGGGCAGAAGACACCTATCCCGAAGCCATGTGCCTGGCCACGGTGGATGAGGACGGCATGCCCGATGCCCGCATGGTGCTGCTGAAGGCGTTCGATGAGCGCGGGTTCGTCTTCTACACCAACATGGAGAGCGCCAAGGGGCGGCAGCTCGTGTCCAACCCCCGTGCGGCACTGAACTTCTGGTGGCGCAACCTGCACCGGCAGGTGCGCATCCGCGGCCTCGTGGAACCGGTCTCGGCCGAGGAGGCCGATGCCTATTTCGCCAGCCGTCCCCGCGGCTCGCGCATCGGCGCCTGGGCCTCGAAACAGTCGCGTGAGCTGGAAAGCCGGCATGCGCTGGAAAAGGCGGTCGCGAAATATACTGCCAAGTTCCATGTGGGCCCCGTGCCACGTCCTCCCTACTGGACAGGTCAGCGCGTGGTGCCGCTGCAGATGGAATTCTGGCACGAACGCCCCTTCCGCCTGCACGAGCGCCTTGTCTTCCGCCGCGACACCCCCGATGCGCCCTGGCACAAGGCGCTGCTGTATCCATGACCTCACGAGCTCATGCCCGAGCCCGCCGTCTGGCTGATGGAACCCTGCCAAATGCGCTCTTTGCGCCAGCGGGAGCGACTGGTATGCTCCCGGCACATTGGCGATGGCATGGCTGCGCCCCTTCGCCGACAGGTGATCGCGCGTCCAGGACTGGCGAAAGGGCAGAACCTTCGAGAGGGAGAGACGGCCATGGCAGGCGAGGCAAGATGTCCGCATGATCCGGGCAAGCAACGCGCAGCCGAGAACCGCGCGCGACGGCTGCGCGAGATTTCCAACGCCGAGCGCAAGACGCTGGTGCTCACCGGGGCATCCCGTGGCATCGGCCATGCCACGGTGAAGCGTTTCTCCTCCGCCGGCTGGCGGGTGATCACCTGCTCGCGCCATCCCTTTCCGGAAGACTGCCCGTGGGAGATGGGCGAGGAAGACCACATCCAGGTGGACCTTGCCGACATCGAGAGCACCGAGCGCGCCATTGCCGAGATCCGCGAGCGCCTGCAGGACCAGGGCGGGCGTCTCAACGCGCTGGTGAACAATGCGGCCATCTCGCCCAAACTGCCGGGCGGCAGGCGCATGAACTCCATCGACACCTCCATTGAGGACTGGAAGACGGTCTTTCAGGTCAACTTCTTTGCGCCCATCATGCTGGCGCGCGGCCTGATCGAGGAACTGAAGCGGGCCAAGGGCGCGGTGGTGAACGTCACTTCCATCGCCGGCTCGCGGGTGCATCCCTTTGCCGGCTCGGCCTATGCCACCTCCAAGGCGGCCCTGGCCTCCCTGACGCGCGAAA
>CAZNLW010000035.1:0-16918 GCA_964574205.1 uncultured Rhizobiaceae bacterium | reverse complement strand
GTCCTTGACAATCATGGGCTTATGGAAAAAACAGCCCTATCCGGGACAGCCCCAATACTTTTCTTCAGAAAAAACAATGCGTCCTGCCGGATCAGGGCCCGGGCCGGCGCCAGCAGGTCGTCATTCTGGTTCGAATGAATGGCCATCCGACCATCTGCAAGGTTCTTGCAGCTCAACGTTTCCATACTTCGCACAAGGCTCAGATGTCGGCAATGGCCTTGGCCAGCATGCTGCGCACGGTCTCGGCCACCTGTTTCAGCGCCGCATTGTCAATGGCGGCCATGGAGGCCACGGGATCCACGGCGCTGACCGCGATGCCGCCTTCCACCTCGCGCAGGATCACGTTGCACGGCAGCATCACGCCCAGCTTCGGCTCCATCTGCAGGGCCTGATGGGCCATCTTCGGATTGCAGGCCCCGAGGATCCTGTAGCCGGGCATGTCCACGTCCAGCTTCGCTTTCAGCGTGCCGCTCACATCGATTTCGGTCAGCACGCCAAAGCCATGCTTCTGCAGGGCATCGCGGATGCGCGCCTCCACTTCGTCCATGTTGCCGCCTTCGATCACGCGGTCCAGCGTGTAGCTCATGTCGCCTCCTTCCCGGTTGTCGTCGGCGGGCCGGCCGCTCCGTTCCCGCCTCTCTGCCGCCTGTGACTGCGGATCATCGCAAGGCACTGTGACGCAAGGGACGCCTGCTGGCAAGTGTGGATCACCAGCTCGTGCACAGGTGTCAGGCAACGGGAGGAGGCGCGGGGGCAGCCTGTTTCTGCCCGCGGGTCGGGCACATGCGGCCACATGTCGGCACGCGTCAGTGTCCATCGTCCATGCCGGCGAGCCGGTCGGGGCGGAGGCGGTGGCGGGCATCGGTGAGCCGCCAGATGGTGGCAAAGATGGCGGCGATCACGCCCAGACCCACCACGCCGGCGATGAGGAACATGATGAGCAGCTGATACTTGACGGCCTCCACCGGCGGCACGCCGGCCAGGATCTGGCCCGTCATCATGCCCGGCAGGGAGATCACGCCGGAGGCCGCCATGGCGTTCATGATGGGAGTCATGCCGGTCTTCAGCGCCTCGGCGGCAAAGGGGCGCAGGGCCTGCCAGCGGGTCCGGCCAAGCAGCAGGCGGGCCTCGATGGCTGCCTTCTCGCGGATGACGGCACGGGTCACGGCATTCAGGCCCAGGGCCACGCCGTTCATGGAATTGCCGAGTATCATGCCGAACAGCGGCAGGGCATAGCGTGGCGCATGCCAGGGATCCGGCTGCAGCAGAAAGGCAAGGGTGTAAAGCAGGGCCACCACCCCCGTGACCAGCATGGCGCCCGGTCCCAGTCCGTAGCGCCACAGGCCCGACAGTGGACGGTCCTGGCGGTTGATCACCTCGCGGGCGGCAAAGGTGGTCATGACCAAGGCATAGGCCAGGGTGATCCAGCCTGACGAGGATTCGAAGATGAACCTGAGCACGAAGCCGATGGCGAGCAGCTGCACCACCATGCGCGCCGCCACGATGGCGATGGATCCGGCCAGCCCCAGCCGCAGGACAAGGGAAAACGCCGCGGCGAGGAAGAGAAACAGGGCGGAGGCGGCGACGTCCCCGTAGCTGAGTGCAATGTAGCTGGCCTGCGTGTTCATGCAGGGGCTCCCTCCTGCAGGGTGATCCGGCCTTTCTCGATCCGCCAGAATATGTCGCCCATGCGTGCGGCCTGGGCGGGATCGTGGGTGATGATCATGAAGGTCATGCCGGCACGTCGCCGCTCGAGGATGAGAGATTCCACCCTGGCGCGCGTGCCCTCGTCCAGAGCGGCAGTGGGCTCGTCCAGAATCAGCACGTCCGGCACGGCCTCCAGGGCCCGCAGCAGGGCCAGCCGCTGGCGCTCGCCGGTGGAGGTGCGGCTCACCGGCCAGTCCATGGCGTCTTCCGGCAGGCCCACGGCCTGCAGCATCGGCCGCATGGATTCCGGATTGGCGAAATGCTCGCCCACGCGCTCCGCCCACCAGCCGCTTTCCGCCGGAACATAGCCGACGAGTTGACGCCACCGCGGCGCCGGCATGGCGGATCGTGCCCGTCCCTTCCACCAGACCTCGCCACTGTTCGGATCCAGATCCACAACGGCGCGCGCAAACAGCGACTTGCCGGAGCCGGACGGCCCGGTCAGCACGCCGATGGCACCGGCCGGCAGCATCATGTTCACCGGTTTCAAGCCGGATCGGGCGAGATTCTCGATCTTCAGCATGGGACGGAGACTAGCGATTTGCAGGCCACAAGGAAAGGCGCCGCTTGCCAGGCGTTGCGGTTTCGGTCTATATGGCGGCGGCGTGCACGCACTGCCCCACGGACAGGGGAGCAGGAGGCGTTCACCCCTGGAGGAAGGCCTGCTTCCGGCGGTGGTGCATGCATCACCCTGCGAGGGGATGATGGCGACGGCAGGTCGCGCTCTGCCCGGCATCGGTGAAGGAGGCCGGGCCAGCGGGGCGCGCAGGCCGTCGGTTTCGTTTTGCGGATCGATTCAGAGGACCAGGAACCATGGCCGAGACCATCCCGATGAAGGCCTACCGGCGGGAAAAGGGCGGCAAGGGGGCCGCACGCCGGGAACGCCGCGCCGGCCGCGTGCCGGGCGTCATCTATGGCGACAGGAAGGAGCCTGTCATGATCTCCGTGGACTTTCCGGAGATCTACAAGCACGTGATCACGGGACGTTTCGAATCCACGCTCGTGGAGCTGGATGTGGATGGCGAGAAGGTGCTCACCATTCCCCGTGACGTGCAGCTGGATCCGGTGAAGGATCTGCCCATTCACGTGGATTTCCTGCGCCTCGGCAAGGGCGCACGCATCACCGTGGAGGTGCCCGTGGAATATGTGGGCGAGGAGACCTCGCCCGGCATCAAGCGCGGTGGCGTGCTCAATGTGGTGCGCCATGTGGTGGAAGTGTGGTGCGATGCCACCAGCATTCCGGAGAAGATCGTGGCCGATGTCTCCAGGCTGGACATCGGCGATGTGCTGCACATCTCCGACGTGGCGCTGCCGGAAGGTGTCACGCCCTACATCACGGATCGCGACTTCACCCTGGCTACCATTGCCGGCACCACGGCCGAGGAAGCCGAAGACGAGGGCGAGGAAGGCGAGGCCGAGGAAGAGAGCGGCGAGGAGGCGTGATCCTGGCCTGATCCTTCGGCCGGCGTGTCTTTCCGCCATCGATGCCTCCAGGCGAGTTGCGGCCTGAGACAAGGACTGGCGGGTTGCTGCCATGAAGCTGATCGTCGGACTGGGCAATCCCGGCCGCAAACATGCGGGACAGAGGCACAACGTGGGCTTCATGGCGGTGGATGCCATCGCCCGCCGCCACGGATTTCCGCCGTGGCGGCGCGGCTTTTCCGGCGAGGTGGCGGAAGGGCTGATGAGCGGCGAGAAGGTGCTGCTGCTCAAGCCCCACACCTTCATGAACGAATCCGGCCGGGCCGTGGGCGAGGCCGTGCGGTTCTTCAGGCTGGCTCCCGAGGACGTGATCGTGATCCACGACGAGCTGGATCTGGCGCCGGGGCGCATTCGCCTGAAGACGGGGGGCGGCCATGCGGGGCACAACGGCCTGCGTTCCATCATCGCCCATGTGGGTGCAGGCTTTCATCGCCTGCGCATCGGCATCGGCCATCCGGGACGCAGGGAACTGGTCTCCTCCTACGTGCTGCACGACTTCTCGAAGGCGGAACGGGCATGGCTGGAGCCGCTGCTGGCGGCCATTGCAGACAATGCGGACCTGCTGGTGAAGGGCGATTTCCCGGGCTTTGCCAATCGCGTGGCCCTGGAAGCCCCGCCACCGAAGGACTGAGTGGCCGTCTGGCGGCAAGCCGGGATCCGGCAGCCGGGACCTTGCCTGGCCGCGACAGGAGGCGGGAGAAACGCACATGGGCTTCAAATGCGGCATCGTGGGCTTGCCGAACGTGGGCAAGTCCACCCTGTTCAACGCGCTGACGCAGACGGCGGCGGCGCAGGCGGCCAACTATCCCTTCTGCACCATCGAGCCCAATGTGGGGGAGGTGGCCGTGCCCGATCCGCGTCTGCAAACACTGGCGGAGATCGCGCAGTCGAAGGAGATCGTGCCCACCCGCATCAGCTTCGTGGACATTGCGGGGCTGGTGCGGGGCGCCTCCAGGGGAGAAGGGCTGGGCAACCAGTTCCTGGCCAACATCCGCGAGGTGGATGCCATCGTGCACGTGCTGCGCTGTTTCGAGGATGCGGACATCACGCACGTGGAGGGCAGCGTGGATCCCTTGCGGGATGCCGAAATCATCGAAACGGAGCTCATGCTCGCCGATCTGGAGAGCCTCGAGAAGCGCCTGGTGAAGCTGGAGAAGAAGGCCGCCACCGGCGACAAGGAGGCGAGGGCCCTGGTGACCCTCATGCGCAAGGCCACGGATCTCCTGAACGCAGGCAGGCCGGCGCGCCTGGCCAAGATTGCTCCTGAGGAGGAGAAGGCCTGGAAGGGGCTGCAGCTGCTCACCGCCAAGCCCGTGCTCTATGTCTGCAACGTGGACGAGGAGGCGGCCGCCACGGGCAATGCCTTCACCGAGAAGGTGAGGGAAAAGGCCAGGGCGGAGGGGGCGGAGGCCATCGTCATTTCCGCCCGTATCGAGGAGGAGCTGGCACAGCTGCCGGCCGAGGAGCGACAGGAGTTCCTGGAGAGCATGGGCCTTGCGGAGGCGGGACTGGACCGCCTCATTCGCGCCGGCTACCGCCTGCTGGACCTCATCACCTTCTTCACGGCCGGACCGAAGGAGGCCCGTGCCTGGACCGTGCGGCGCGGCGCCACGGCGCCGGAAGCGGCCGGTGTCATTCACTCCGACTTCGAGAAGGGGTTCATTCGCGCCGAGGTCATTGCCTACGATGACTACGTGGCCCATGGTGGCGAGGCCGGTGCCCGCGAGGCTGGCAAGATGCGTCTGGAGGGCCGCGACTACGTGGTGCAGGATGGCGACGTGATGCATTTCCGTTTTGCTGTCTGATGGCGGCAGCGGCGAGACCTGCCGGGCGGAATCTTACGTGCACGTCTGCTTGACAAGCTGCCGGTGGCGCTTCAACCCTCCTTGCGTGTCGGATGCGGGGGCGAATCAGTCGAACGTGAAGAAAAGTTTTCCAGCCTGTTGGGCAGGCTGGAAATACTTTTCTTCAGAAAAAACAATGCGTCCTGCTGGCTCAGAGCACGGCTCGGCGCCAGCAGGACAGCATTTCTGGCTCAAGTGAATCGCAAGGTTCTGACGATGTATCGCCAGAACCTTGCGATTCACAGCCATCCAATCATCCGCAAAGTTCTTTAAACTCAATACCTTGTCTATACTTCACATGCGACGAATCAAACGGGCTGTCAGTCAGCGGAGATGACAGGCATGTTGCGGGGATTGCTGCTGATGGCGCTCGCCCTGTTGGTGGTCATGACCGGGGGCGCAGTGCCGGCTTCTGCCGAGGTCCAGAAGAAACAGAATTTCGGTGTCCGCAAGAAGGTCCAGAATTTCGGGCCGCGCAAGTGGTCGCTCGATCCGCGCTATCTGCCGCAGGAGGTCCGCTATGTCACGGACGAAAAGCCGGGCACCATCATCATCAACACGCGCCGGCGCTATCTCTATCTGGTTCTCGGCAACGACCGTGCCAGGCGTTATGGCATCGGCGTGGGGCGGCAGGGTTTCCAGTGGTCGGGCGTGGCCTACATCGGGCGCAAGGCCGAGTGGCCGGACTGGTATCCCCCCAAGGAAATGATCGCGCGCGAGAAGAAACTCTACGGCCGCACACTGCCGGAGAAGATGAAAGGTGGCCCCAACAACCCGCTGGGCGCGCGGGCACTCTATCTCTACAAGAACGGGCGCGATACCCTCTATCGCATCCACGGCACCAATCAGCCATGGACCATCGGCCGCGCCGTTTCCTCCGGTTGCATCCGCATGCGCAACGAGGACGTGATCGATCTCTACAAGCGCGTGAAGGTGGGCACCAAGGTCATCGTGAAGTGACGAGGCGCGGTCGGCGGCGCCTGCATGCCGGAAGCCGGCACAGGGGCCTGTTTTCCCCTGTTCGGGCTTCGGTCGCGAAGAGACGTCTTCACAGCCTGCCTGGCCGGCGGGAGCCCCCTCCTTCAGGAAGAACAGGGTGTCCTGCTGCCCCGGGCAGGTCTCCGTGCACCGATGAGCCGGCCCTTCAGGGCTGCACGGTGGCCATGTAGTCTTCCATCAGCGTCTTCGTGATGTCGCCCACCTGGAAGGTGTCGTCGCCGATCCGGGAGACAGGCGTGACCTCGGCGGCGGTGCCGGTGAGGAAGCACTGCTCGAAACCTGCCATCTCTTCCGGCATGATAGGCCGCTCGATCACCGGGATCCCATGTTTCTTTGCCAGCTCGATGACGGTGCGGCGGGTGATGCCGTCGAGGAAGCAGTCCGGCACGGGGGTGTGGATCTCGCCCTTGTCGTTGACGAAGAAGATGTTCGCTCCCGTGGCCTCGGCCACGCGGCCGCGCCAGTCCAGCATCAGGGCATCGTCGAAACCCCGCCTCTCGGCGGCATGCTTGGAAAGGGTGCAGATCATGTAGAGACCGGCCGCCTTGGCCTTCGAGGGTGCGGTCTTCGGATCCGGGCGGCGCCACTCGGAAATGTCCAGGCGAATGCCCTTCATGCGTTTTTCGGGATCGAAGTAGGAAGGCCACTGCCACACGGCAATGGCCACGTGGATGGTATTCTTCTGGGCCGAAACGCCCATCATCTCCGAGCCGCGCCAGGCGATGGGACGAATGTAGGCGTCCTTCAGGTTGTTGCGCTCGAGCGCCTCGATGCAGGCGGCGTTGATCTCCTCCGGCGTGAAGGGAATCCGCATGTCGAGCAGGCGGGCGGATTCGAACAGCCGGTCGGTGTGCTCCGCAAGCTTGAAGATGCGCCCGCCATAGGCCCGCTCGCCCTCGAACACGCTGGAGGCATAGTGCAGCCCGTGACTGAGCACATGCAGCCTGGCCTCCTGCCAGGGCACGAACTCGCCGTCCAGCCAGATCTCGCCCTCAAGCTGATCATAGGGTCTGTCTGCCATTGGCCCGTCTCCCGCTCGTCTTTCCACCGCCCGCCGGATGTGCCACAAGGACCACAACCGCGGCCTTGCCATGCACCCGCGTGATCATGCCATGAATATGTCAACATTATTGACATAATTGCAGCCATGGCCGATGCTGTCAATTGCCGGAAGAAGGGGAGACAGGGCCTTTCCGGCCGGATCAGTCAGGGAGACGCTTTCCATGGCCACGCAGGATCCCGCCCCCCGTCCCGAACCTGCCCGGGCCGATGAGCCGGAGCGTGCCGTGTCGCTCTCCGATGCCGAAGTCCTGCGCCTGATGGAACTTCTGTTCTTCGCCTATCGGGATTTCGTCTCCGACCCCGATGTCATGCTGGCGGAAATCGGTTTTGGCCGCGCCCATCATCGCGTGATCCATTTCGTCGGGCGGCATCCGGGCCTGAGGGTCTCCGAGCTTCTGGACATCCTGCGCATCACCAAGCAGAGCCTGGGCCGTGTGTTGCGGGAGCTCATCGATCGCGGCTATGTTTATCAGCAGGAGGGCGAGACGGACCGGCGCCAGCGCCTGCTGTTTCTCACCGAGGCAGGACGCGCTCTGCATGCCCGACTGGCGGCACCGCAAAAGGCGCGCATCCGCCGCGCCCTGGCCGAGGCGGGGCCGGAGGCGACAGACGTGCTTGCCCGCACGTTGCTCAACATCGTCAACCCGGAGGACCGTGCGCGCGTGCAGGCGCTCGTGGACGGTGCCGATGCCGGTGCCGACCGCACGGACAGAGACAGCGGCGGGCGGGCTGGCCCGTTCTCCTGAAGTGGCCCGGTGCCGGGGATCGTGCGGGCGGCCGGGCCGGAAGGCAGCAGACGGATGGAGCGATCGAGCGTTGTCGAGGCCCATGGAGAATGCCGCGCACATCCTCGTTGTCGATGACGACACACGCATTCGCGAGCTGCTCAGCATCTATCTGCGGCGCAAGGGCTTTCTGGTGACGGCGGCGGCCAGCGCAGGGGAAGCGCAAGAGAAGCTGGCACGCCTGTCCTTCGATCTCGTGGTCCTGGACATCATGATGCCGGGCGAAGACGGACTGTCCCTGACGCGGCGCCTGCGCAGCATGGGTGTGGACGTGCCCATCCTGCTGCTCACGGCCAGGGACCAGCCCAGGGAGCGGGTGGACGGACTGGCGGCCGGCGCGGACGACTACATGGTCAAGCCCTTCGAGCCGGAGGAGCTCCTGTTTCGCATCAACGGCCTGCTGGCCAGGCGAAAGGTGGCCGTGCCTCTTGCCCGGCGCACGCTGCTGGCCTTCGGCGATTGCCGTTTCGATCCGGAGTCGGGCGAGCTCAGGCGCAATGGCGAGGTGGTGGCACTTACCGGCCGCGAGCGGGAGATCCTGGGCAAGCTGGCGGCCAGTGCCGGGCGCCCCGTGCCGCGCGCACGTCTGCTGCCACCCGGCAGCACGGACAATCCGCGCACGGTGGACGTGCAGATCAATCGGCTGCGCCGCAAGATCGAGGTGGATCCGGCCCGCCCGCAGCACCTGAGGACGGTGCGCGGGGAAGGCTATGTGCTCATGGCCACGCCAGTGGATGCGGAGGAGACTGCGCCATGAGCCCCTCCATCGAGAGCCGATCGCCGGTGGCCCCTGCGGGCGCACAGGGGGCGGCCGGTTCCGGCCGGCACGATGTGACAGGGGCGCGCAGGCCCTTCCGGCGGGAAGAAGGCAGCCTGTGGTGGCGGTTCAACCGGTTTCTCGAGCGGCATCTGCCCGAAGGGCTCTATCAGCGGGCGATGATCATCGTGATCGCGCCCATCCTGCTGCTCATGACCATCATGACCGGTATCTTCCTGGAACGGCACTGGGAGCAGGTGACCAAGACGCTCTCCAAGTCGCTGGCGCGGGAGATTGCCTTCATCGTGGCACTGTATGACGAGAGCGAAAAGACGTCGGAGACGCTGAAACGCCTCGAGCGACTGGCCAACGACAAGCTCGCCATCGGATTCCGCGTGGAGAGCGGCACGCTGCCACCGCCCCGGCCGCGCCCGTGGTTCTCCATCCTGCATTACCGCCTGTCCAAATACATCGCGCGCTATGTGCCGGGGCGCCCCTTCTGGCTGGATACCATCGGCCAGACGGGCTATGTCGACATCCGGATCCAGGTGGACGAGGGCGTGATCTTCCGCTTTCTCACGCCCCAGGGGCGGGCCTATGCTTCCTCCACCCACATCTTCCTGCTGTGGATGGCAGGCGTGTCGCTGGTGCTGCTGGGGGTGGCGGTCGTCTTTCTGCACAAGCAGATCAAGCCCATCCTGCGTCTGGCAGAAGCGGCGCAGGCCTTTGGCAAGGGGCGCGAGGTGCCGGACTTCGAGCCGCGCGGGGCGGCGGAGATCCGGGCGGCAGCGCGCGCCTTCATCAACATGAAGCGGCGCATCGAGCGGCACGTGGAGCAGCGCACGGCCATGCTGGCCGGCGTCTCCCACGACCTGCGCACCATCCTCACGCGATTTCGGCTGGAACTCTCCATGCTGGAGGGCGACGAAAGGACCCTGAAGGCCATGCGCGAGGACGTGGAGGAAATGCAGCGCATGCTGGAGGGGTATCTCGCCTTCGTGCGGGGGGCCGAGACGGAGGCGACGGAGGAGGCGGAGATCTGCACCCTGCTGCGGCAGGTGGCCGAGGACTTTCGCCACGGCGAAAAGGTGGTGGAGGTGGTGTGCATGCCGCCGCTCATGGTGGCCGTGCGGCCGGGGGCACTGCGGCGGGCAGTCGCCAACCTGGCCGGCAATGCCGTGCGTCATGCCCGGGAGCGGGTACGGCTGACCGCCTGGACGGACGAATGCTATCTTCACATCGCCGTGGAAGATGACGGGCCGGGCATCCCCCCTGAAGCGCGCGAGCGGGTGTTTCGTCCCTTCGTGCGGCTGGACGATGCGCGCAACCTGGACGAGGCCGGCACGGGCCTGGGTTTGGCCATTGCCCTGGATATCGTGCAGGGGCACGGCGGCGACATCGAGCTTCTCGATTCCGAAGACCTGGGCGGGCTGAAAGCCCTGGTACGCATTCCGCTATAGGCCTGCGTCGAACGTGAAGAAAAGTTTTCCAGCCTGCCGAGCAGGCTGGAAAACCTTTTCTTCAGAAAAAACAATGCGTCCTGCTGGCTCAGAGCACGGCTCGGCGCCAGCAGGACAGCATTTCCGGCTCAAGTGAATCGCAAGGTTCTGACGATATATCGTCAGCGATTCACAGTCACCCGATCATCCTCAACGTTCTTTCAACTCAATATCTTTCTATATTTCACATGCGAGGCCTGCGGTTCGGAACGGGCCGGGATCGGAGAGAGGGGCCTTGCCGCCGAAGCCGGACCGGGAATTGCCGGCGCCATCAGGGAAAGGGGAGCCGGGTGGCAACCCCGCAGGGGCGAGAGGGGGCGGACGGTCCTTCCTGTCGGGTCGCCACCCGGCTGTTCGGTTGTTCCTGCAGGTTTGCCCGAACGTCTGCCGGGGCTTCCTGCCATGCCTGAAAGATGGGGTGGGGATCAGATGTCCTGGCATCGGCCCCATGGGCAGGGGGCCAGCGCCGTGTCGCGGGACTGGCCTGAGCGAACCTTGCGCAGCGCCATGGTCGGGCGGGCCTGCATCAGGGGCGGCCACGTCTCGGGGGATGTCTTGGCGATGACCGTCTCGTTGCGGGGGGTGCCCCGGCTGATGCCGGGTTGCATCCGGGATGGCCAGGCGGACGCCGGCCGGATGGCCCAGATCCTCGGGGTCATCGTTCCGGTGTATGCGTTCGGTGGCGTGTCCGCATCCAGAAGGCGTGCGGTGAACAGTCCGGCAATGGTGGCCAGCAGGCTCCCAGCAACCAGAAAGACGGTGACAATGACGATCCCGTGATGGCGATGGCCCATGGCCGTTTCCTCCCGTTCCCTCTTTCTGCTCCCCTTATGCCAGAGCGGAACGGAACGGTTCCTGAATGCGCCGTTCATCTGCGGTTCAGGTTTCGGTGTCCTTTCACGATGGGAGACGGCGGATGAGCGCACAGCATCGCTGCCATCCGGATATGGCCTGTTTCCGGCAGCAGCCTGGAGCAAAGCGGCCATGTTCGAAGCTGCCCGATCCCGAATCCGGTGGAAGTTTGTCCTGGCGGAAAAAAGAGAGGGAAGGGGAGCTCCCCTTCCCGGCATCGTGTCGGCGACATTGTTCTGTCGTCACACTTCGAACGGTGGCAGCTTCTTCTCCACCAGCTCGTTCCTGAGCGTGACGTATTTCGGCATGCCGTTCTCGTCGTAGGGTGGATAATCCTCGCCGGCGATGAGCGGGCGGAGATATTCGCGGCAGGCGTCGGTGATGCCGAAGCCGTCCTCGGTGATGAATTCGCGCGGCATCATCTTCTCCACGTTCGCCACCTTCTCCAGCGGGGCCTCGCCGATCTCCCACCTGTAGGGGTTGTTGGAGGTGCGCACGATGGTGGGCATGATGGCATTCTTGCCCTCCAGGGCCTTTTCCACCGCCGCCCTGCCCACGGCATAGGCCTGTTCCACGTCGGTCTTGCTGGCGAGATGGCGCGCGGCGCGCTGCAGATAATCGGCCACCGCCCAGTGATACTTGTAGCCCAGGGCCTCCTTGATCATGTTGGCCACCACGGGCGCGGCGCCGCCCAGCTGGGCATGACCGAAGGCATCGCGTGTTCCCTGCTCGGCGAGGAAGCGGCCGTCCGGCCACTTGCAGCCCTCGGAGACGACGACGGTGCAGTAGTCGTATTTCTCCACGTTCGCCTTCACCCGGGCGAAGAAGGCCTCCTGGTCGAACTCCACCTCGGGGAAGAGGATGACGATGGGAATGTCGTTCTCCTCGTCCGCCGCCAGGCCGCCGGCAGCCGCGATCCAGCCGGCATGGCGGCCCATGACCTCGAGCACGAAGACCTTGGTGGACGTGCGGGCCATGGAGCGCACGTCATAGGAGGCCTCGCGCGTGCTCACCGCGATATACTTGGCCACGGAGCCGAAACCGGGACAGTTGTCGGTGATGGGCAGGTCGTTGTCCACGGTCTTGGGCACGTGGATGGCCTGCACGGGAAAGCCCATCTTTTCCGACAGCTGGCTCACCTTGTAGCAGGTGTCCGCCGAATCGCCGCCGCCATTGTAGAAGAAATAGCCGATGTCGTGGGCCTTGAAGACCTCGATGAGGCGTTCGTACTGCGCCTTGTTCTCCTCCAGGCTCTTCAGCTTGTAGCGGCAGGAGCCAAAGGCCCCGCCGGGCGTGTGGCGCAGGGCCGCGATGGCCTCGTCGGATTCCCTGCTGGTGTCGATGAGCTCCTCCAGCAAGGCACCGATGATGCCGTTCCTGCCGGCATAGACCTTGCCGATCCTGTCCGGATGGGCGCGGCAGGCCTCGATCACGCCACAGGCGGACGCATTGATGACGGCCGTCACGCCGCCGGACTGGGCATAGAATGCGTTCTTGGGCATGTCTCTTCCGATCTCCCTCTCTCCTTCAAGAAACGACTGAACGAAATGCTCTTCCCGCCGCTCGCGCTGGTCGCTCGGCACTTGGCCCCCGGCCCCCGGCCGCAACGGAAGGGGCCGGGCCATGCAGCGAAAGTCTCATGCCGCCTCTTAGCCCAGCGGCGACGGAATGTGAAGCGGACAGAGCCGCGCAGGAAGGGCGGGGGGCCGGAAGCTTTCGCACATGCCTGGATCCGGGCATCGATCGACCGCATGTCCTGGATTGATCGCTTGCCTTGCCCACAGGGCCGGGACCGGTCGGGGGCCGCGGCCAGCAGCCCCTGGGAAATGGAAAAATTGTCCACCATGTGGCGATTCCGCCCTTGACTCGTTCTAAAAACCGAGTAAAAAGGTCGGAAATAGACGGGCCGGCATGCAGAAGCGATTCCTTGCAGCAAGGGTGGGTTCGCCCTTGCGGTGCGTGAGTTGCCAATGCCTCGCAACTGCAGCTTCCCGGGCCTTCAAGGTTCCGGTTTGCGGATGGTCCGGAGCATGCCGGCGGATCCGCTCCCCGCGCGGGTTCCGTATGCGCCCTGCAAGGGAGCAGTCGCGCCGCGTGGCCCGTGATGACGGGCATCCGTGTGTGCCGGTCACTTGAAACGTCAGTCTCGCGCGGCAGGATGCGGGTCACGGGGAGTGGCGAGAATCTGGAAGGACGGGTGGTCACGATGCTGATGGATACCAAGAAGCTGACGCCGTGCGGCGTGCGCAAGCAGGATGTGCGGGTGCCGCCAAAGGAGGCCCTGCGGTCGTCGGGGCAGGTGCAGTCGCTGTCCCGGGCGCTGAAGCTGCTCAATGCGCTTTCCTATCATCCGCAGGGGCTTTCGCTTTCGGAGCTGGCGCGCGAGGTGGGGCTGCCCAACTCCACGGCGCATCGCCTGCTCACCACGCTGCAGAACGAGCGCTACGTGCGTTTCGATTCGGAGCGCTCGGTGTGGATGATCGGCGTGCAGGCCTTCCAGGTGGGCTCCGCCTTCATTCGCTCGCGCGATCTCATCCAGATCGCGCGGCCGATCATGCGGCGGCTGATGAATGCCACCGGCGAGACGGTGAATCTCGGCATTCTGGATCGCTGCGAGGTGATCTATCTGGCGCAGGTGGAGACCAAGAAGATGATGCGGGCCATCGCCGGCGTGGGCGGGCGCGCCTACATCCATGCCTCCGGCATCGGCAAGGCGCTGCTCGCCTTTTCGCCGGAGAGCGTGCAGGAAAAGATCTTCGCCTGCTGGGATCCGCGGCCGCTGACGGCACGCACCATCACGTCCGAGGCGGAGCTGCGCAAGGAACTGGCGGCCATACGTGCCCGCGGCTATGCCATCGACGACGAAGAGACGGCCATCGGCCTGCGCTGCGTGGCGTCGGTGATCTTCAACGAGCATGCCGAGCCGATTGCCGGGCTGTCGGTCTCCGGGCCAGCGGCGCGCATGTCCTCGTCGCGGCTGGGGCAGCTGGGAGCCATGGTCATGGAGGCAGCGGCCGACATCACCCACGAGATGGGCGGACGCTGGCCGGTGCGGCTGGAACAGACCGGCTCGTGAGCTTTCGCCTTTCGTGAAACGGCGTGTGATCGAGGGCGCCTGGGCTTGCGGGGCAGCGGACATGTCGTCTGTCCCACAATGCATGGCAGCGGCGATGGTCCGATGCCGGATCGAACCTGCCTGTCCCGGGCCTCCGGGGGAATCGATCACGGGGGGCGCACAGGAGGCGGACATCTGCAGGCCTGCAGGCAGGAGGCGGCAAGGCCCTTACCAATCCGGCGGCGGATATGCTAGGCAGATGACGGCACGACGGTTGCGGGTCTGCGACAGCGGGCCATGCACCGGAGCGGCCGGAGATGCCCGGGCGCATGGCGGACAGGGGAGGCTGTCTGCCGCGAGCGGGTATCGGCCGGTCGCCCCGAGAAAAACGCGAGGGAAGACAGGCGGGCCGGGAAAGGCCCCTTCGATTCATTGGCCCATTTCAAGGACGACAGGGTAGGCAAGTCATGGCAGAGATCACGAAGGACAAGGTTCTCGAGGCGCTGAAGACCGTGAAGGCCCCGGGGGGCGAGGTGGACATCGTCTCCGCCGGCATGGTCTCGGAAATCGTCATTGCGGGCAAGAACGTGATGTTCGCCCTGCAGGTGGATCCCGACCAGGCCTCGGCCTTCGAGCCCGTGCGCAAGGCGGCGGAAGAGGCCGTCTCGGCGCTGGAAGGCGTGGACAAGGTGATGGTGGCGCTCACCGCCGAGCAGAAGGAGGTCGAGGGCCAGCAGGGGCGCGGGCGCAAGCCGCAGCCCCCCACCAGTTCGCAGGCGCCGGGCATTCCGGGCGTGGACCACATCATCGCCGTGGCTTCGGGCAAGGGGGGCGTGGGCAAGTCCACCACCGCCATCAACCTGGCCCTGGCGCTGGCCTCGCTGGGCCTCAGGGTGGGCATTCTGGATGCGGACATCTACGGCCCCTCGCTGCCCAAGCTCCTGGGGCTCAAGCAGGAGCCGCAGCCGGATCCCGAAAACCCGGAGAAGCTGGCGGCACTGGAGGCCTATGGCCTGAAGGCCATGTCCATCGGCTTCGTGGTGGACGAGGCCACCCCCGTGATCTGGCGCGGGCCCATGGTCATGTCGGCCCTGCAGCAGATGATGCACGAGATTTCCTGGGGCGACCTGGACGTCATGGTGGTGGACATGCCGCCGGGCACGGGTGATGCCCAGCTGACCATGGCCCAGCAGGTGCCGCTCTCGGGCGCGATCATCGTCTCCACGCCGCAGGACCTGGCGCTGATCGATGCGCGCAAGGGGCTGAACATGTTCAAGCGCGTGAACGTGCCCATTCTCGGCATCGTGGAGAACATGAGCTATTTCATCTGTCCCAACTGCAACACGCGCCACGAGATCTTCGGCCATGGCGGCGCGCGCCAGGAGGCGGAGCGCATGGGCGTGCCCTTCCTCGGCGAGATCCCGCTGGATCCGGAGCTGCGCGAGCGCTCCGACTCGGGGCGGCCGATCGTGGCCACGGAGCCGGAGAGCCCCCACGCCAAGGCCTATCGCGAAATGGCCGAGGCCGTGTGGGCCAAGCTCAAGACCGGGGACACGGGCAAGAAGTCCATGCCGCGCATCGTGGTGGAGTGAGCGGCGCGTTTGCGCGACACGGCGCTGCCTGGTTGGCGGGCGCGACAGGCTTGCTTCGAACCGGCACGAACGGAACAGGACAGGGCGGTGGCCGCAACGGTCAGGGCGGCTGCCGCCCTTCTCCATGGCATGCCGTGGAGACGCCAGAGGGAATCAGGGTGTTGCCGGGCCTGCCGCATGCCGGATCAATCAGGTGCAGCATGTCGATGGCCTTGACCTTTTGGCCGGCCGGCGTCATCCACGAAGAGAGCACTGCCTGCATCAGGATGGAGCGATCATGACCGGGCGTCGTTTCGAGGACATTGCAGCGGACTTCGCGTTTCTGGACGACTGGGAGGACCGCTATCGTTACGTGATCGAGCTGGGCAAGGCGCTGCCGCCCTTTCCGGACGAGGCGCGCACGGAAGCCAACAAGGTGCACGGTTGCGTGTCACAGGTCTGGATCCTGCCGGAAGTGGAACGGGCGGGCACGCCGGAGGCGGTGCTGCATCTGAAGGCAGACAGCGATGCGCTCATTGTGAAGGGGCTGATCGCGGTGCTTTTGTCCATGGTCTCGGGACGCAAGGCGCAGGAGATCCTGGAGATGGACATTGCCGGCAATCTGGAGCAACTGGGACTTCAGGAACATCTGACCCCCCAGCGTGCCAACGGTCTGAAGGCCATGATCCAGCGCATCAAGCAGGAGGCCCGCAGGGCGCTGGAAGGGTGAGGGAAACGAAGAAACGGAAGAAGACGCTTTCTCGCTCCGGCTGCGGGCAGATTTTCAGTCGAACGTGAAAAAAGGTTTTCCAGCCTGCCGAGCAGGCTGGAAAACCTTTTCTTCAGAAACAACAATGCGTCCTGCTGGCTCAGAGCGCGGCCCGGCGCCCGCAGGACGGCATTTGCCACAGCCATCCAATCATTCGCAAGGTTCTTTGCAACCCAATACCTTGTCTATACTTCGCATGCGACGAGGGAGACGGGAAGACGGAAGAGGAGGCCTTCCCGTGCCGGCTGCCGGCGGATATTCATGCCGCCTTGGCCTCGTCCAGCACAGCCAGCACTTCGTCCAGCAGCCGGTTGCCCCCGAGGCGCACATTGTCCGGCGTCACCCAGTCCTCGCCCATCACCTCGGCAATGAGCTCCAGGTAGGCCCTGGCTTCGTCCAGGGTTTCCACGTTGCCCACCTTGAAGCCGCTGTCGCGGTGATGGTCGCGGATCTCCTCCAGGATCATGCGCACGTGATCCATGGTGCAACGGGCCTCGGTCTTGCCCGATTCGGTCTCGATGAACTCCGCCCCGTTG
>CAZNLW010000034.1:0-17274 GCA_964574205.1 uncultured Rhizobiaceae bacterium | reverse complement strand
GGGCACGCCGCGCTGCCAGCCACGTTTCTTCAGATAGTTGGCTGTAGAGGCCAGAGCATCGGGTATGGAGTGCCAGATGTCGCGGCGGCCGTCGCCGTCGAAGTCCACGGCATATCCGAGATAGGTGGTGGGAATGAACTGGGTGTGGCCCATGGCGCCGGCCCAGGAGCCGGTCATGTCCTTCAGGGCAATGTCGCCGGCCTGAAGGATCTTCAGCGCAGCGACGAGCTGGGTGCGACCATATTTCTGGCGGCGGCCGGTGAAAGCCAGCGTGGCCAGGGCGCGGATGACCGATTCCCGCCCTTTGTAGGCGCCATAGTTCGTCTCCATGCCCCAGATGGCGAGCACAACGTGGCGATCCACGCCGAATCTGCGCTCGATGCGGGAAAGCAGGCCGCCATGTTTCTTCAACAGGGCGCGGCCCTTGCGGATACGGGCATCGGTAACGCGCTTCTCGATATACCGCCAGACGGGAGTGGAGAACTCCGGCTGCCGACGTTGACGTTCGAGAATGCGGGGCAGGGGAGTCAGGTCGCGCATGGCCCGCCAGTAGAGGCGGCGGGAAATGCCGGCACGGCGGGCCGTGTGCCAGAAATCCTCCTTGAACTGATCGAACGCGGCCCGGGCAGCCAGCCAGGCGAGGCTGTCCTTCGGGCCGGCCCCGGCGCGTACCGGTGCGGCCATGATCGTGGCCAGCACCAGTGTGGCCGCGAGCGCAGTGGCGGCCAGGCTCCTTGCCCTCTTCATCCTGCCCCCGTGCGTGCCGATCATGGCCCTGTCTCCCTAGTCGGCATTGCGCTCCAGGAGGTGTTTTTCCCAGGCATAGGCGGAGGCGACGATCTCCTCGAGATCATCGTGCCGCGGCTGCCAGCCCAGCACCGTGCGCACACGTTCCGCCCCAGCCACAAGGGCTGGCGGATCACCGGGACGACGTGGGGCTTCCTCCACGGAAAAGTCGTGGCCGGCCACCTTGCGCACGGTGTCGATGACCTCGCGCACGGAGTAGCCGCGGCCGTAGCCGCAATTGAAAACGGCACTGGCACCGCCCTTGCGCAGGTAGTCCAGGGCGTCCAGGTGGGCGGCAATGAGGTCGGTCACGTGAATGTAGTCGCGAATGCAGGTGCCATCCGGTGTATCGTAGTCGGTGCCGAAGATGAACATCTTCTCGCGCAGGCCCAGGGCCGTCTGGCAGGCCACCTTGATGAGGTGCGTGGCCTCGGGCGTGGACTGGCCGGTGCGCCCCTGCGGATCGGCGCCGGCGACGTTGAAGTAGCGCAGGGCCACGTAGTTCATGTCGTGGGCAGCGGCCACATCCTGCAGGGTCCATTCGGTCATGAGCTTGGAGCGGCCATAGGGATTGATGGGGTGTGTCGGTGCATCCTCGAAGGCGGGATTCTTCTCCGGAATGCCGTAGACGGCAGCAGTGGAGGAGAAGATGAAATGTGACACGCCCCCCCTGACCGCCTGTTCGATGAGGCTGCGGCTCTTGCAGGTGTTGTTGTGATAGTACTTGAGCGGGTTCTCGACGGATTCCGGGACGATGATGGAGCCGGCGAAGTGAATGATGGCCCTGATGCCGCGGTCGCGGATGAGGCGGGCGACGAGATCCGCATCGCCGATGTCGCCCACCACCAGATCGGCAGCCGGGGAGACCGCCCAGTCGAAACCGGTGGAGAGGTTGTCGAGCACGACCACGTCCTCGCCGCGGTCGGTGAGGGCATAGACCATGTGCGAGCCGATGTAGCCGGCCCCGCCCGTGACCAGAACCGTCATGACAAACCTCATGTGGTTGTTGCGATTTGCTCCATTTTTCGTCATATGCCGCACGAAAAGGTAAATGACGTGTCGGCCAGGGACTGCGAAATTCACCCCTAGCGAAAGGAATTCGGTCATCATGAGCACACCTGCCATCCGTCCCGTGCGCAAGGCCGTGCTGCCCGTGGCCGGTCTGGGCACGCGATTTCTGCCGGCGACCAAGGCTGTTCCGAAGGAAATGGTGCCCATCGTGGACCGGCCGGCCCTGGACTGGGTGATCGAGGAGGCGCGCGAGGCCGGCATCGAGCACTTCATTTTTGTCACAGGCCGGGGCAAGCAGGCCATCGAGGATCATTTCGACCGGGCCTTCGAGCTGGAGGAGACGCTCAGGCGGCGCGGCAAGACGGCCATGCTGGAGCGGCTGGAGGCGGCGTTGCCGTCGGCCGGCGCGACGAGCTTCACCCGCCAGCAGGCACCGCTGGGGCTGGGGCATGCGGTGTGGTGCGCGCGGGACATCGTGGGCAACGAGCCTTTTGCCGTGCTGCTGCCGGACATGCTGGTGCGGGGCCGCCCCGGTTGCCTGAAACAGATGATGGATGTCTATGCCGAAACCGGTGGCAACCTGATTGCCGTGGACGCGGTGTCCCGTGAGGATGTGCGGAAGTATGGCGTCGTGGCGCTGGGCGAAACCCACGAAAGCGGTGCGGTGCGCATCACCGGCATGGTGGAGAAGCCGGAACCGGAGGCGGCTCCTTCCACCTGGATCATCTCGGGGCGCTATATCCTGCAGCCGGAGATCTTCGATGTGCTTGCGCAGACCAGGCCGGGCGCAGGCGGGGAGATCCAGATCACCGATGCCATGCAGATGCTGCTGAAGGATCAGGACTTCTGGGCCGTGCGTTACGAGGGCGAGGTGCACGACACGGGCAACGCCCTGGGATTCCTGAAGGCCAATCTGGCCTTTGCCTTGGAGGATCCCGACGTGGCAGACGCCCTGAAGGCCTACATGCGCACGCTTCTCTGATTCTCACCTGGCGACAATCGGTCACTGCCCGCCTCTCTCCTTTCCCTCCTGGTGGCCCGGGTGGTTTTTGGCGGCGTCGGCCAGACCGAATTCCTCCAGCACCTGCCATGTATGCTCGCCGCACAAGGGGGGCGGGTGCCGGTAGGTGACAGGCGTGGCCGAGAACTTCACCGGATTGCCGATGAGTGTCACCTTGCCGCTGCCGGCCAGCGGATGGGGCATGGTGATCTTCATGCCGCGGGCGGCCACCTGGTCGGAGGCAAAGACATCGGCGAGGCGGTTGACCGGCCCGGCGGGCACACCGATGGCCGCAAGACCGGCGACTATCTCGTCGCGTTTCAGGGGGGCGAGGGCCTCGGCAATGATCGAAACGAGGCGCTCGCGATTGCGCACACGGGCGGCATTGGTCGCGAAGCGGGGATCCCGGGCCAGATCCTCGTGGCGGATGAAACGGCAGAAACGGTCGAACTGGGAATCGTTGCCCACGGCAATGATGACATGCCCATCCGCGCAGGAAAAAACCTGATAGGGCACGATGTTGGGATGGGCGTTGCCGAGGCGGGGCGGTTCCTCGCCGCTGACGAGGTAATAAAGTCCGGCATTGATCAGCCATGCCACCTGCGTGTCCACCAGCGCGATGTCGATGTGCTGCCCCTCGCCGGTTCGGTCCCGGTGACGGAGCGCAGCGAGAATGGCGGTGGCGGCATAGAGGCCACAGACCACATCGGCCACGGCCACGCCCACCTTCATGGGCTCGCCATCGGGCGCACCGGTCAGACTCATGATACCGCCGAAGCCCTGGGCCATGAGATCATAGCCGGGTTTCTCGCGGTTGGGCCCGGTCTGTCCCCAGCCAGTGATGGAGCAGTAGACGAGGCGTGGGTTGAGGGCCTTGAGGCTTTCATGGTCCAGCCCGTATTTCGCCAGGGAGCCGGGACGAAAGTTCTCGACCAGCACATCGGCTCGGGTGGCAAGGCGACGAATGGTCTCCGCGCCTTCCGGCGTGGAGAAATCCACGGCGATGGAGCGCTTGTTGCGATTGGCACAAAGGTAGTAGGCGCTCTCGGTGGTGTCCCGGCCTTCGGCGTCCTTCACGAAAGGCGGGCCCCAGCGGCGGGTGTCGTCCCCCAGGCCGGGGCGTTCCACCTTGATGATCTCGGCACCGTAGTCGCCCAGCAGCTGTGTCATGTAGGGACCGGCGAGGATGCGGGTGAGATCCAGCACCACGATGCCGTCCAGCGGGCCCCTGGACGGTGTGGGGGAGGGGGTGGATGGCGTCTTGCTGCTGCCCGTCATGGCGGTTCTCCCCGGGTGTTCCGGCATGTCAGGATTTTTCTTTTTGGAGCAATGGTTTGTGTCCTTCCTCCCGGAAGGTCAAGAGCTACCTTCGGGGGTGCTGTCCGACGATCATGAACAGATGGCAATCCCGCTGTGCGGAATGCCTGAGCAAATTACTTGATTATTCGCCGCGACTTGCCATCTTCATATCAGATTTTTCTAATATGCAGCCACCTGCGGTTGCGAAAGGAGGATGCCATGACTGTCATGGAAAGGACGGACACGCCGCCTGTGGATCTGGACGTGAAGCCGGACGTCACGGGTTTCTTCGATCCGGAGACGGCCACCATCAGCTATGTGGTGAAGGATCCGCAAAGCAACCATTGCGCGATCATCGATCCGGTGCTCGACTTCGATTATGCCGGCGGGCGCACGTCCACCCGTTCGGCGGATCGGCTGATCCGGCACGTGCGCGAGAACGACCTGAAGGTGGACTGGATCATCGAGACGCATGCCCATGCCGATCATCTCTCCGCTGCGCCCTACATCAAGGAGCAGCTGGGCGGAGAGATCGCCATCGGCAAGCCGATCACCACGGTGCAGAAGGTCTTCGGCAAGGTCTTCAACGATCCCAAGGCGCTGGAAGGGCGGGCGGAGGAATTCGATCACCTGTTCGAGGACGGCGAGGAATACCGCATTGGCGGCATGCGCGCCTTTGCCATGCACACGCCGGGGCACACGCCGGCCTGCATGACCCATGTCATCGGCGATGCCGCCTTCGTGGGCGATACCATCTTCATGCCGGACGTGGGCACGGCGCGGGCGGATTTTCCGGGTGGCGATGCGCGCACGCTCTATCGTTCCATCCGGCGCATCCTGTCGTTGCCGGAGGAGACGCGGATCTTCGTCTGCCACGACTACCCCCCCGAGGGACGCGAGCCGGCGTGGCAGACCACGGTGGGCGAGCAGCGGCGCCGCAACATCCATGTGCGTGACGGCATCTCGGAGGAGGAATTCGTGAAGATGCGCACGGAGCGGGATGCCAAGCTGTCGCTGCCGCGGCTGATCATTCCGTCGATCCAGGTGAACATCCACGCCGGCCGTTTCCCGGAACCCGAAGACAATGACGTGCGCTATCTGAAAGTGCCGCTCAACGTCCTCTGAGCGAATGAGCGGTCGCAGCCTTCCAAGGCCGGATGAACGGACGGTGGCAGAAACAGGATCTCGGCAGGCGGCAGATGCACTCCGGTTGCACGGTTGCACCCATATGCCGACCGGTTTCCCCTTCCGGCCGGTGCGGCGGGAGCCATGGCCCACCGTGTCATTCCCCTCCCTCTTCCTTCCCCTGACCTGACACGGACAGGCCCCGCCGTCCCTCTGGCGAACAGCGGCGGCCATGGCTCCCACCTCACTTTCCCAGCAGGCCTGCATCACTCCCCTCCCCTCATGCAGACAGGCCTGATCGCAGACCCGCCGGCGCTTTCTGGCCGGCGGGTCTTCCTTCTTTCCGGCCTACGTGCGGCAGATCATGGCCATTGTTCCTTGTCAAGCGGCAAGCCATTAACCATCAAGAGCATTTCGTGACCGGTTCGGGCAGGTTGCAGCCGGGGGTGGCTTTAACTTTCCGTTAAAATGTGCTAACAGGGGATTAAGTGGTTTGGGTTTCCGGGCCATGCCGCTGCATGTGTCCGGAAGTTTTTTGCGCCTGCACCGGACGCATTTCGTTTCGGTTGCCGGTGCATTTCCTGAAGCTGACAGTGGCCGGGCAGCCTGCCGGATGATCCGTGACGGGGGCTGCATGGGTGCCCCTGGGGCCTGGCTCATGGGACAGAACGGTCATGGAGGCGATACCGTCTGCCAGCGTTCACCGTGATGGCCCGCTGACGGCCCGCAGGGCGGCCACCCTGCCAGTCGCATGTGTCCAACCCTGATCTTCAAGGACAGAAGGAAAGATGGCGGCCAAGAAGAAAGCGAGCAAGAGCAGCAAGGAGACGCTGACCTTCAAGCCGGGCGAGTTCATCGTCTATCCCTCCCATGGTGTCGGCAAGATTATCGGCATCGAGGAGGAGGAGATCGCTGGCATCAAGCTGGAGCTCTATGTCATCGACTTCGAGAAGGAGAAAATGCGTCTGCGCGTGCCCACCAACAAGTGCGAGCAGGTAGGCATGCGCAAACTCTCCGGCAATGACATGATCGAGGAGGCGATGAAGGTCCTGCGCGGCAAGCCCAAGATCAAGCGCACCATGTGGTCGCGCCGTGCGCAGGAATACGACGCCAAGATCAATTCTGGCGACATCATGTTCGTGGCCGAAGTGGTGCGCGACCTCTATCGCTCCGAGAAGCAACCAGAGCAGTCCTACTCCGAGCGACAGCTCTACGAGGCGGCCCTGGACCGGCTGGCCCGCGAGGTGGCGGCCGTGAAGGGCATTGACGAGAAGAGCGCCATCGCCGAAATCGAAAAGGTTCTGGCCGAGGCGGCTGCCAGGCACGAGGCCAAGAAGAGCAAGGCTGCATGATCGGCCGCCGGGCCGTCGCTCGACCTGGTGGCGCGGCCTCGTTTCTTGTGGATCCATCCTTGCAGGACCCGGCAGACGACAGGGGCTGCCGGGTCCTGTCGTTTGGGCTGCCATTGCTGCGTGGCCAGCGCAGGCGGCGGCGGGAACGGGAGAGAGGGCGGTTTCGTATTTCTCACGAGAGTTTGAATTCTGTCCGGCGGCCGTGCTCTCTAGATATTCATTGCGACTTGTTATCAGGAAGCCATGCGCTTGTTCATGCGGACATCCTTGCCCGTGCGGGTTCTGATCACGGGGTGTGCGGTCCTGTGCCTGCAGCTTCTTCTGCTGCTGCAGGGGGCGGCGGCCGGCACCCGGCATGCGGGGCCGGCGTCATCTGCCGAGTGGCCGCGGGCGCAGGCCATGGTTCCGTCGGCGAGCAGGCCTGGATCCGCATTCCTCGTTCATGGTGGTGGGCAGCATTGCCTGACCCATCCGGGACGCGCCTGCTGTGACCATCGCCATGACGTGGCCCGGCATGCGATCTGGCGTCCCGGAACCCGGGCCCTGCCGCGCCCCAGAGGCAAGGCCCTGGCGCCGGGACATGATGCCGGAAGCAGGGGAGTGTCGGCCCTTCCGGCCTTAGATGACATTCGTTCCTTCCCTCTGGCGCGGCCCGTTCCTTCCTGTTTCGGCAGCGGTTTCGTGCGGCATGGCCGCGACGTTCTCCGGTTCTGCTGCCGTCTGCTGATCTGACAGGGGCTTCGGCACGCTCTTCCCATTTCACTGGCAGATCGGCTGGCAATGCATGGCATGACGCGACACGCCTTGTGCAAGTGCCGGACAGAGCATGCCGGCCGGCGAGAACCTCATTTGCCGAAGGAGCAGAACGATGGAGACGGCAGGCAGAATTTTCGTGAACACCATGAACGGTCGCGATATGGCAGGCGAGAAGAACGGGCCGTGTGACGGCATGAACCGGCGGCTGTTTCTGGGCGGCCTGGCGGCTGCCCTCGCCGGTGCCGGCACATTGGCGACGCCTTCCGTGGCAGGCGTGCGCGAAAGGCGAAAACGCTACAACTTTCGCCCGGCGGTGCTGGATGCAGGCCGGGCTGCACGGCGCAGGACCTATCAGGGCATGCGCATCGTGGATTACGAGACGGAGGAGGCGCCCGGCACCCTGATCGTGGTGACGGAAGAGCGGGTTCTCTATCGTGTGCTGCCCGGCGGCAAGGCAGAGCGCTATGGCGTTGGCGTGGGGCGCGAGGGCTTTCAGTGGACGGGCGTGGCCCATGTGAAACGCAAGGCCAAGTGGCCCGAATGGCGGCCGCCGGCGGAGATGATCGAACGTGAGTGGCGCCTCTATCGCCGCCGTCTGCCCCGGGTGATGCCCGGCGGGCCGGACAATCCCCTGGGGGCGCGCGCACTCTATCTCTACCAGGGCCAACGCGACACGCTCTATCGCATTCATGGCACCAACCAGCCGCAGACCATCGGTCGGGCCGTCTCCTCGGGCTGCATCCGGCTGTTGAACGAGGAGATCATCCAGCTCTATGAGAAGGTGCCGCTGGGCACCAGGGTGGTGGTGACCTGACGTGCCCTGTGGGGCGGTGCCTGCGTGCAGGCGGAGCGGCCTTCGGCCGGCTCCGTGACACGCAGGCATTTGACAACCCCCACTCGCTTGCGGGAAACAAGGGCGCAGGGAAGACCGGTCTCCCTGCGCCCGATTCTTTCTGTCCGCCCATATCGGCCGGAGTGGATTGGCATGGCGCGGGGAAGGGACCGGCGGGGCAAGGCCGGGGCGAAGGCCCGGGGCTTTCTGCAAAGGCGACTGTTCTTCAAAGAGGGCATGCCATGAGCAACGACCGGGGGGAAGACAAGCGGGGGCCGGTTCGGCCCACGGTCATCGAGGGCGAGGCGGAAGAGATCGCGCGTGAGGACGTTCCCGCCGAAAAGGGAATGACAGCCCAGGAGACCGCCGGCCAGGAGGCGGAGCAGGCAGGCGGGGCGGCTTCCGTGGCTGCCGAAGAGGACGCGGCCGAGGCCGGGACCATATCGGCCGAGAGCCGGCTCCCGGAACAAGACGCGGCCGCGCAGGATGCGCGCGCGGCGACCGGCAATGACGGCCGTGCTGATGATCAGGCGGAGGCCGCGGATGCAGCCGACAAGGACGAGGCTCAGGGTGAACAGGCCCCGAAGAAGCGAACGGGGCTGAAGGTGCTGGGTGTGCTGGGGTTGATGGGGGTGGCTGCTGGTGGCGGCATCTATGCCTATGATCAGTATGGTCCGGGCAGGGAGCTGGCGGCTCTGAAGGCGCAGGTCGCGGCCCTGGCAGATGCCAGTGACAAGGGGGCTCGGGCGCTGGCCGCGCAGGTGGATGAAAGGATCGCACCGTTGGCGAAGAAGGTGGCGGCTCTTTCGGAGACGGTCTCCAGCCTGTCCGCTCGGGTGGAAAACCTGGAGAAGACGGTAACGGACCTGGCCGCCACCCGGAAGGACAGGCAGGCCATGCCGGGCGAGATGCCGGAGGCGGTGAAACAGCAGTTCGCGGCATTGAAGACGCAGCTGGACGCGCTGGCCCGGGAGCGGGCGGCAGACAGGGAGAGGGTGCAGGCCCTGGAAGCCGCGATGAAGGACGTGAAGGCGCAGGCCGAAGCCGTCATGGCCGCACTGGAGAAGGCCACGGCGGCTGCTGACAGTGCCGGTGCGCCTGCAGAATCGGTGGTCGGCGGTGGCGAGGCTGCCGGGGGGCGTGGTCAGGCCGGGGCGGCGAACGGGGCACTGCAGGTGGCAGGCCTTGCGCGCAAGCTGGCGGCGCTGGAGATGAAGGTGGCTGCCCTGGAAGATGGCGCGGCGGAAGTGGCCAGTGCCGTGAAGCCCGAAGCGCTCGAGGGCCTGAAGGAGACACTGGGTCGGCTGAAGGCTGATCTGCAGGTCCTGAGGACAGATGCGGCGGCGCGGGATCAGCGCATCGCCGAGGCGCTGGAGGCGGCGCGCAAGGCCGCGGCCCAGGCCGAAGAGGCCCTGACAGAGGTGCAGGCCCTGAAAGCGGAAGCCGCCCGCCGACCGGCCTACACGCCGCCGCCGGTGGGGGCGGCCTTTGCAGCCCTGCGTGAAAAGGTGCAGACTGGCGCTCCCTTTGCGGATGAACTGAAGGCCGTGGCCGGGTTTCTGCCGGATTCGCCGGCGGTGGCGGATTTGTCGAAGATGGCGGAGACGGGTGTGCCGACGGCGGAAACCTTGCTGGCCGCGCTGGACGAAATCGCGGCGCGCCATGCCGCGGAGAAGCGCAAGCGGCTCGAGGCCATGGCCCAGGAGGGGATCACCGGCAGCCTGAAGGCACGGCTGATGCAAGTGGTGAAAGTGCGGCGCAAGGGCGAGGTGGACTGGGCCGAAGTGCTGGCCGAAGCCGCCCGTGCCGGCCATGAACGCGGGCTGGCAGCGGCGCTCAATGTGCTGGGCCGGATGAACGGCGCGATGCCGGAAGATGTTGCGCGCTGGCGCCAGCAGGCGGAGGCCCGGCTTGCGGCCGATGCGGCACTGGCCGCGCTCGCCGGGGATGTGGTCAGGGCCATGACCGGCACCATGCCAGCGGCTGGCAAGGATGCGAAAGGGGTGACCGAGCCGTGAGGGGCATCCACTGGCCTTGTTGCGACTGATGGCGGCGCACGTCCGGGAGGCGGCAGGATCATGCGGGGCATGCGGGGGCTGAAGGCAACAGACGGGGGCGACAGGCAATGCTGAGGCTCGTTTTCTGGTTCATCGTCATGGCGGCTGCCGTGGCCGGTATCACATGGCTGGCCGAACACCCGGGGACGATGACGATCGACTGGCTGGGCTGGCGGGTGGAAGACGTACCGGTAGCCCTGGCGCTTGGCGTGCTGGCCGTGGCCGTGGCCGTGTTGCTGGGCCTCTGGCGGCTCATCCGCATGTTCCTTGCCGCGCCGGGGGCGGCGCGCGACTACTTCCGCCTGCGCCGGCGCAAGAAAGGGCTGGATGCTCTCTCGCAGGGACTGGTGGCGCTGCTCGCTGGCAATGCGGCGGCAGCACGAAAGGCGGCCGGCAGGGCAGCCAGGCTGGTGCCCGGCGAGCCGGTGGCGCGGCTGCTGGAGGCCCGGGCGGCGCAGGCGCTGGGGGAGGAGAAGGATGCCCGGCGCCTGCTGGAGGAAATGCTGGATGATCCATCCACCGAGGCGGCAGCCCTGCATGGCCTCTACGAACAGGCGGTGAAGGCGGGTGACATGATGGCTGCCCGGCAATGGGCGGCACGGGCCTGGAAGAATCATCCGGACCTGCCCTGGGCGGGGCGGGCCATGCTGCGCTTCCTGGCGCTGGATGGCGAATGGCATGCGGTGTTGCGCCTGCTGGACGAGTTGCGACATCGCGGCCTCATGGACAAGGCCGAGCATGCGCGCAAGAAGGCAGCGGCGCTCACGGCGCTGGCACTCAAGCTCGAAGAAACAGATCCCGAGCGGGCCATCGCGCTGGCGCAGCGGGCGCACAAGCTGGATCCGTCGCTGATTCCGGCGGCGGTGCTGGCCGGCGGCATGCTGGCGGCGCGTGGCAAGCTGCGCAAGGCCGCAAGAATCCTGGAAAAGACCTGGAAGCTGGCCCCGCATCCGGACATTGCGGAGGTCTATGCCCACTTGCGACCAGGCGATTCACCGCGCGACCGGCTGAAACGCGTGCAGAACCTCATCCGTCTCAGTGGGGGCGGCGAGGAAGGGGCGGTGGCCCTGGCGCGGGCGGCCATGGAGGCGCAGGATTGGGAGACGGCGCGCGGCGCCCTGCGGCCATGGCTGAACGAAAACCCCGGTGCACGCATCTATATCCTCATGGCCGAATTGGAGGAGAAGGCCTATGGCGACCGCGGTCGGGCCCGCGAATGGCTGGCCCGGGCCGTGCGCGCGCGGCGCGATCCGGCCTGGACGGCAGAGGGCATGGTCTCTGCCGAGTGGCTACCGGCTTCGCCGGTCACGGGCGAGCTGGGCGTGTTCGAATGGCGCACGCCGGTGAAGGGTGACGAACACATGGTAATGCCGGAGCCCGTGCCGGCCGAGCTGCTGGAGGCGCCGGCCATCGCTGCCAGTGTGGCGGATGGCGAGGCTGCGCGGCCGGCTCTGGTCTCGATGGCCGGGGCTGCTGCGGCTGGTGCGGCGGCAATGGCGACTGAGGAGACGGCCCATGGCCCGGCGGCAGCAGAGGATGCCGCTACCGACAGCGCGGCTGCCAAGGCGACGGTCGCAGCACAGGCGTCCGTGATCGAGGGAGAGATGGCTGCCCCTGCCGAAGATGCGGATGCAGGGGAAGGCGAGGTGTCTGCAGGGGACGTGTCAACGGCGGATGCGGCCGAAAAGGGTTGCGAAAGCAAGACGGAAGCGCTGCCCGTGCCCGAAACATCGGCTTCCGACGCGCGTGAAGGGGCCGTGCGCAAGGAAGAGGCCACGACCGAAATTGACGCGAAACGTGCGGACGCTGCAGAAACCGACGGCGTGAACCGGACAGTGACTCGCTCAGAAGTGGAGGTCGAAGAGACAGGCGGGGCGAAGCGGGCACACCCTGAAGAGGGCATGAAAGACGAAGAAAGGACGGAGGACAAGCCGGATGCCGGGAGAGCCGTGCCGCCGCCGGGGGCTGCGCCACTTGCACCGAAACCTGACGAACTGAAGGCCCGTTTGCGGCCGGTGCCCGAGCCGGCGGGCGAGCAGGCAGAGGTGCCGGCGGAAGGTCCGGGCACAGCTGAAAGGTCCACGGACGGAGAGGCCGGCGGGCGTGCGTCAGGGAACACGATGGTCGCTTCTTCGGAAGCGCCGGAAACAGGCGAGAAGGAGGCGGCTTCCGAAGCGGCGTCCAGGGAGGCCGAGGGCGTGCCTGTCCATCCCGCTGCCGAGCCGGTGGACGAGACCCCGGAGGAAACCTATGTGCAGCCGCCGTTGCCGGATGATCCCGGCCCGCTCCCGGCAGACGTGGATGACATGGACGAGGCCCGGCCCATGCCGGTCGAAGAGGACAAGGCGCAGGGGCGACGCTGGCGTCTTTTCGGTCGATGACTGGGGGCACGTGGCGACGACACGACTGTCGAGGCGAACGTGAAGTTACTGTTTCCAGCCTGCCGAGCAGGCCGGAAAACCTTTTCCGTACATTCGACTCCGCCGTTTTGGCCACATCAGCAGGCGATGGGGCATGAACGGGCGCTGCGCTCGGTGGATCAGGCGGCCTGACGCTCCGGCAGGTCAGGCGAGAGGGTGAGCCAGAAATCCAGAAAACGGTCCAGCCAGCAGGCCACGGAAGGGTCGTGGATGAAGCGTTCCTCGAAATGCGTGGAAAGCGGCCGGGCACCCGGCAGCTTCAGGCTTTCGGCGGATTTCACCGTCCACCGATAGATCATGGCCGTGGTCACCTCGGGGTGGAACTGGAAGCCGAAAGCCAGATCATGACGGAAGGCCTGATTGGGGAAGTGCCCCCGCCCTTCCAGCAGCAGCTGGGCACCGGCGGGCACCTCGAACCCCTCCTTGTGCCACTGATAGACGTGGCCGGGCCAGCAGTCGCAGAGTGTCATCCCGAAAACCGTGGGCGTGACGGGATAGTAGCCGATCTCGCACAGCCCCTCGGGATGCGGGCCCACTTTCGCCCCAAGGTGCTTGGCCAGCATCTGGGCGCCGAGGCAGATGCCGATGTAGGGCTTGCGTTCCTTCAGCGGCACGGCAAGCCAATCGATCTCGCGGCGGAAATGTTCGCAGTTGTCGTTCACCGAACCGGGGCCGCCGAAAATGATGGCACCGTGGTAGCCGGCGAGCGTGGGGGGCAGAGCATCACCCAGAACAGGATAACGCACATCCAGCTGCACACCGCGCTGGCGCAGCCACAGGCCGATGCGCCCGGGCGTGGATGTTTCCTGATGCAGGACGACAAGTACCTTCTTTCCGGCCATGCCGCACTCCAACCCGGCGCCGTTTCCATCCCCTTTCTGGCCGATCGAGTGCCACCGACGACATGTGGTTCCTGCTGCGCCTGGCCTGTGGCCGGCACGGAAGGCAACGATGATCGCCGCTTCCACAGGCATGATCGCCGGGGCCTGCCTAGATAATGCCTGCCTGCCCTTCCGGCAACCTGATTTTCGTCATTCAGGGCGGCGAATGGTCTCTCGCGGCCTCACTTGCCATGCGTGGCGCGGACCTGGCGCTTGTGGCCACCGGCGTTTCCCGGATGGTTCTGGCGCATGGTCTCGGCCAGGCGTCGATTGAGGGTCGCGAGTTCTTCCTGGAGGTGCACAAGCTTCATCTGCAGGGCTTCGGCTCGGCGATGCTCTTCGTCATTGCGTCGGCGCAGGGCCTCCAGCTCGGCCCTGGTCTGCATGCGTTCCGTGATGCGGCGGTGCACCAGCAGGCCGATGAGCAGCATGGCGGCAATCACGAGCACGGCCATGACCTTGGCAAAGACAAGGCCGATCTGACGATACCAGGCCAGTGTGCCGGTGGCATCAAGGTCGAACGCCACCAGGGCATGACGACCGTTGAGTGGCACACGAGCCACCACATGGGCCATGCGGCGCAGGATCTCTCCTTCCTTCTCGGTGCTCACGTGGAGCGACAGGGACTGCTCTCGTGGCGCGGCCAGGCGCTGGGCGATGCCGGCCTCCTCCGTCGAGAACAACACACGGCCGTTCGCATCGGCGACAACGAGGTGCTCGGCATCGGAGAACCGCACCAGCTGCCGCAGTTGCTGCCGCAAGGATTCATCCAGCGGCCCGCGGCCATCCCAGCCAGCCTCTCTCAGGGTCTCGGCCGTCAGGGTGGAAAGGCCGGCGGCCTTGTGGCGCAGGTGAGTCTCCGCCAGCACGCCGCCGAGCATCTGGGTGAACAGCCAGACCAGCGCGATCATCACCAGCCCTACCAGAAGGGTGATGAGAAACACGCCCTCGCGCGGATCCACAAATCGGGTCGCTGCTGCCGTCGATCCTTCGCCGGCTGTGGCTTTCGACTGCCATTCCCGTGCCGCCTGATGGTCCTTGTCCATGTGCGTTGGTGCCGCCTTGTCCATGACCGCTCTCCACCACTCTCCCTGAACGGTTGCATGCCCTCAAGGGGCGTTGTCGGCGATGCAGGTTTCCTGACAGGCCTGCGAGCTGCAGGTTGCCGGCCCTTGCCATGACCAGTCTATCCGGCAAGGGATTAACGAGAGCTTTACCTTTCGGGGAGGATCTGCGGACCGGGGCCGGCCATGCGAGCCGACAAGTGCCGTCAGCCGCGCGGGCCGAAGATGGCGGAACCCACGCGCACGTGCGTGGCCCCCATCTTCACGGCCACGTCGTAGTCTCCGCTCATGCCCATGGACAGCCGTTTCAGGCCATGGCGGGCGGCAATCTTCGCCAGCAGGGCAAAGTGCGGTGCCGGTGGCTCGTTCACCGGCGGGATGCACATCAGGCCGATCACGTCCAGCCCGTGTTCGTTGCGGCAGGCCTCGATGAAGGCGTCGGCCTCGGCCGGGAGCACTCCGGCCTTCTGCGGTTCCTCGCCGGTATTCACCTGCACGAAGACGGGCAGCTCGCGCCCCTGCCTGTCCATCTCCCTGCGCAGCTCACGCGCCAGTTTCGGCCTGTCCACGGTGTGGATGACATCGAAGAGCCGCACCGCATCCTTCACCTTGTTGGTCTGCAAGGGACCGATGAGATGGAGTATGATATCGGAGAAACGATCGCGCAGGGCCGGCCACTTGGCCCTGGCCTCCTGCACGCGGTTTTCGCCAAAATGACGCTGGCCCGCCTCGATCACGGGCAGAACGGTGTCTTCAGGGAATGTCTTGGAAACGGCGATCAGCGTGATCTCCTCGGGATCACGGCCGGCCTCCCGCGCCGCCTCGCGGATGCGGCGGCGCACCTCCTCCAGGCGCTCGGCCGCGGAACGTGCTGTCATGTCGCTGCCCATGGCGTTTTCCGTCTCTTGCACCGTTCGTGCGGGGCTGATACTCAACCGCTTCGAAGCCTTCGGAGCAAGAGGTAGAGACATTCCTGCCCGCGGACAAGGGATCCCGCGACCAGAGGGAAGAAAACAGCACCATGAGCACCGCCAACGAGCGCTACAACCCGCGCGAGGCCGAGCCCAAGTGGCAGAAGGTTTGGGAGGAGGCGGGCATCGCGCGCGCCGAGGAGAATTCCGACAAGCCCAAGTTCTATGTGCTGGAGATGTTCCCCTATCCCTCGGGGCGCATCCACATGGGACATGTGCGCAACTACACCCTCGGTGACGTGCTGGCCCGGTACAAGCGCGCCCGCGGTTTCAACGTGCTGCATCCCATGGGCTGGGATGCCTTCGGCATGCCGGCAGAAAACGCCGCCATGCAGCAGGGCGTGCACCCGAAGACATGGACCTATGACAACATTGCCTACATGAAGGGCCAGCTGAAGCGGCTGGGCTTCTCGCTGGACTGGTCGCGCGAGTTTGCCACCTGCGATCCCGAATACTACCGGCACGAACAGGCCATGTTCCTGGATTTCCTGGAGAAAGGCCTGGTCGAGCGCAAGACCGCCATGGTCAACTGGGATCCGGTGGACCAGACGGTACTGGCCAACGAGCAAGTGATCGACGGGCGCGGCTGGCGCTCCGGTGCGCTGGTGGAGAAGCGCGAGCTGGAGCAGTGGTTCCTCAAGATCACCCACTACGCCGAGGACCTGCTGAAGGGCCTCGACGAACTGAAGGATTGGCCGGAAAAGGTGAAGGTGATGCAGCGCAACTGGATCGGCCGGTCGGAAGGGCTGCGATTCACCTTCGCGCTGGTGGACGAGGAGGGCAACCCCTGGCCAGAGCGCCTGCCCGTCTTCACCACGCGCCATGACACCATCTTCGGTGCCTCCTTCGTGGCGCTTTCGGCGGATCATCCCATCGTCAAGACGCTGGCAGAGAAGGATCCGGACATCGCCGCCTTCCGTCGCGAGTGCGCGGCACTGGGCACTTCCGAAGAGGCCATCGAGAAGGCGGAGAAAAAGGGCATCCGCCTGCCGCTTCATGCCATCCATCCCTTCAGGCCGGACACGAAGCTGCCCGTCTATGCGGCCAACTTCGTGCTCATGGGCTATGGCGAGGGGGCCATCTTCGGCTGTCCGGCTCATGACCAGCGCGACCTGGATTTCGCCCGCAAGTATGGCCTTCCGGTGATTCCCGTGGTCTGTCCCCGAGACGTGAGACCAGAGGACTGCACCATCGAGGACAAGGCCTTCACGGAGACGGAAGGTGATGACGTGGTGCTCATCAATTCCGACTTCCTGAACGGCATGACCGTGGCCGAGGCCAAGGAGGAAGTGGCACGGCGCATGGAGGCGATGGGCATCGGCGCGCGGCAGGTGAACTATCGTCTGCGTGACTGGGGAGTCTCGCGCCAGCGCTACTGGGGCTGTCCCATTCCGGTGATCCATTGCCCTGCCTGTGGCATCGTGCCCGTGCCCAAGGAAGATCTGCCGGTGACCTTGCCCGAGGATGTCACCTTCGACAGGCCGGGCAATCCCCTGGAGCGCCATCCCACCTGGAAGCACGTGAAATGCCCGAAATGCGGCGGTGATGCCGAGCGCGAGACGGATACCTTCGACACCTTCATCGACAGCTCCTGGTATTACGCGCGATTCTGTTCGCCCCAGGCCGAGGCGCCAGTGGATCTGGAAAAGGCGCAATACTGGATGCCGGTGGATCAGTATATCGGCGGCATCGAACATGCCATCCTGCATCTGCTCTATTC